>JAKBAU010000263.1 GCA_021808875.1 Pseudomonadota bacterium | reverse complement strand
CTTTGCAAGCGCACATTCGGCCTTTGTGATGGTGGTGACCGGCCTTTACTTTACACTCTCTGCGATCGTCACCGCCTCGGGTCTTTCAGCGATACTCGATGCCACGCCCAATCACTTGCGTGGACGGGCAATGGCGGTGAGTTTCTTTCTGAGCGTAGCCCTTGGGGCAGGCCTCGGCCCCACGGCAATCGCCCTATCCAGCAGCAGCCTCTTCGGTGCCGCGGCCGGCCTCGGACCGGCGATCGCGCTGACCGCAGGCAGCGCATTCGCACTCGCTTTCATCACCAGCCTTTGGGCAGAAAGGATCAGCAGCCACCATGCCAAACTCCCTGCCGCCGCCCAGTGACAGCTTCGAACTCTGGGACTTGCGCGTCGAAGTGATTGCTCCTGAGGGCGCAGAAATTTTCTGTTCAGCAAAACCGGGTGACAGCTTCGAGTTGCACGGCGAGATGCTCTATCTTCCTCCGGGCCAAGGCTTTTCGATCTATTCCTTGGCGGCGCTGTTACCACTCTTGCCCGTCAAACAACGACCGACAGATCCCAATGACTGGGTCTCAACCGACAGTGAGGTCGCCTGTCCGGATCCTAATTGCCAAACCCGGTTTCGCATCAGCCGGACGAAGCGGCGACAGTTTCGCCATACCGATGTGACCGCAACTCCGCTTTTCAAGCAGAGCCCTCACGATGAGCCCTGAAACGCACTCGCTGCGCAAGGATTACCAGATCACCCGCATCATCACCGGATGTTGGCAGTTGGCTGGAGGCCATGGCGAGGTCGATCGCGTCGAGGCAGTGAATAATCTCATCGCCTTCCACGACGCCGGCTATACGACTTTTGATTGTGCGGACATCTATACCGGAGTTGAGGATATTCTAGGTCAGGTCCGCCGTCAGTTGCAGCAACAGCGCGGCGAGGAGGCACTCACACGTCTCAAAGTGCATACCAAATTCGTACCTGACCTGGATGCCCTGCCACGCATGGATCGCGCCTATGTACGCGGTGCGATCGAGCGCTCTTTGCGCCGGCTGAACTGCGAGCGCCTTGACCTCGTCCAGTTTCATTGGTGGGATTACCAAATTCCCGGCGCCATCGAAACAGCCCTGTGGCTCAAGGAGCTGCAGCAGGAAGGCAAAATCCATCTGATCGGCGGTACCAATTTCGATGCCAAACATCTGCGGGCTCTGCACCAGGGTGGCGTGGATCTGGCCGCCATGCAGGTCCAGTATTCCCTGCTCGATGAGCGTCCTGCTGGCAACTTTGCCGCGAGCGCCGCGGAGTGTGGGGTCGCACTTTTGTGTTACGGCACATTGGCCGGTGGGTTTCTCAGCGCCCGCTGGCTCGGCCAAAGGGAGCCGGTCGAGCCACTGCCCAACCGCTCGCTGACAAAATATAAGTTGATCATCGATGAGTTTGGCAGCTGGGATCTGTTCCAGGAATTGCTGGCGACGCTCGCCAGTGTCGCCAAACGTCACGACGCCAGTATCGCCGCGATCGCCTCGCGCTATGTTCTAGAGCAACCCAGCGTTGGTGCCGTCATCATCGGCGCCCGTAGCAGGGCCCATCTCGCCAGCCTTGAAGAGCTCGGGCGGGTCCATCTCACCGCCACGGATCTTTGCGCCATCAAGACGGTTCTGGCCAAGCGCCATGGACCAGCCGGTGAGGTGTATGCCCTGGAACGCCAACGCGATGGAAGACACGGCGCGATAATGAAATACAACCTGAATACAAGGATATAAGAGGCGACGGGCGATAGAGATAAAACTGAACGCAGCTCTCGAGCAGGGCACTGGTTTCCTCTAGGGGTATGAGCCCTGCGTCAGCCTAGGCCAAGCGTAACCATGGCAGCTCCAGGATTACGTACAAAACTGGCTACCGGTAGATTTTTCGCGGTGCCGGGCAGCCAGGACATGATCGCCGCCGCCGTCGCCAACTGCGCCGGCTTCGATGTCGTCTATGGCACCGGATACTGGCTGACGGCATCGGCCTTGGGCCTGCCGAATGCCGGCCTTGCCACCCATACCCAGATGCACGATCGCATGGCGACACTGGCGCGCAGCAGCAATGCCGCGCTCATCGCAGATGCCGGCACCGGCTATGATGGACATCTCAATGTCCACCACACGGTCAAGCGCTATGAGGCTGCAGGGGTTGCCGCCATACCGCTTGAGGATCAGGGGTTTCCCAAAAAGTGCGGCCATACCCCTTTCTAGCGCGTGATCCCCGCAAGCGACATGGCAGACAAGATCAAAGTCGCGGTCGACGCACGCGAGGACATGCTGGTCATCGCACGTACCGATGCCGATCAGTCCGAAGGGCTCGACGGCGTCCTGCGCCGGCTTGACGCCTATGCCAGGGCCGGCGCCGATATCTTCTTTCCCGAAGCGCACACGAGCACCGAGGAGATGGCCAAGGCCTGCGCCGTCTTTGACCAACCCGTCATGGCCCAGATGACCAATGGTGGTCTTACGCCGATTTAAAGGGCAAGGAGCTTGAGGATATCAGCTCTGCCTTTGCCATCTATCCCTCACTAACCCGTCTCGTCGCGGCATCAGCGATGGAAAAGTCCCTCTTGCGATGGGCCGATGAGCTGGACGACAGGCCGGCCGATATCCCGATGACGGACGTTAACAGTTTCTGCAGGGTGATTGGCTTTGAGGATGTCTGGGCATTCGAAGAAAAGTGGGGCGGACCGACAGGCTAAACGCGGACAAGGACGCCCCAGACTCCACTCGGCTCTAATACAATGCTATTTTGCGGGTCTACTCAGGGGTAACAGGGGCTCAATGAATGAATTTGGGGCAAGAGGTACAGCATTATCACGATAACTCCCAAGGTCCCCACACTAATTTGCACCAAACTACGGCATCGGTCGGGAAGTCCCCGCTCAGAGCGCTTACCGGACTGCGCTTCTTTGCAACTGCTATTGTTGTGGCTTACCATTTCTGGGATGAGCCGGCATCTTCGCAATACGGCAGCCGCCTCTATCCGAGTGCAGTAGCCGCAGTTACGTTCTACTTCATATTATCAGGGTTCATACTTACCTACGTCTATGCCGACGTGCTTGACAGCATGCCAGTCACGCAGGGAGCTTTGAAATTCTGGAGAGCGCGCTTTGCGCGTATCGCGCCAGTTTATTATCTCAGCCTTCTCATTTCACTACCACCAATAATATATTCAGTTTTGGTATCTCGCGTCAGTCACTTTGACGCGTCAATCATCCTGACACCCCTCTTCCTTCAGGCCTGGTGGCCTAAAGTTTCAACGTCCTGGAATGGTCCGGCATGGTCGCTATCCACCGAGTGCTTCTTCTATTTGATTTTTCCCTTCCTGATCCAACCGATTTCAAAAGTGCCGGTGAGGCCTCTTCTTTTTTCGGCGTACGCTCTGGTTTGCCTGACCGCACTCATCGTCCCTCCATCTGCTATTCCCCAGATATTTCTAAGCCGATCCGAATTCTGGACGCATTTTCGAGCATTTTTCCCCCTCTTGCATTTGCCGTCGTTTCTTTTCGGGATTGCGCTTGCCCGCCTCTATGCACATCACCAGGAGACCACCATAAGGCATGCGTCAAAACTCTTTTGGTCGACAGCTGCCCTTCTCATATCGCTGCTGGTACTGCGTACCAGATTACCGGCCCCCTTCTCTTCGAATTTGGCGATCGTTCCACTTTCAGGGGCGTTGATATGGTTGGGCAGCCAGCTTGATAAACGTCAAATGCTGCTTTCAACGCCGTTTATTCTGCTTCTGGGCGAGGCAAGCTTTGCTCTTTATATCTTGCACCTGCCGCTGCTGTGGTGGTGGAAGTGGCTGATGACCAGAATTTTCCTGTTGCCGTGGCAAAATATACCATCCGCAATTGTATTCTTCGTTTTGGTCAACATGGCAGCGGTTGCGGTCTTTAAGTGGTTTGAGACCCCTCTGCGCAGACGAATTCTAGGCCATATTGAAAACCGTATGGGTTAGCGGGATACGATACATGCCCCACAATGGCGATCCATGAGAATACTTCAGGTTCCGCACGCTTATGGCCCGGTGATAGGCGGCGTTGAAGTCCAAATCCAGAAGGTGAGCGAGAACCTCGTGGCCCTTGGTCATGATGTGCATGTGCTCACAACAGATGTACCTAGTGTTGACGCCTATTTCCGACCGATGCCCAGAGTGCATGCGTCTGCGAACGAAATCCGCAACGGCGTGCACATCACTCGCGTAGCCTATGGCAATCGGGTGACGCAGGGTGTTCAGCGCATATTGGCCAAG
>JAKBAU010000262.1 GCA_021808875.1 Pseudomonadota bacterium | reverse complement strand
GCGCTTCTGATCGGGCCGGAGCAGAAGTGGCTGACCACTGAGGGCTTCCTCGACAAGCTTGGTGAGAATCTGCGCGCCGCATTGGCCTGAGCAAACCGCCACCGCATGAGCGCGGCTGCGCCTTTTAGGCGCAGCCCGGGCCTTTTGCCGCAGCATCTGGCCATGCGCCAAGGCACAGAGTGCGGTTCAAGCTCACGCGGGCGTGATCAGCCGCGCCAGCTTTGCGCGCGGGCGACAATGGCGGCGCGGATCGCCTCCACTGCTGCCTCAAGCTTGTCGACCTCCGGGCCGCCGCCCTGAGCCATGTCGGCGCGCCCACCTCCCCGGCCTCCCAGAGGCTCCGAGCCGATACGCACGAGCTCGCCCGCAGAAAAGCGGGCAGAGAGATCCGCAGAAACGCCAACAACCAGCGACACCTTGCCTTCGACTGTATTGGCAATCACGACAATGCCCGAACCAAGCTTGGCCTTGGCTTCATCGGCAACCGCTTTGAGATCCTTGGTGGGAAAATCACGCAGCGGACGATAGAGAAAGGCGACGTTGCCTATCGTCTCCTGACCCTCCGCCGCAGCGCCGGCATCGCCAGGGCCGGCCAGCGCCAGAGCCCGCCGGGCCTCAACCAGCTCCCGTTCCAGGCGCCGCCGCTCTTCGCTCAGTTGCTGGAGACGCACCGGCAGCTCGCCGGGAGCAGTTTTGAGCACGGCAGCTGCCTCCCGCGCCAGATCTGCACGAGCCGTCAGGTAGAGTCGGGCCGCTTCGCTGGTCATCGCTTCAATGCGGCGGACACCGGAAGCGACGGCAGTTTCGGCCAATATCGTGAACAGGCCGATGTCACCGAGGCGGCGCACATGGGTGCCACCACAGAGCTCCACCGAATAGGGCATGGGTCCGCCATTGTCCTCACCCATGCTCAGGACACGCACTTCATTGCCGTACTTTTCCCCGAAAAGCGCTTCGGCGCCGGCGGAGATCGCCTCCTCTGTGGGCATCAGGCGCGTGGACACGTCGCCGTTCTGCCGGATGACGGCATTAACCTGGCTTTCGACGCGCTCGAGTTCCACGCCGCTGAGAGCCTTGGGATGGCTGAAATCAAAGCGCAAACGGTCGGGTCCCACCATCGAGCCTTTCTGGGCCACGTGCGGGCCCAGAACACGTTTGAGGGCAGCGTGGAGCAGATGTGTAGCCGAGTGGTTGGCGCGCGTGGCACGACGGCGCTCGGCATCAATGCGCAGTTCAACCGCATCGCCGATCTTGAACTCCCCGCGTGATACGACCGCGACGTGAACATGCAGTGCACCAAGCTTCTTTTCCGTGTCGCGGATTTCGGCCTCAGCACCTTTGGCGGAGAACATAGCGCCCTCATCGCCGACCTGCCCGCCGGATTCGGCATAGAACGGGGTCTGGTTGGTCAGGATCCGTACCGTGTCGCCGGCTTTGGCCGCGTCCACCCGATGGCCATCGTGGATCATAGCAAGGATGGTGCCTTCGGCCATGTCACTGTCATAGCCCAGAAACTCACTCGCCCCGAACTCCTCGCGCAGCTCGAACCAGATGCGGTCGTCGCTGGCTTCACCCGATCCCGCCCAGGCCCTGCGCGCTTCCGTGCGCTGCCGTTGCATGGCGGCCTCGAAGCCAGCGCGGTCCACGCCGATACCGCGCACACGCAAGGCATCCTCGGTCAGATCGAGCGGAAAGCCATAGGTGTCATAGAGCTTAAAGGCCGTTTCACCTGCCAGCTCCTCTCCGCTGGACAATTGCTCGCTGGCCTCGTCAAGCAATTTCAGGCCACGCGCCAGCGTCTCACGAAAACGCAGCTCCTCAATACGCAAGGTTTCCGAAATCAACGCCTCGGCGCGTTTGAGTTCCGGGTAGGCCTGCCCCATTTCGGCAAGCAAGACCGGTACCAGCCGGTACAGCAACGGCTCCTTGGCGCCCAGAAGGTGGGCGTGCCGCATGGCACGACGCATGATCCGACGCAGCACATAGCCACGCCCCTCATTGGAGGGAAGCACGCCATCGGCAATCAGAAATGACGTAGAGCGAAGATGATCGGAAATCACCCGATGACTGGCAGCATGAGCCCCGGTTGCGCCTTGTCCGCTCAGTTCAGCCGAGGCCTGGATGAGATGGCGGAACAGATCGGTGTCGTAATTGTCGTGCACGCCCTGAAGAACCGCAGCGATCCGTTCAAGTCCCATACCGGTATCGATCGAGGGCCTGGGCAGGCGCAACCGCTCCGCCCCTGGCTGCTGATCGAACTGCATGAACACAAGATTCCAAATCTCGACGAAACGGTCACCATCGGCGTCGGGCGAACCGGGCGGTCCACCAGCGATATGGTCTCCATGGTCGTAGAAAATCTCGGAGCAAGGGCCACACGGACCGCTGTCGCCCATGGACCAGAAATTGTCGCTGGTAGCAATCCGGATGATCCGCGAATCGCTGAAACCCGCTACCTTCTTCCAGATCTGCGCAGCATCCTCATCTTCAGCGAAGACGGTCACTGTGAGCTTTTCGGCCGGTATGGCAAACTCACGGGTGAGTAATTGCCAGGCAAGTGCGATCGCGTCGTCCTTGAAGTAGTCCCCGAACGAGAAATTGCCCAGCATCTCGAAAAAAGTGTGGTGCCGGGCGGTATAGCCGACATTATCAAGATCATTGTGCTTGCCACCGGCCCGCAGACATTTCTGCACGCTGGCTGCCCGGGAATATGCGCGCGTTTCCTGACCGGTGAACACGTTTTTGAACTGCACCATGCCGGCATTGGTAAACAGCAGGCTGGGGTCGTTGCGCGGCACCAGGGGCGAGGAGGCGATAACCTCATGGCCATGCCGGTGGAAGAACTCGAGGAAGTTCGAGCGGATGTCAGCGAGACTTTTCATACCCCGTATGTAGCGGGGTCGCGGCTCGCTGTCACCACGGCCAAGCAAGCGAAAAGGAGGGGCGCCCCGAAGCGGAGCGCCCCTCCCGGAGCCGTTCCCATGCCAACAGGAACGACAATTGATCGGACGCGCTTCGCCTCGGCCGAGCCGGCTTACTCGTCAGCGGTCGCGTTAACCTCTTCCTCGCCATGGGCAAGGACGTCTGCTAGCAGACCCGCCGACTCGCGGATCTGCCCTTCGATCTTGGCGGCGATATCCGGATTGTCGGTCAGAAATTGCTTGGCGTTCTCCCGCCCCTGTCCGATGCGCTGGCCGTTATAGGAGAACCACGCCCCCGACTTCTCTACTACACCAACCTTGACCCCAAGATCGACAAGTTCGCCGTTCTTTGAGATACCCTTGCCATACATGATGTCGAACTCGACCTGCTTGAACGGCGGGGCAACCTTATTCTTGACCACCTTGACGCGGGTCTGGTTGCCAACCACTTCGTCACGATCCTTGATGGCACCGATGCGACGGATATCAAGGCGCACCGAGGCGTAGAACTTGAGCGCATTACCACCGGTGGTTGTCTCCGGATTGCCGAACATGATGCCAATCTTCATGCGGATCTGATTGATAAAAATAACAAGGCTCTTGGACTTGGAAATCGAGGCGGTGAGCTTGCGCAGCGCCTGGCTCATCAGCCTTGCCTGCAGGCCAGGAAGCTGGTCGCCCATTTCCCCTTCGAGTTCGGCCTTGGGCGTCAGGGCTGCAACCGAGTCGATGACGACGATATCAATACCGCCGGAACGCACCAGCGTATCGGCAATTTCCAGAGCCTGCTCACCCGTATCGGGCTGAGAGATCAAGAGTTCGTTGATGTCTACGCCAAGCTTGCGAGCATAGATCGGATCCAGCGCGTGCTCCGCATCGATATAGGCCGCAACCCCACCCTTCTTTTGCACCTCAGCGACTGCGTGCAGCGCCAAGGTGGTTTTACCCGAGGATTCCGGGCCGTAAATCTCAACGATGCGTCCACGCGGCAGACCGCCGATACCGAGCGCGATATCAAGGCCGAGAGAACCCGTCGAGACGGTATCAATTTCAACTGCCTCCCGGCTGCCCAGCTTCATGACTGAGCCTTTGCCAAAAGCCCGATCGATCTGCAGCAAGGCCGCTTCGAGCGCCTTTTTCCGATCCGAATTGTCTTCCCTGCTCACGATCTGCAATGCCGCCTGACTCATGCCACCGCTCCTTATTCCATAGCCCCGGGCAAATCCCAAGGGGCTGGCTGAGGCGGATCGTACATGTTTTGTTCCTGTTCGCAAGGATGGAAATAAGATATTGTTTTTACAGTATTATTTAAATATGTTCAGGAAACGTTCGCGGAACTCGTGGGCAGCT
>JAKBAU010000018.1 GCA_021808875.1 Pseudomonadota bacterium | reverse complement strand
GACAGGATTTGAACCTGTGACCTTCAGGTTATGAGCCTGACGAGCTACATGTTAGTATATTGATTTATATAGTTAATTTTATTAAAATTTTGTTTATGTGATAAATCATGTGCTAAACTC
Organism: Pseudomonadota bacterium; assembly: GCA_021808875.1. The sequence goes on along the minus strand of JAKBAU010000018.1, from coordinate 22,250 downwards.
GCCCAGATCATTACGGTAAAACGTGAAAAATGTGCTAATCTACATAACCATATGAAGCCCCGCTTTAGTCAAGGGCATGTCAGTTTCAGAGGGCTTTGTTTTCTTGATTTAACTCCTTCACGTAGGTCACATAAAAACCTTTGATCGTTCGATGATCCTGCAATCGGTCCCCCAATGAGAACCCCTCTGTCTTAATTGGAGGCTGAAAAATATCGAGGCCGCGATCAAGCACGATCTTCCAGCCAGTGTCGGCGACAATGTCGCGCGCATGGGATGTGCCCGACGTGTCAAAGGCCCAGCTAAATTCAACACCCGTGCCCGTGCAGGCTGTCGTGATGGATTCGAGAAGTTCACGCTGGCGAGAAATATTCCCTTCGTCTGGCCCTGTCACGAGATGAACCTTGACCTGATCCTCCGGAGGTTTTCGGCGGATCACCATCTCAACGAACTCCATCATGTTCCGGATCTGATAGAAAAACCGGATATAAGGGTCTGTTACGATTATGCGACTTGCCCCCTCGATATAATGGCCGAAAAGTTTCTCGTAGCTGACGCCCTTACGATTCTCTGCGAAGACGAAATGGCCCTCGGCAGGCTTAGGAACAGTATTTCCCTTACGCTGCAATGCGATGACCGCTTCCGCTGCACCGTCCCTTTCCTCAAGTGAATGGGCGGCTCCCTCTGCAGTGGTTGAAGTTTTTTCCTGCGTATTGCGATTAAGGGCAGGCTTGCGATGATAAAACTGCGGGTATTCCTCTTCTTCGACCGTGGTTACACTGCGCTTCTCGCCGTCCGTGCCAACGTAATAGAAATCCACTTCTGGATAGGTGCTGTCGATCCTCGTGAGTTGGTCCTTCACCCGCTTGCGGCATTCCATGGTAAGACGCAGCAATTCTTCGACCTCTGCCTCCGTCTGACTACCATCGGGGAATATCAGCTTCAGAAGGCCGGACATGGTCTTGTAGATCGCATCCCGATCCCGTGTCGAAATCTTCTCGCTAACCTTGAAGAACTGGTCCAGCCGATTCGAAAAATCCTCGGACCGAAGGTGACGAAGGATCTCGGCCAGGTAATCGACGATGAAGCCATAGCCCTTGGTGAACATCTCGCCGCGGATGACATCGATCTCCCAGCCAGGCAGATAGGCATGCAGGCGGTCGATGAAGGCCGAGTCGTGAAACTGGCTCGATAGCGATTCGAAGAGATCACTATTCTTCAACATGAAGGGAACGTTGTGGTCTGTGTTTCCAACGAAGGAGAAGCTGGCCTCCGCCCCCATTGGGCTGATCCCACGCGAGAAGGACTTGTTGGCCATGTAATTCTTCATGATATCAACCAGCGCCTTATTCGCGGTCTTTTCGCGCCCAGCGAATTCATCGAAGGCCACCACGTCCCAATAACCAACCAGACCGATGCGGCCGTTCGAGTTGTTCACGAAAAGCTTGGGAATCGTAACCTCGCCCCCCGAGATCAGCTGGCCATGGGGCGAAAACTCGGAATAGATATGTGATTTCCCCGTCCCTTTTGGGCCGAGCTCGATTAGATTGTAGTTGCGCTCGACATAAGGGATCAGACGCAGCAACTGCAGTAGCTTGCTGCGTCGGCCGAAAGCCTCCGGCCTGAACCCGATGCTCTGCATCAGAAGGTCGATCCATTCATCAGACGTGAAAGCCCCGCGGACCTCGCGATAATGGTCGTAGTCAACCTTGGCGATCTGGATCGGCTTGATCGACTCAAGAAGCCAGGGCGAGATCCGGGAGTCCTCCGAAAACTCATATTTGACATCGGCGATGCACCAGACGCCCGTCACAAGCAGTTTCGGATGCGCCTTGACCGTGCCGCTGTCGACCGCGACCTTCTTGATGCCGAGGTTGTCGAACACTGCCTCGTAACTGTCGGTCTTTTCGTTCAGCGAGACGCTGATTTTGTCGATGACCTTGTAGTGCCCTTTTTCCTTAATGGTCGACTGAATGAGACCGGCCTCGTTACGGTGGACGTAATGCTTTCGCAAGACGTCCTTCACAGTCTCAATACCTGTCAGGATCGATGCCTCGTCATCGGTCGCGCAATACTGGCCTAGCAAATATTCCAAGACATAGGTGGGCACGATCGCATTGCCCTTGACCGCTTTCACCAAGTCCTTTCGGACCACGAAGCCCGCAAAATGCTCGTTGATTTTGGTGTCGAGGTCACTCATCCGAAGGCTCCTCAGAAATCAAAGTCAGTGGTTATGCCGCGTCGCAACTGGAAGCGATGGCTGGCATAATCCTGGTAGTGGCTGGTCTTGCCGACCCGTTCGCGCAGCTTCAGGATGACATCCTGATTATTGAAACGGTCCGCTTCCCTTGAGAGCAGGAACTTACGCGGCATTTCACGCTCACGGGCATTCTCAGATCGGAAGTTAAACAGCAGGGTGTACTCATCAGAGATCAGCGTGCCATCAATGGCATAAATCCCCGCCAGAACTTCCCGGGGACGCATTTTCTCCGAAACCGGCTGGGCTTGATAAAGAGTCACCGCCGTCTGGCCCGAAGAGATCAGACTGCGACCGGTGACGAAGATCTGCACCTCAACCTGGCCCACATCGGCTTCGCGCCGCTTCCCGACGCGGATAACGGGAATGATGACTTCCTGTAATGTCGCCCCTCCATGGACAAATCGGCTGCCCGCGCCCTTTACTCGCATGCGATTGATCGAGTTCGGGATCAGCACTTCCATATCCCCAGAAAGGCCTAGGTTCGCGGCCGTGAAATGTTTCATCCCAGCGGTGGGGGCGAGGCCTCTACCAATCACAAATCGCCGGTTGCGAAAAAGGATCTCTGTTCCCTTCGGATCAGCGATGGCGAAATCGCTCTCTTCAAGGGCGCTTTGCTGATACAGGAACCCATGATCAGCGGTTATAAGGATATTGGAGAAGTTGGCCGACGTCAGCTTGCGGACAAGCTTCGTAAGATCATCGATAGCATCCTCAGCCGCCTCGGGAAGCCGGTCTTCCGTTTGCAGCTTGTCGCCGATTGCGTCGATGCGGTTGTGGTAGACGTAAACGATATGGTTATCGCGAAAGAGCGCCTTTCCATCATCGGCGCGCATGTTCATGACGTCTTCGGATTTTAGTGCCTTGGCGCTGTCACCCTTGCGCCCGGCGGCGAGAATTTTTTCTCGCGCCGCCAAGCCCTTAGTGGCCTCGCCGCCGGCAAGAATATCACCGCTGCCGTCCTCGGCCATGGACAGCCCGTTGTGCGGCAAAAGCGCCGCCATGCCGAGGTGGGTGTAGCTGGGAAGCGAGCTGATCATTGGCCTCAGCTCCGCATCGAACCGGTCAAGGGCGCGGATACGGCGCAGGCATTCATCGGCCACCTCGTAGCGCAGCGCATCTGAAATGATCACGGCTACTTTCTGATCCTTGCGCCGGTATTCTGCCGCCTGCTCTCGGTAGAAATCAGCCTGCGACGCGTATCCGGGGATCTTCCATTCGCTTAAGTCTGCGATCTGGTCCTGCCAGGCATCGTTTACCACCAGAACGAAGCTGTTGGTGTAGCGGCTCTCGACCGAAGCATAGAGGTCAGCCAGCAGCGAGGCCTGGCCGCTTTTCTGCATATGGTAAATGAACTTGCGGTAGAGTTGATCCAACCGGTACCAGCTGTTCACATAGCGTCTCACGCCCTCGGCCGGGCTGGTCATGCTAAGGTGCGCCTCGGCAAGAGCTTGCTGAAACTCGGTCGCAAAGCCGATCGCCTGATAGATGTCCTCGTACTTCGGATACCAATGGCTCTGCCGCCGTTCGCGCACCCAGGCCAGCACCTCCGGAGCACCGACTGTCTGGGCCGCCATGGCCTGCACGATCTGGCGAATGATCTGGCGGTCGATCTCTTCGAAATGGTCGATGCCGACAAAGGATCGGAAATCACGCTTTTGTAGATCGACGGGTATCTTCAGCAGGTTTTGATACCGGGCGGAAAGTGTTTCGAACGTCTCGGCCCAATGCCTGTTGTTCTTCCACCGGCGGAACACGAGCAGCGCCTCGGCGTTCAGCGCTCCTTCCTCGCCCAGGGCGCGCGCATAGGCCGACTGGAACAGCGCGATCGCGAAATCCTCGAAATCCGGCTCGTCCGATTTGTAGCCATAGGCCTGGCCCAGCTGAGTCCAGAACATCCCGGTCAGGTTTGAGCGCTCGATTAGTCGTAGGGCATCATCCTTGCCTGCGGCAAGCTCGCCCAACAACGCTTCGATCACAGTATCAAGCCCCCCCTCGGCCCCGGCGCAGACCGCCAGCATCCGCAGCCGTATCTGGGTCTGGGTGTCGGACGCCTGCATCAGCCGCTTCAGCGCATCGACACGTCCCTTGGCGCGGAAGAACTCAATATGTCCGCGCACGACGGCCTCGAATTGCAGGGGTAGGCCCAGCTCGGCCAGCCAGATCGCCGCCTGATCGGCCTTGAACACTGTCGTGGCCAACTGCACGTCCAGCAGCCAGTTCTCAGCCATAGGCGGCTCTGGCCCATCCTTGAACAGCAGGAACCGCCCATGCGGCTCCTGCCGCAGGATGCGGTATTTCAACCCGAACTCGTTATTCGCGATCAGCAGCTTGGTCACACCGTCCAGGTCGAGCGCGTCGAACTCTGCCCGCATGTCGCGGTCGGCATCGTACCAGAAGACGATCCGGTACTCTTCAAACAGCCGCCGCAGGCTTGCGGCGATGCGCTCACTCATCCGCCGCCTCCAGCCCCTTGATTGGCTTTAACGCCGCGCCGAACAGCGGATAGTTCCGCTTCACCCCGTCATCCAGATCAATCTCGATCTTCGCCTGCGCCAGCGGGAAGACTACTTCACGCTCCCACTCCTCCAGTTCGGCGATCTGCTTGATCACCGCGCCGGCATCCTTCAGCGCGCGGGTGCGTTGGGTTTGTGTGGCCGAGGGGTTGTCGGCCAGCTTTTCTAAGCGCGCGCGCTCGGCCCCTAGCTTGCGGATGAACTCACGCAGATAATCGTTGAGCAGGACCGAGACCGTATCGGGCCGGTAGCGGTGCATGTAGATCAGCGCCTGGAACGTGCCTTTGGGGCTGGAGAACATCCAGTAGATCGGCCGCTTCTTGTAGCGTTTCAGATGGTCCTCGTAGAACCCCCGGGTGAAATACTTGCGGATGTCGCCGATCTGCGCCTCGATAAAGGCGAGGTTCTCGCGGAACCGCTCCTCGCCAAAGGTCACACACAGGAACTGGCGGAAACGTTCAGTGATGTCGTCGGCGAACCAATCGTCTTCGAGCACGGGGATGACGTTGTCGGCATCCGGCTCGAACGAGGGCGCGGGTACGCGGGCGAGATAATCCTCCAGCCGCTCGCCCTGATTGGCCAGGATCAGACCTGGCGCATCGAGACTGTAGCGCCCAAACATGCAGCCCACGGCGTAGGAGAGGAACTCGGCCATGGTGTCGGCGCGCAGACGGGCTTCACGTTCCGCTTCCGTACCCTTAACGCCATAGCGATAGGCCGGATTACAAGCGAGCGTGATCTCCTCAAGCGGGACTTCTGGGGTCAGCTCGTCCTGCAGACCATAGGCGTCGATGAAGATGCGGTTGTTCTCTTCCTCTAGCCGCTGCATTTCGTCCGTCATGGCCTGCCAATGGGCGCGCAGGCGGGCATAGGTGGCCTCCAGCGTCCCGGCCCGATGGTCGTGCGAAAGCAGCGGGAGCGTGGTGAAATCCCAGGAGGTTTCATAATCGTCCCAATCTGATCTAGCGATTGCTACGCAGTCTCTGGCAGTGGCTTCACCGCTTTTTGGCAATGGCTGGATAATCGGTAACTTTCCGACGGGGCCTTCATGATAGTCCAACGTCGGAGATAGTGCGGTCAGAAGGTGATTGATTAGGTGCGAATTGCTGAACCCCATAAGGCTGAACAATTCAGACTGGCTATCTGCAAAGCAAATCGCCCCCTTGGTTTCGGATATATATCCTGTGGGGCTGTATCTCATGGAGAGTGCGCTCGATGAAATAGTTGACCACGTCATCCCTTCCTTGAAATAGAATGGAATATTTTTGATTGTTCGTGTGGGTGAGCCGTAGAGCTGTCCGGCATACTCTAGGAGTTCGCGCCCGTCATCTTCCCAATTCACAACAAACGAGTTGTTTCCGTACCATTTTCGAAACGGACCCCCTTTTTGGCAAGGAAACCAGCGCTTTCCAGAAGCTTTGGCATCGCCATGGTCTGTCATCCCCTTGGCAAATCTGCAAAGCTGAACTTCATACCACTGCTTCAGGAACCTGTCGTTATCAGAGGTTGCCAGTCCCTGACGAGGCTTCGCAACTTCTGACAGGGGCTGAAACTTGGAAAATAGTTCCCTTACTCTATCGCTTACCCAGTAAGCGATAGGAGCCCCAGGGATGGCTTCGAGATCGCGAGCTTTCGCGCGAAAAAAATATCCACAATCCTTGTTCTTCACAGCTTCGAGTGTCTTTGGCCCTTGAACTTTGGCTCCGCGAAAATCTGTTAAGCGAATGTAGCCACCCAAGAAATCTGGCTTATGCCAGTTTTCAAATGTGAACGTGCAAACTGGCACGGTAGCGCCGTCAAATCCCGAGTATTCAAGTTGAACCAAGCTGGTGATCGTCTTTGTCTCGGTTAGGAAAATCCGGAGCTTTTCGTAGGATGAGATGAACATCCAGACAAACGGTGTCATAAACCCCAACTGTGCTTTCGGGAGCGCCATTTTGGTATTTCGCACCATGAAGGCCGAGAATAGGTCGGACTTCGCTTCGGCAAAGTTATCTTTCAAGAAGCTCGCAATTTGGGCATTCATTCCTTTCCCGCCCATATACGGCGGATTGGCCACCACTACATGGTATTGGGGCGACAGAGCCTCGGCCATGCGCAGCACTGCGACAACTCGCGCCTGCACCTCTCTCAACAGAAGATCGCTGCCGAAATCCCGCGCCTCCACAACCCGCAGCGTCTCGGCCGGGTCGCGCAGCTTCGGCACGATCAGCGAGCCGAAGTTCTTGGCCTGCTCGAACTGCAACAGCGTCTCGCGCAGCTCGTCGGTGAACAGATCCTTGCCCACCACCGCGGCTACGTCCTTCATTTCTGCTGCCGTAAAGGCCACGTTCTGCAACACAACGATGTCGGGCTTCACCTCCATCCGCAGGAACCGCCGCCGCCCCAGCCGAGTCGCCGCCTTCATGGCCAGCGCGAAGGCGGCAAGCGCGCCAGCGCGGTCGTCGATCTCCACCCCCGTCAGGTTGTGCTGCAGGATGAGCGCGGGGATCTCGGTGGCGTCATACCCCTCCTCCTCGTAAATCGCGTGAAGCAGGTCGAAGGCATAGGTCAGCATGTGCCCCGACCCGCAGGCCGGATCGCAAATCCTAATCTCCTCGGGCTTGGCGATCTTCAGGAAGTCCGTCTCCAGCTCCTCGGGGGCGATGTAATACTCCATCCGCTCGACCAGCTTCGACCCCGGCCGGTTTAATAGCCACAGGCGGCCCAGCGAATTCTCAACCAGATAGCGGACGATCCAGTGCGGCGTAAAAAGCTGCGTCGCGGCCGGGATGTTCTCGGCCGTGATCTTGATGTTCTTCTTGAGGCCCGCGAAGACCTGATCCTTCTTCTCCGAGATATAGAACTGGTAGAGCCAGCCGATAATCTCAACATCGGCGCAGGCATCCGCGGCCATCGCCTCGCGCAAGCGTGCCAGGATCGAGGTTGGCGAGAGCAGATCCTCGGGCATCAACAGCTCGGTGTAGTCGCCCACCTTCTCGAATAGGAAGGGCATCGGGCCATTCCATACATTGCAGGCATGGACGAGCAGCAACCGGTAAGCCTCGGCCTGCGGGTCGCTTGACGGGGCACGGCCATCAATCAGCGCGGCAATGGCGGGAGACGCGCCCTCGGGCAGATTGCCCGCCATCGCCTCGGCCAGAATCTCGGGCCTCGTGGCGCCCTCGGCGGGAGAGACCACGCGCGGGTTGGTGTAGCCGTTCACATCCATGAAGCGCAGGGCGGTGAAGCGGTTGAACCAAGTATAGGCAACCTGTTCGATGACCTGGGCTTTGCCGTCCCGACGGATGGCGGCCTCGAGCTTTTTCATCGCCTCTGGCTGCTCGCGGCGGGCTGGCGAGCCCGGATCGAGGACGAGGCCAAGTTTCGCGGTGACCTGATCGATCAGAAGATTGCGCGCCGCTTGGGAGAATTTCTTCAAGGCGTTGGTATCCATCAGACGATCACTTTCTTGCCCTGGTGGATCTCGGCCATCAGGGTCTTGCGCAGTTCATTGACGTATTGGTCGACATCGGCCTCTTCAGCCAGATAGGGGCGCGGGTAGGCCACCTTAATCTCGGAGGCGTTGACATAGGCAGGGGACTGTATTGTGGGGGCGGGTTGCTCACCAAACCCCGGCGTGGTCGGTGCGGGTGCGGCGGGCTGCGCCATACGCGCGATGTCCGCCAGCATCTGCTGCATCAAGCCGGAGCGCGCGCCGTTCGCCCGGTCACGCAGGATCGGGATCATGGTGACCGCATCAAGCCCCGCCTTATGGGCCTCGACACTGCGCCGGATTTTGTCCTGCTGTTCGGGGTTGAGGGCCTGGAACTCCGCGGTCTTGGCCACTTTTTCGGCGCATTCACCCACCGCCGCGATGACTGCCTTGCGCTCCTTCAGGACGGCGAGTTCAACCTTGTCCTTCAGGGCATATAGGTCGGATTTGAGCGACTGTATTGCGGTACCCTTGTAGCAGTCGGGATCGCCGAGCGCTGCGCGCAGCTTTTCCCCGGCGGCGGCATCGACATAGCCAATATTGGCTTCCTGTGCCTGCAGGAAGTCGCGGGTGTCATCATAAATTTCCCTCTGCGCCCCACCCATGAAGCTGCGGATTTTGTCGAGGACGCCTTCCTTCGCATCGAGCAGCGCGTCTTCCTGCTTGACCGGTTCAGTGATGTACCAGGTAGCGGGCTTGCCCGTCATCGCGACGATTTGATCTCGTAGCGGTTCCAGCGCCGTAAGGAAGGGATACTTATGCTTTTCGGTGACTCGCTGATTCAGCTCTTGAGCCAGCTTGCGAATACTCTCCGCCCATTCGCCACCAAGAATCCTCGCATCGGAGCCCTCAGCGGGTAAGCCGAAAAGTTCCTTGTACAGATCCTTCGCGGCACGGATCTGGGACGAGGTGAACTCCAGCTGCGGTGTCAGCAGGATATTGCCCAGCTTGTGGCTATTGTTAAGCTCCCGGGCCAGTTCAGCCCTCTCCAGCAATTCGCTATCCGATCGGACTTCACACTTTCCTTTTCCGGATAGGCTGGCCGCGAGGTAGAGGGTAGCAACGGTCGGCCAGCCATAAGGCTTCGTACCGAAGCGCTCTGCCAAATATTTGGCCGAAACTTTCACACCGATGCGGGCCTGCCCCTGAATGTGATTCAGAACATCTTGTTCGGCCTCCGTCAGACCAGTGCCAGCGTCGCCGAATAGGCCTGCAGTTGGGCTTGCGGCTTTGACGATGTCCGCTTCAACGTAGTTAACTCCCTGAAGCATCGGCAGGTTGACATAAACCTTGTCGACGAGGGTCTGAAACGCTTTGACGATACGCTCCTGGGGCTCATCACCTCCAATGTCCAGTTCATCTCCACGTACGAAGAGACGCGCATCTGCCATCAGCTTGCGCAGTCGCAGTTCCAGATCCTTCGCACGACGACCGTTCTGTTCACCTTTGTCCTGAATGATCCGGTCTCGACCGGGCTGGGGTGAGCCGCTGCGCGATTGTCTGACGAACTTGTCGGTTTGCCGAAACAGGGTCAGATCTCGGATGAACCGCACATCCGGCTGAAGCACGATTGCCAGTTCCTCGCGCCCCATATTGCGCATCCGAACGGCGTCTGGCGCGGCGGCATCGTCATTGAAGGGACTGATGATGTTGATTGACAGCTCGTACTCTCGCCCCAGCAGAAGGTCGTCGAGTTTGCGGCTGAAGGGATATTCATAGCCCGTGGTTAGGTGCTTGATCTTGCGATGCCTAAGGATCGTGTCGAAAGCAAGGGTTTCGAGCTCTTTGCTGATTTCGGTCGGATCGACATCCAGTGCCTTGATCTCGGCCTCGACGTCCTTTTCTTCATTGGTCAGGAATTCATACACTTCACCATTGCGCTGTATGTAGGTTTCGCGTTCCAGACGGGCCAATGCCTCTTCGATCTTGCGGCGTTGCTCCCCTTGATCGGCTTCGAATTCCGATAGCAAAAGAATGCTGATGTTGCGTACGGTTGGTTTAAATTCCTTGACATATTTGACAAGGAAAAGGGCTTTCAACACAAGAACCGCGAAAGGATCATCCAAGTTTCTCTCAGCGATCTGGATCGACTGCTGAACAGATGATTTCAGCGCAGTGCGGATTCCCTCGAACATGAGATCGAACGTCGCAAGCCCTCCCACCGGTCTATCAGCCAGAGCTTTGGCGACCTCTTGGAACACCCCCAGCATCGAGCGTTCCCCAACCGAGCTGTGTTTGCCCTCAAAGGCATTATGCTGCGACAGCGAGGTGATTGCCATCTGGAAGAGTGTGTATTGATAGGGCGGAAACGGATAGCTCGCGATGAAATGCCCGCGGTCGCGATAGTTTTTTAGCCGGATCGAGCCGTCAGCAAAATCGAACAAAGTCTTGAGATTGTTCTCCTCCTTGTCGTGCAAATTGCCCAGCATGATCTGGGCGGCATCGGTCTTTGACAGTAGGCGGCGCTGGATGACCTCAGCTACATCGGCCGAGTTCAAAGGCATGCGGTTAGCAAATCGGGCCTGAATCTTCGAGAAGTCGTTTTCCTGCCGTGCCGTCATGTCGCCCACGACATCTGTGATGGCCTGCTGCGCCGTCACGATGATCCACGCCTGCCCTTTGCACTTCGTGTTCAGGCTCTCTGCAATGGTCTGAAGGTTGGTCATAAGCTTGACATTGTCAGCAATGTACTGGCCAACCTCGTCGACGAAGAAGTTCAGCCTGAAGTTTGGCGCTTGCCGGTCGATCCAAGCCTTTACCGTGTTGGCAAAATCCTCGATCGATACCCGCGTATCTTTGCGATATTGCGCAAGGATATCCTTGGCATCGGCTGGGTCCGTTCCGGTAGCTCGGGCAAAGGCCGCAGCAATATTGCGACCTTCTAGAAGCGCCTCTTCACGCCCCCGCGTCTCCCAGGCCTTACCCGACAATTCCAGAAAAGCTGCCTTGAACGCCTCGAATTGCCCGCGCTCATCCAGCTGTCGCTCGAACTGTGCGATATGCGGCTGCTTGCCATAGTAGCCACACATCTCATCGAAGACTTTTTGGAACACCGAAAGTAGCGCATCAACATCGGTTTTAGAGATCACATCGGCCTTCTGGTCGATGTTAAACAGGATCGACTTCGACGGAATCGACACAGCCTTGCGCAGAGCGCCGGCGAGCATTGGTTCGTCCTTCAGCTTTTCGACGAAGATGTCGAAGGCTTTGACCCCATCTACCTCGCGGTTCTCCAACAGCAAGGCCAGCATCTTAAGGAGGTGGGATTTACCCGAGCCGAAGAAGCCGGAAATCCAGACGCCGTTTGCGGTCTTGTAGTTATTGTAGGCATCGAGGAACTGTTCCAGTCGCCGCCCGATTTCTCCGGTGATGACATATTCGTCGAGTTCAATACGCAGACTTTCTTCATCATCAGCTTTGATGACACCATCGATGGCGCGGTCGACGGTTTTCTCAAAAATGTCGCGCATCGCGATCGTCATCGGCTCAAACCTCGTAATTCAGAATATTGAAGGCCCGGTAGTATTTGTCATCGTGCAAACGCTCGAAGAGGTCGAGCGAGGCACCCGTCGCGAGCGCATGCGTATAGCTGCCCGGGAAGTACAGGACGGTCGGTTTGTCCTTGGCCGTGCTTTGCAAATTGTTCAAAACGTTGTGCGACCGAATGTAGGGATAGACCTCACCGACGCCGGACAAGAAAATCACGTCATGCTGCGTCGCCTCGATGGCCTCGCCTATCTTCGGAATTAGGTTGACCTTGGGATCAAGCACCGACTGGAGAAGCTCTCGGATTTCGCCCTTGTCGGTATCAGATTCGATTTCAAGAATCCGTTCGAGTATGCCACGGTCTTCGAGAATGCTCAAAGACAGGTCGTACAAGCTTATGTCTAGAACTGCGATACCTGCATGGGTAATCCGAGTTATGAGGTCTCGTCGATCCTCGTCCATAGAGAGTCCTTCTTCTGCCGGGTAGGGGCAGATGAAGAAAGGGATTTCATTACCAAGGCCCTGCTTGGTCAAGAACCGCTTGCTCGTGATGACCTTAAAGAGATGTTCTGCGCGCTTTTTGCGGCTGGTAGGTGTGTTCACGAAATGCCTCCCTCACGGGCCAGTCCAGGAAACAGAACGAGGTCCTGCGGGCTCTTCTCCCTTACCAGCACCTTGAGCCTGGGCGAGATGTAGGCAGGAAGGATCCGGTTGTCGTCCGAGATGACACTCGCTTCGCGCATCATCCGGAACAAGACCTGCCGCAGCTTTGCCCTAGTGGCAGGGCTGATCACCGCAAGACCATCATCCCATTCGGCTTTAGCCGCAAACAGGATGTCAAAACTCTCGAGCGGCAGGTGGAGCTGGTATGACAAGTATCGTTCGCGAATTACCTCAGTCGCAAACTCACGTACAAAACGATACGCCCTGCAGGTTGCGAGCCACAACAAAGCTTGTTGATCGGGGCGACGTGCCTCCTCAACCAAATAGTCGAGCTCTTCACCATTCAAGGCTGAAATCCGGTTCACTATTTCCCGAAGCATCCGGCGACGCGACGCCGCCTTGGGTAGAGACAGAATACCTTCGTCAAGCGCCCGTCGCATGGTTGCATCCCAGGTCTCTGATGGAGCGTGCAATCGGGCCACTTCAACGCTCTCGTTCAGAAGCAACCCTCCAACGGCAAACGACATCTTGTAAGGCTGATGTTCTATATGCATCACGGTGCCGGGCTCCCGCCTTGCACAAAAACCTCGTTCTTGTTGAGAAGCATAATCTGCTGATCATACGGAGCCCGCGCGCCAGGATCTGTGTCCAGCCCAAGGCGCCTGAGCGCATAGTATAGCAACGCGCGACGTACCTTAATTTTCGCCTTTCCCTCACACATTCCGTAATCGAGCGCGATGACTCTCGCCTGTGCTTCCGAAAGTGCGGAATGGGGTCCGATCTCAAGTGTGACCTCAGTATTCCAGTCAATGTCGTCCTCCGCTGGCACGCCGCTCTCCCGCAAACCGCGTATTTCAAGCATGCGGGAAAGCAGGAAGTCCTTGAAGCCTTCATTCGTCAAACAGAACGCACGAGTATGCCATCGGAAGCCGTCGAATGCGATTGCATGTGGTGCAATCCACCGCCAGCGCGGCTCAGGCCGGGAAAGAGATTGATATCGGATCTCAATTGCTTGTGACCGACGAATTGCGGCGACGACAATGCGAAGAATGTCGGCTACCACTCCTCTGACCGGCGTTGGAGCGGCATCAAATCCTGGGATCTCACTTATCCAGCAATCCGCTCGATCCAGAGTGCCGTCAGAAACGGAGCGCAGTTGGGCCAAGTATCGGCCCGCATCCGGCTTGAGAAAAAGCGGAGAAAACCCGTCTCCGCGAATGTAGGCTCGGACTCTCTTGTTGTAGGTCATATTGGCAGGTGCCATTCCGATGTAGCGGTTCAGGTCGGTCGATGATTGGTTCACCGACACGCCGAACGCTTCCATCAGATCCCCCCGATTCACCTGCCCCTCCCAAAACAGACGGAACTCGATGAATTCGAGTCGTCGCTCGATGCTCCATCGAAGGTCCGCCTTTTCCGTAGCCACGCTTCACTCCTAGTGAGATGACCTACACCAAAACTAGACACGTCTAGTTACTGGTCTTTCGCCGCAAGCTATTGGAATAGTTCGGTACTGTCAAAGCAAGCCGGCCCAGAGCCTGGGAGAGGCTAATTTGTTGGTTTGCCACAGGAATTACTCCAAGGGGGATGCGGGCGAAGTTTTCGTTAGAAATTGACCCGCCGCATGATGTTCCAAAGCGTCTCAAAATGGGGGATTTTCGCTCTGAGCCGCAAAGCCTTTTCTGGCTGCCTCCAGCGAAGCCGCGATATCGCCGATCGACCGGAACAGCACGAGCGCATTGTCCTTCGACGGCATAAACCCCCGGCGGCGCCAGAACGCGGCGGCCTCGTCATCAATGGCATTGACCATCAGCGCCCGCCCGCCGATCAGCGCGGCTCCATTCACGCTGCGGGCAAGTGCGTGGTTGAGCAACCCAACACCAACCCCCTGGCCCGCCCAGGCCGTGTCTGTGGCAAGCTGGCCGAGCAGAATACACGGCATCGGGTTCGGCGGCTGACCGGTGCGGATCGCGCGCGGCAGCGCGGCGGGCACGACGGCTGTTGGCGCCAGGCCGTAATAGCCCACCACCCGGCCCGCCACATGGACCACCATGACAACGGAGAAACCTTTTTGCTGATTGGCCAGCGCCCGCGTCTTCAGCCAGTGATCGAGCGAAGGCTTGCCGCAGGAGAACTGGGACACGTCATGCCCGGCATGCAGAAGCTCCGGCGCCGAGAGCAACACCTCGGCCATCAACGCTTCGTGGTATCTTTTTCCCACGGCGCCTTGCGGCGCAGAGAGGCGACCATTTCCGGCACGGGTGCCGCGGGGGCGGAGACGGCTTGAACGAACGCCTCAAACCCTTCCGGGCTCATGCGCACCAGCGTGCTTTCCATCAGCACCTCCTCGGCGGCCCGCACCGCGGCTTCCCGCACAAAATCCGTGCGCGAGCGCCCGCGCAAATCCGCCGCACGGTCGATAATCGCGATATCGCCTTCCGGCAGCCGCATCGAGAGCGGATGGTCTTTGCGCTTGGGCGAAGCGGTCATGGCGCTGGTTCTTGTCATGAGCGGAATATAGTTGATTGTAGCGCATTATGCAATACGAACTCGCACTACCATCACCGCCCACGCCGCCGCGATTGCCGAGGTTGCTTCTCCCCGCCGGGTAATCGCTCAGCCCGCTGGCCAATCTCACGCCAGAATTCTACATCACTCTGGCGGCTTGCCGCCTGGCGGCGAGCAAGGCTGGCAAGCATTTCCGCCACATCTGCACCGATACGGGCCACCCGCCCCAGCACCTCACCGTGACGCCGGAGTTGTGCCGCCAAACCAGGCAGCTGCTTTTCAAATGCCTGCGCTATTCGGCGGCTCAACATCCGTTCCCGCAGCACTGACGGCCGCGCCAGGCCGCTCCCGCGCGCTTCCGCCACTTGGTGCACTTTCTGCACCGCCTGAACCGCCCCGCGCCGCAGCCCGGCAGCACGCTCCATCAGCGCCAGCGCCGCTTGCTTCTCCGGCGCTTGCGCAAAATTTCGCACAATGTTGTTCAACACATCACCGCGCCCAATCTCACGCCGATCACCCAAAGCCCGCCGGGCGATGATCTCGACGCGCTCCGCCCCTTCCGACGTCACGATAAAGCTCTGCTCCCGGTGCCGGCTGCCTGACGTATAAGCCCCAAACGCCGAGACAAGCTTTGTGCCAGCCGGCATCGCATGAATATGCTCGGTAACCGTGCTCCCTTGCGCGGTATTGGTGGTCAACGCATCGCCATAGGCCAACTGAACCCTGCCATTTGGCTCACCCCGCAAGCTCTCCCACGTCACCAGACCTTCCCGGCCTGTTATGGTCTTCAAGGCCAGCCCACCCTCATCAATGGCGGCGATCTCCAGCACCGTGCCGTTGCGCCCGATATTCCCCACCGTGCCGGTCTCCATGAACCTGGCATTCGTGCGTCGGAACAGTCTAATCCGATCACCCACGGCCAGCGCCAATTCATAGTCCCGCTCCCCCGTGCCATCGGTGGCCCTGAGTGTCATCACATCCGCCCCGATCTCTCCCCTATCCCGGCGCTGTTGGCGGATGGACAGGCTAATGTCATGCGCCTCGGCGTTACTCGGCGCGCTCACCGCGATACTGAAGTCCTGCCGATCATTATTTGCCTCAACCCGCTGACGCCAAAGCCGGGCAATGTATTGCACCGCCTCCTCATACCCACCCGGCACAATTTTGAGGGTGCCGTTTTCATCTTTGCGGCGTATCGCCTCTTCCGTCTGGCCATTGCGCAGCATCAGCACGGTCTCACGTTCTTGCTCCGCTTTCTGCCGCACAGAGGAGCCCAATTCCGGCACCTTGTCGGCCCCCAATGCCCGGCGCAGCAGTTCGATCACCGGCCCGGCCTCCACCGCCTGCATCTGCTTGGGGTCACCAATCATCACCAGTTGGAATTTGTGCGCCGCCTGCGCCGCCATGATCGCGTTCAACTGGCGCGTACCAAGCAGTCCCACCTCATCGACAACCACGACCGATTGGCGATCGAGCCGGATCGTGCCCCGCTCCACCCCCCGCAGGAACGCCGCGACGGCTCGCGTACTCGCGGCGGCAATCCCCGCCTCGGCCAGATCATCCGACTGCCGCCACGCCAGGGCAATGCCATGCACCGCCCTACCATCCTCCTGCCAAGCCCTCACCAAGGGCTTCAGCAACGTGCTCTTGCCGGACCCCGCCACGCCGATGGCTAGGCCAATCCGTCCGCCAGCGCCCAATTGATCAATAATCCGCCGCTGCGCCCTGCCATGCGCGCTGGTAAAATCGACCTCCGGGAACGCGGCTACCGCCGCCGCGATGGCTTTGCGTGTGAGGGCGGCACTACGATCCCGCGCTCCAGCCCTTGCCGTTTCAATAAGCCGCTGTTCCTCTCGCAGCTCCAGCGTGGTGGTGATCGCCACACGGTCCCTCCCCTGCCGTCCTGGCACCCGGCCCCAGATCAACGCGGCATCCTCACCCTGACGCTGCACGCCCCTCTCCCGGAAGGCTTGGGTCAGAGCATCCACGTCATTGGCCTCGCCAATCCCTGCTGCGATCAGCCCTTTGGCGGCGGCAATCCTGGCATCCGCGCCGTCGATCACCGCCCGCCGGTCAAACTGCTTGCTCAGCAACGGCAGAGCCGCCTGGAAGGCCGTCTCCAGCCGCTGCTCTCGGCTGGGCAAGGGGGCGATTTCACTGGGGCGCAACACGCTGCGATGCCGGTAGCCCAGCCTTGCCGCCATTGCCCGCCAGGCGGCAAGATCGCTCACGTCATCGCTCTTGGCCTCACGCGGATTCTGCACCCCGGATTTGAGCAGGGCAATTTTCCGGGCGGGGGCCAGATTGTCCCACTCAAGCCCCTGCGCCCGCGCATAGTCCCGCGCCGCCTCAGTGCCACTTACGGTTCGCTTGCTGAACTGTGCCACGATGCTTTCCGGCACGGCGGAGAGCTTGGCCATTTCGGTGCGGGCATCGAGCTCCACGGCCACGCCATGGGCGCGCAGATGATCGGCGAGATAGGCCTGATACAGCGCGCCCCATTCATGGATCCGCCCTTCAAGCAAGGCGAGGTTGATGCTGCCCACCCGCCCGCTCGGCGTCTCTACGATGTTGAACAGCGCGACATGGGTGTGCATCTGCATGTCACCCGGCGCCCGGCCCTGCGTTCCGGTGAGCGTGTGCAATTCCGTCACCGGCTCCCCATGCTCATCCACCCGCACGATCTCAATCGTCGGCCGCGCCGCGTAATGGTCGAACGACACCCAGCCAATGGAACCAGCTTCGTAGCCCCGCTTGGCCGCATCGCCGATTGAGGCTCGGCCGATTTCGTGCTCGATGACCGCCATGACATTGTCAATCGCGTCCCGATGCGCCTGATGCAGCATCGCCTGTTCGGCTTTGGTGGGCGCAAAGGCCCAGGCGATGGAGAGGGATTTGGGCGCGGAGAAGGTCAGATCGATATAGCCAATCCGCATCTTGGCAGCTTCAAGCAAGGTTCGATACTGGCGCGCACTCACCTCCCGTCCCTCGGCATCTCGCCCGGCCAGAATATGCGCCCGCTGTTCGGGGGAAGGGGTTTTGTCCTTGACGCCCAGGCCCGAGAGCAAACGCCGCAGCGCGCGTTCGGCTTCCTCGGCGGACAATGCCTCGCCATCCACTTTCTGGCCCACCAACATATGCTCCAATTGCGCCCGCGTCGGCACCTGTGCTGCGTCCAGCCCAAATATTTGCGCCAGTGGCAGGCTCGAAGCGCGCCGCACCTTCCCCTCGATGGCGCCGCCATCGGCCCGTTGGCCGTTAAGTAAACACGCCACCTCGTCGGGCTTCAGCCCACGACGCGGCTCAATCCCCAGCCGCCGCGCCAGCAGCGGGTTCATGTCCCGCCTTGGCGTTGCCGTGGCGCTGCTGCGATCAGCCGTGCTGGCAGCCGCGGCCATCGCGGCGTCCAGGCGCTGTGCTATGCCTTCGATCACAGCGGCACTCGCGCTATCCACACCACCTTGATGACCACTGCTGACGCCAAAACCAGAACCGGTTCCAGACAAACGCACCAGACAGGCTAGCGCCTCGTCCCGGCCCGTCAGTCCCGCCGCCGCGAAGGCCGCGACCGCGTGCAAGATCAACTCATCCCCACCTTGTTCCAGGCCTGGGCCGCGAGACAGGCCGCTCTCGGCGAGACGGGCCACTTCCGCTTGCACCAGCCCATCCAATGTCTCCGCCGCCAAGGGCGCGCCACTTACGATGAACCGGCCATAACGCGAGGCGGCAGCATCGGCGAGCGTCGGCGGCGTCACGCCCTGCTCGTAATATTCCGCCATCGCCGCCATTTCCGGGGACAAGGTCTGCTGCAATAAATGCTCGCTCATGAACCGCGCGGCACCCGGTGCCCCTGCTGCTCCGGTGCGATAGGTCAGCATTCAGCCGTCCTCATCACCCATAATCGGATCCTGCGACCATGCCGCTCCGGTCTGATCGGAGGGCGTTTCAGCGTGCTGTCCACCAAACGCCACGCTCAGTATTTGCGTGAGCCCGTCGAATTTACGCTCCACATCGCCAACCGAGGCATCCAGCTCCATGATCGCGGCGGTGAGGCCCTGCAGAGTCGAGAGCAGCGGCGACGGTGCGGCCTCCTCGGCGGCGAACTCGCTGAGCTTGCGCAGCAGCGTGGTCTGCAAGTGCAGCGTATCCAGCATCAGCCCCAGCGCGCCATTCATCGCCGCCTGCCCGGCATCCAATGCAGCTAGCCGCGCGGCAATCGCCTCCAGGGATAAAGGCGACGATGGCTGCCCTCCTCGACGCTCTGCCTTGTCGCCCTGGCGTTCCATCACGGGAACGGGGGAATGCCGGAGTACCCCTGCTTGGAACCTCCGGGGATTGTCATGGCGTCAACCGCCGCCGGTGCGTCACGTCCAAAGGCGGTGCATCCAGATCATTGAGCGTTGGCTGACGCGCGCTGTCAGGGATACGCGCCTCTGCCCGCGCATCGCGCAACAGGCTCGCTGCCCGGGAGAGGGCCGCATTCTTCTCCGGCGTGGATTTACTGGCCACGGACAGCCAGTACGCGGCGGCGGCGCGGTCGAGATCGGCATCGATTTCAGACATTGGGTTATGCTCCTTCCCGGTTTGATTGCTGCTTGGCGCCGGTCTGATGTGCCGGCTTGTGGAAGCGGTTTTCCGCCACACGCGCGCGCATCTCGGGACGCCTAAAATAAATCGCCCGTCCGCAGCGCAGCGGCGCCATGCCGCGCGCCAGCACGAACATCTCGTCATCGCGTACATCATGCATCAGCTCCGCCTTGCGGATCAGCGGCCGCCCGATTTCATGATAGGAAATATTCGAACCGCGTGAGAGCGAAGAAGATTGCATCGCTTTGCCGGATTTACCGGTATTCATGCCCTCGGAGCTTGCCATGACACCGAAGGTGCCAAACGAATTTTCCAACTCGGTGGCGGTATCCAGATCCTGTACCGCCGCATAGCAGCGATAAGACACACCGTCATACCAAGACCGCTTGCCCTGCTCGCCCCATTGTTCGACGATCTGCCCGCTCGATTGATAGAGCAACTGCATGGTGATGCCGTATTTGCGCCCGGCATCACGCGCGGTCTCTAGGATTTTCATATAACCAAGCCGGGCTGCCTCATCGAGCAGGAACAGCACCCGCCCCTGCATCGCCCCATCGGCCTCGTACACGGCATTGAGCAACGCGCCGATGATAGTGCGCGATATGCCAGGCTCTGTCTCCAGCGCCTTCAACGGCATTTTGAGAAAGACGGTTGCCTTGCCCGCCAACAGGTCAGAGGTCTTAAAACTGTTGCCAGAGACCAAATTGGCGAAGGCAGGGTTGGCGAGCCAAGTGGTCAACTCGGCCGCACTGCCGATTACGCCGCTGAATGTCTCCTCGACCAGCCCGCAAACCGGCCCGGCCAGCTGGCGCGCATAGAGGCTGGGGCTCGTCTCAAATATCCCGCGCAACACGGCCCGGACCTCCTTGACCGGCATGGCGATTGCCTGACGGACCGCCCGCAAGGTTTTGAGTTTTTCGGGTGCAGCCTCGTCGAACAAAATATGCGCCAGGAAGCAGCGCACCACATTGCGCGCCATGCTATCGAAAAAATCATCCTTCTTGGCTGCCGGCTTGTGATCCCCGCAGACCCAGGCCACCACGGAATCGATATTCGTTGCCGCCAGTGGTGAGGTGGTGTCGATCCAGTCCAGCACATTGAACCCAGTCCCCGCGCGCGGATCGAGTTCATGCACCTTGTGCCCCATCGCCTTGCGCGCCTCCCGCAGCATCGGCGCCAGTTCGCCAGCAGGGTCGAGAATGACCGCAGCACCCGTCCAATGCAGCAGGCTGGAGACGGCCGTGGTGGTCTTAAAGCCGCCGCTCCCGATGATCATCAGAGAGTGCGTTGGCCCCTCCCGGCACGGGTCAATCAGCAGCGGCGCCTGCCCGCCCTGCCCCCAACTTTTGGCGTCCTCCGGGTCGAAGCGCCGTGCCGCCGCCTTGTCCTGATCGACCCGATAAGCCTCGCCCACGACGATGCCGCCAAAAGCCGGATTTGGCCCCGGAAACCGCTCCCGCGCCGCCCCCATGCTCATCCAGGCGGCACGGCCGTGATTATCCGTCACCGCCAGAGGAGATTTGACGATCCCGCCAAAAAGCGGCCGCCGGAGCTTTGGCCCCACCACGCGTTGGCCGCGATAGATCAGCGCCGCGATCATCAACCCCGGCGGCATAACGCCCACCCCGGCGCCAATTTTGAGCCAGAGCGCGACACGCGGGTTGCCGTCGAAATTCAGCGCATAGAGCCACCATTGCCAGAAAGGGTGGGCAAATGCGTGCAGCAGCCCGGTCCCGAACAGAAACACAAACGACGCCACCACCGTCCAGGCGATCAACGCCAGGATAATACCAAAACCGGCTTTGACGATGAGCTGCCCCGCTTGGTCGGAGAGGGTGATGCTCATGGCTCAAGCCGCCCGCAGCAAATGCACTGCTGTCTCACCACGACGGGCGGCATCGGCGGCGAACCAGACCTCGCCGATCTCATAAACCGCCCCCTCATTGTGGAACGGGATGATCAGATCGACGGCGGCGGACAAAAATTCCATCAGCGTTCTGTCATCCCAACGCCCGCCTTGCGGGCTGCCCTTCACCAGCGCGAACAGCCGCCGGAATGCCTGTTCGGGGTTACGGCCATGGATGGTGGTGATCGAGCCGGGATGACCGGATACGATCTCATTGATATAGGTCCAGGCCGCGTCATCGCGCAGTTCCTGCAACAATATCCGGTCCGGCTTCATGCGCAGGCTGGCCTGCAGCAGCATCTCCGGCGTCACCCGCGCCGAGCCGATATTATCCTTGGCATAAAGCAGCCTGACATGGTTGGGCTGCGGGATCACCAGCTCCAGCGTATCCTCGATGGTGATCAGGCGCTCATGGGCCGGGATGGCGCTGATCAGGGTCTTGCTCATGGTCGTCTTGCCTGAGCCGGTGGCGCCACAAAGCAGAATAGTCAGCCGCGCCCGCACCGCGCGTTCCAGGAACTTTTGGATATCCCCTTCATCGTACAAAGCGAGCAAAGCGGCATAATCATGCTGCGCCGCTTGCTTACGGCCGGCCCAGAGATTCCAGCCCGTCACTCGGTAGCGGCTCACCAGCGAGTCGAGCGGCGCCACCGAAACCCCAGGCTTGCGGATGGTGATGCTGAGCGTGCCCTGGGGCACGGCGGGTGGCATGCAGATTTGCAGCCGCTCACCACCCGGCAGCTCCGTGGCACAAAGCGGGCTGCGCGGCCCGACATCCTGTTTGCGCAATGCCCCGGCCAAAGTGGCGATATCCTCAAGGTCCGCATAATCGAACGGTATTGCTTCGGCACGGAA
>JAKBAU010000017.1 GCA_021808875.1 Pseudomonadota bacterium | reverse complement strand
CCCGCCCAATGCCGCGATGGCTGCGGATCCGGTATCGCCCGAGGTTGCTGCCAGCACCGTCGCGCGCTGTCCGCGCCGGCGCAGAGCTTGGGCGAGCAGTCTGCCCAAAAGCTGCAGCGCTATATCTTTGAAGGCCAGAGTCGGACCGTGAAACAGCTCGAGGAGAAAGCGCCCGTCTGCGATCTCGCGCAAGGGCGCCACCTCCTCGGTCGCAAAATCGGCGTAAGCGAGCGGAATTTCGCGATCGAGCACCTCCGCGCCCAAATCGTCCAAAAGCCGGCCAAGTATCTCGCGGGCCACCTGTGCATAGGCCTTACCACGGAAGCCGGCGATATCCTCACGCGACAGCTGCGGCCAGAATTGGGGCAAAAACAGGCCCCCATCTGGGGCCAAGCCGGATATGAGAACGTCTTCACTTCCCTGGGCCGGCGAGCGACCACGCGTCGAGACATATTTGAGGGGCTCGCCCATCTGGGGTGGAACTTTCACAATTTGAGGGGCCAGCGCCTAATCGCGCCACTCCAAACGTCCCTGGTTGAGATGATAGAGCACATAGACGCCCAAAAGTCCCAGCGCCAGTGCAAACCAGGTTATCGCATATCCCAGGTGGTCATTGTGAAAATGAACAATCGTCTGCCCCCCCTTGGGCCAGCCACCTGGGTTTGGGGTCGCGTCGGCTTCAAGCAGGACGGGCGCGACCAGCTTGACGCCGTCAGCCCGCGCAATGCCTTGCGCGTCACGCACGAACCATTCGCGGGATTTGACCTCAGGGGCCGGGGTGAAGAGGCCGGGCCTGTAGCTGTGGCGCCAGATCCCGACGATGCGTACCGTCCCCTTTAGTTCGCCAGCAGGCCTGGTACTCGGATTTTTGAGCGCAAGGGGAATATAGCCTCTATCCACCATAATGGCCCGTCCGCCCTCGCCCTCCACGATAAGGGGAGTGAGTACATGATAGACCGGCTGCTCAGCCGTCACGGTGTAGACATAGACTTCTTTGCTGTTCTCGAAATGGCCAACCAGCGCCACGCGGTGATATTGGGCCCTGGCGATCCCCATGGCCAGGGCCTGACGCAAGCTCAGGGCGGGCCCCGTCATGTGGTCATGAACAGTATGGATCAGCGCCAGCTTCCAATGCAGGCGCTGGATCTGCCATACCCCCAGACCGATCAGGAGTGCGAGCATGACCGCGAACAACGCCGTCAGCGACGGTACTGGCCGGAAATAGAGCCGCCTCACTTAACCCGTCGTCCCTCCTTGGCCTCGTTGCGATACTGCAGGACCACGAGCAGCGCTTTGGCCAGACGCAGAAATCCCAAGCTGAGCGCGGCAATCCCGGGAATCCATATCACCGCCTGTACCCAAAGCGGCGGTGAAAATGTGAATTCGAGCCAAAGTGCTCCGCCAGCGACAATTGCCCCGACGATCAGAATCCCGAACACGGCCGGACCGTCGCCGGGATCAAACTGCGTGTAGTCGAGTCCGCACTGCGGACAAGCAGGAGCAAGATCAAGCAGTCTGGAAAACAAGGCGCCCTTGCCGCAGCGCGGGCAACGTCCGCGCAGCGCCTTGGCAAGGATATCGGCGAAGCTGCCTGAACTTGCCATTCACTGCATCATTGATCCGGCACCCCAGACATAGATGCACATAAACAGGAATAACCAGACGACATCAACAAAGTGCCAGTACCAGGCGGCCGCTTCGAACCCGAAGTGCCGATCCGGAGTAAACTGGCCGGCGATCGCCCGCCCCAGACACACCGTCAGAAAAATCGTTCCGACGATGACATGGAAACCGTGAAAGCCGGTCGCCATGAAAAAGGTCGAGCCATAGATCGCACCCAGCGTTCCCAACGGATCAGAGAGTTGTGCGTGTGCAAGATCGGTTAGTGGCGCTACCGCCGCACCATTGAAGCCAAAGGTGAAGGGGGCATTGAGATACTCGTGCGCCTGGATTGCGGTGAACGACATGCCAAGCAGTACCGTGATGATGAGCCCCTGGATCGCTCCCTTGCGATCCCCCTTCTGCAGCGCGTGATGGGCCCAGGTCACCGTGGTGCCCGAGCACAGCAGCACCAGCGTATTGAGCAGCGGCAGATGCCAGGGATCAATAGTCACAATTCCGCTCGGCGGCCAACCACTCAAGCCAACATCGTGAGGAAAGATTGCCGCGTTGAAGAATGCCCAGAACCAGGCGACGAAGAACATCACCTCCGAGGCGATGAACAGCACCATGCCATACCGCAGGCCAAGTTTGACCACCGGAGTATGTGCGTGTTCGACGACGGATTCCTTGATGACATCCCGCCACCAGCCAGCCATCGTGTACAGCACCAGGACCGCGCCCACGATGAAAATCCAGGGCTTGCCCTCAACCGGAAGCCCCCAGAAATTGGTGTAGTCCTTGTTCATCCAGAACACGGCCCCCACCAGCATCACGAACGCGCCGAACGAGCCGATGAACGGCCAAGGACTGGGATCAACCAGATGATAGTCGTGTTTGACTTCCGAATGCGCCATGTTCGCTTCCGCCTCTCTAATCCCCTCTTAGAGCCACGACTGCGGCCCCCTCACGCCTCAACCGTAAAAACCCTGGATACGTACCATCGTCATCACGAAGAATAAGAGCACAAGACCCGCAAGCACCGCCGCAATGGCGAGATTACGTCGTTGACGGATCTTGTCATCGTCATGGTTCAGATCTCCCATCGTGCTCACATCCAAGCTCCAAAATGTGCCGATCCGAACGGAGCAATTCCCAACACATGCTCCACTATGAGCGCACCAAACAGCACGAACAGGTAGGCGATCGAGACCGCAAAAAGCCGTTTGGCTGCTGGCTCTTTGAGCTCATCCATCTCGTGCAGCACCGCCCAGGCCTCAACGATCATCCAGACGCCAAAAAGCAAAGCCACCGCACTGTAGAGCGGACCGGCAAAGCCGGCCGCAGCCGGAGCGAGGCCCGCGGGAAGCAGAACCAGCGTATAGGCGAAGATATGGCGCCGAGTACTTGGCTTACCCCGCACCACCGGCAGCATCGGCACGCCTGCCCGCGCATAGTCCTCTGAGCGCCATAGCGACAGCGCCCAAAAATGTGGCGGAGTCCAAAGGAAGATCAGCGCCACGAGCAACAGCGGCGCCAGCGTGAGATTGCCCGCCACCGCTGCCCACCCGATGGCCGGGGGCAAAGCTCCGGCAAGACCGCCAATGACAATGTTCTGCGGCGTCCGCCGCTTCAGCCACAACGTATAAACGCCAACATAAAAGAAAATGGTGAAGGCCAGCAGCGCCGCAGCCATCGCGTTGACCAGAAGCGCCATCACGGTCACCGAGAACACCGCAAGCGCCCAGCCATACGCAAGCGCATCGCCTTGAGCGACGCGTCCCATGGGTACGGGCCGGGCAGCAGTCCGGGCCATCTTGACGTCGATGTCAGCGTCATAGGCCATATTGAGTGCACCCGAAGCACCGGCGCCCACGGCGATACACAACAAAGCCGTCAGCGCGGTGAACGGATTGATCCCGCCCGGCGCCACCACAATTCCGCACAGGCCGGTAAACACCACCAGACTCATCACCCGCGGCTTCAGCAGCGTGAAAAAGTCAGTCGTTGTCGCAGGCCGCGGCGGATATACGGTGGCAGAAACCATTGCCATGAATGTTTTACCTCTAGGCGTCTATTTGACGACCGGCAGTTCATTGAACTGGTGGAATGGCGGCGGCGACGGCAGGGTCCATTCGAGGGTAGTTGCCCCCACACCCCACGGATTGTCCCCAGCGCGGCGCTTCTTCAGGAATGCTTCTGCCATCACATACAGGAAGAACAGCGTCGCGAAGCCTGCGATGAAGGCACCGATCGAAGAGACAAAATTCCAACCGGCAAATGCGGCCGGATAATCCGCATACCGCCGGGGCATCCCCGCGAGACCAAGGAAGTGCATCGGGAAGAACGCCGTATTGACGCCAACAAAGGTCAACCAGAAATGCATTTTGCCGAGGCTCTCATTGTACATGTACCCCGTGATCTTGGGGAACCAGAAGTACCACCCGGCGAAAATCGCGAACACAGCTCCCAGCGACAGCACGTAGTGGAAGTGCGCGACCACATAATAGGTGTCCTGCAACACCACATCGACACCAGCATTGGCCAGTACCACGCCAGTCACGCCACCGATGGTGAACAGAAAGATGAAACCGACTGCCCACAGCATGGGCGTACGGAATTCGATCGACCCACCCCACATGGTGGCAATCCAGGAAAACACCTTAATGCCTGTCGGTACTGCGATGACCATGGTTGCAAAAACAAAATAAGCCTTGGTGTCGACGCTGAGCCCTACGGTGTACATGTGATGGGCCCAGACGAAGAAGCCTATGAAGCCGATCGCAACCATCGCGTAGGCCATCCCCAAATATCCAAAAACCGGCTTTTTGGAGAAAGTCGACACGACATGAGAAATCATGCCGAAACCAGGCAGGATCAGGATGTAAACCTCGGGGTGACCGAAGAACCAGAACAGGTGCTGATAGAGGATCGGGTCACCACCACCGGAGGCCTCGAAAAAGGCGGTACCAAAATGGCGGTCAGCCAGCAGCATGGTCAACGCGCCGGCCAGTACCGGCAATGACAACAGCAGGAGAAAGGCGGTGACCAGCACACTCCAAACGAACAGCGGCATCTTGTGCAGCGTCATGCCAGGAGCGCGCATGTTGAGAATGGTCGTGATGAAGTTGATCGCGCCAAGAATGGAGGACGCACCGGCGATATGCAGGGCAAAAATGACAAAATCCATCGACGGTCCTGGTGAGCCCAGGGTCGACAGCGGTGCATACATTGTCCAGCCGCCGCCCATACCGAGGCCACCCGAGTCACCCTCGACAAACATCGACGCGATCAACAGCGCAAATGAGAAGGGCAACAGCCAGAACGAGATGTTGTTCATGCGCGGAAACGCCATATCTGGCGCACCGATCATGAGCGGCACAAGCCAATTGCCGAACCCCCCAATCATCGCCGGCATGATCATGAAGAAGATCATGATGAGGCCGTGGGCACTGACAAACACATTGTAGGTGTGCGGATTCGAAAATACCTGCAACCCTGGATACATCAGCTCGGCGCGCATCACCATTGAGAGAGCGCCACCGACCAGTCCTGCGAAGATCGCGAAGACCAGATACATCGTGCCGATGTCTTTGTGATTGGTGGAATAGACGTAGCGGCGCCAGCCGGTCGGATGACCTGCAGCCTGTGCGTGCACCATGTCTGCCATATGCTCGTCCCCCTGCTTATTAATTATCAAGAGCAGCAAGACGCGTCGCGCCGCTGCTCGTAGCGTTATAGGCATAGGCCTTGGCGGCCGTAGCCAACCAATGGCGATATTGCCGCTCCGTCACCACCTTGACCTCGATTGGCATGAAGGCGTGGCGGGCGCCACACAGTTCTGAGCACTCGCCATAGTAGGTACCAACATGCGTAGCCTCAAACCAGGTGTGATTGATGCGCCCGGGCACTGCATCCATCTTGACACCGAATGACGGTACCGCCCAGCTGTGAATCACGTCGGCGCCAGTGGTCTCGATCTGGATGACCTTGTTAACTGGCACGACCACCGGATGGTCGACGCCGAGCAGATAGGGCTCGCCGGCTTTGGACGCTTCGGCCCTGTCCAGCATCAGCGAATCAAACTGCACGTTCTGGGCCGGATACTTATAGGTCCAGTACCACTGCTTACCGATCGCCATAATGGTCACATCCGGCCTGGGAATGTCCATTTCGTAATAGAGCAGACGGAAAGATGGGATGGCGATGAGCACCAATATGAGGACCGGAACCGCTGTCCACACCACCTCAAGAAGCGTATTGTGGCTGGTCTTGGACGGCACCGGATTGGAGCGAGCGTTATACCGAATCATCACCCACAGCAGAAGCCCGAGCACAAAAAGACATACCGCCGTGATGATATAGAGCAGCAGCCGGTGAAAATCTTCGATGCTTACCATCACCGGCGAGGCCGGCGACTGCAGATCCATTTCCCATGGCCGGGGACGCCCGACCCATTTGTCCGGAGCTTGCGCAACGGCGGCGACTGCCGACAATGCCCACATGGCCAGCGTCGTCGCTGCCATCCTACCGCCTGACTTCACGTCAATCTTCTTCAGGAACATCCAGCAACCTCGCAACGGTTTGTCAGGGCGCCCATCGACCCCTCCCCCAAGACTCGCCTATTTTTGTGTACGCGGGCGAACCCTATGGAGTCAGTGCGACCTTCTGCCACGTGGGCGGTTTGGCATCTTGCACAGGGGTAAATCGTTCTGTCCAGCAGCCTTTTTTTTCAACCCCTTGGAGCAGGCGCGCGCTTGTGCTCGACTGGGCAATGACCGGTTTGCTCGCAACGGTTGCTGGGCGATCCCCAGTTTCCGCCAAGGCTGTCCAGACCAATTTACCCCAAGGAGATATGCCGTGTCCGATCAGGAGCTCTTCTTTCAGCGCACTGGCATGAACCGCGGCCGGGTGCAGCAGCTTGTCGACGACGCCCTCGTCGGCGCCGATGATGGCGAGCTGTTCCTGGAATACCGTCAAAGCGAGAGCTTTGCCTTTGATGACGGACGCCTCAAGGCGGCCAGCTTCGATACCACCCAGGGTTTTGGGTTGAGGTCAGTGGCCGGAGAGGCCAGCGGCTATGCTCACGCTTCCGAGCTGAGCGAAGATGCCATCCGGCGCGCCGGGCAGACTGTGCGCGCGGTGACCCAGGGCTATTCTGGACGCCTTGCGGCCGCACCACTGCGCAGCAATATCAAACTCTACACCGACGCTGACCCGCTCAAATCCGCGGAGTTTGCCGCGAAGGTCAAGCTGTTGCAGGACATCGACGCCTATGCACGCAACCGGGACGGCCGCGTACGACAGGTTTCCTGCTCCCTTTCCGGGGAATGGCAGTCCGTCGAAATCCTCCGCCCGGGCGGCGAGATCTATCGCGATGTCCGCCCTTTGGTGCGGGTCGGAGTTGCGATCGTCCTGGATGAGAACGGCCGCCAGGAGTCGGGGCAGTTCGGCGGTGGAGGCCGCGGCATCTATGAAACCTATCTTGACCCAGCCTATTGGCAGTTCGCCGTCGACGAGGCCCTACGCATGGCCCTCGTGAATCTCCAGTCGGTACCGGCGCCCGCGGGCGAAATGCCCGTCGTGCTTGGACCAGGCTGGCCTGGCGTACTTCTCCACGAAGCGATCGGTCATGGGCTCGAAGGCGATTTCAACCGCAAGAAGACCTCCGCCTTTGCCGGACTGATGGGCCAGCGCGTAGCCGCCAAGGGGGTTACTGTCGTGGACGACGGCACCATGGCAGGCCGGCGGGGCTCGCTGTCGATCGATGATGAGGGCACGCCTACCTCGCGCACCGTGCTGATCGAGGATGGAATCCTCAAAGGCTACATGCAGGACCGGCAGAATGCGCGCCTGATGGGCATGGCCCCCACGGGCAATGGACGGCGTGAAAGTTTCGCCGCCTCAATCATGCCGCGCATGACCAATACCTATATGCTGGCCGGGGACAAGGATCCCAAAGAGATCATCGCCTCGGTCGATCGGGGGATCTATGCCGTAAACTTCGGCGGCGGCCAGGTTGACATCACCTCAGGCAAGTTCGTCTTTTCCTGCACCGAGGCTTATCTCATCGAAAATGGCCGGATCGGACCGCCGATCAAGGGCGCCACGCTGATCGGCGACGGGCCTCAGGCCCTGACCCGGGTCAAACTGATCGGCGATGATCTCAAGCTCGATACCGGCATTGGTGTCTGTGGCAAGAATGGCCAGTCCGTACCCGTGGGTGTCGGTCAGCCGACCATGCGCATCGATGGGCTCACCGTGGGAGGCACCCAGCAGGCAGCGTGAGCCGCCTGCGTCAGGGATCTCGGCATGCTGATTTTCAAGATCTGTCATGAGCTCGCGTGGCACGAAGCCGCGCAACGCGGACATTTCGACGGCTCAGACAAAGACCGGCAGGATGGATTCCTGCATTTTTCCACCGGACCTCAGCTCCTCGGCACACTGCGGAAATGGTACGCGACGGCAACAGATCTTGTACTGGTCGCTGTTGCGACTGATAGCCTTGGCCCTAGCCTCAAGTGGGAACCATCGCGTGACGGCGCTCTGTTTCCTCATCTTTACGGTCCACTGCCACTTTCCGCGGTGGTTCACGTGGCCCCGATTACGCGCGATGTCAACGGAGGCTTCATTCTTCCGGAATCTGTTCGCGGATAAGTCAGCGATGCCGGCCCGAAACCGCCCAGCCAATGGCAATGGCCACGGGGAACGGCCCGCGGACTCTCAGCGCAGCGTCGATCCCGGCCCAACATCCATACACCGGACGGTATCGCGCGCAACAGGCCCGCACTATGACAGCGCCACCGCGCCCTGCACCCATCTTGCAGAGCGGCGGCATGTACGCATCTAAGGCTGGAACATGGCAGCCTGCGGCGGTATTCTCGCACCAAGAGCACAGCGCAAACGCGCCGTTGGGGGAATGTGATCATGCGTTACAATCAGCTTGGCAACACCGGACTTTACGTCTCCAGCATCTGCTTGGGCACTATGACCTTTGGCGGTCAAGGTTTGTGGAAAATGGTGGGCAATCTCGAGCAGCCAAGCGCAACCAAACTGATTGGGCGCGCCCTCGAGGCGGGCGTCAATTTTCTGGATACTGCCGACGTCTATTCCGAGGGCCGTTCCGAACAGATGGTCGGACAGGCCTTCAAGGATCTCGGTCTCAAACGCTCCGATATCGTGCTCGCCACCAAATGCTACGGACGCGTCGGACGGGGTGTAAACGACATTGGCGCCTCCAGGGGGCACATCCTCGATGCCGTCGAGCGTAGCCTTGAACGGCTAAAAACCAATTACATCGACCTCTATCAGATCCACGCGAACGATCCCATTACTCCGGTGGAAGAGACCATGAGCGCGCTTGATGATCTCGTCCGCCGCGGTCTCGTGCGATATGCAGCAGTTTCCAACTGGCAGGCCTGGAAGATCGTCAAGGCCAATGAGTTTGCTCGCCACAGGGGACTTGCCCGGCTCGAAACCCTACAGGCGTACTACTCGATCGCCGGTCGTGATCTTGAGCGTGAAATCGCGCCAATGCTGGCCGATCAAAAAATGGGCTTGCTTGTCTGGAGTCCGTTGGCGGGCGGCCTCCTGTCAGGCAAGTTCAGTGCCGGTAGCACAGGACCGGAGGGTGCCAGGCGCACCCAGTTTGATTTCCCCCCCGTCGACAAGGACCGTGCATTCCGCTGCATCGCGGCGATGCGAGAGGTCGCTGCAGCCCATGCCGTCTCTGTCGCCCGCGTCGCTCTGGCCTGGGTTCTGGCCAAGCCGTTTGTCACGAGCGTGATCATTGGTGCCAAAACCGAAGAACAGCTGAATGACAATTTGGCCGCCGGCGAGCTTGAGCTTACGCAGGATGAAATCACACGGCTGGATGACGTCAGCACCCTTCCTGCTGAGTATCCAGGCTGGATGCTGGCACGCCAGAGCTCCGAACGCGTACCAGGCCCGCGCTGACGAGAAACCGCCATGAGGCTCATTGAAGGCCACCAACGTCAAATCAGTCCTGGTTTTTCAGTAGACCGACTGCTGCCTAGCCTCGCGGCACGTAGCGTAGGTCCCTTCGTCTTCTTCGACGCATTTGGTCCCGTCGATCTACCACCAGGACATGGGCTTGATGTGCGTCCCCACCCCCATATTGGTCTTTGTACGGTCACCTATCTCTTTGACGGCGGCCAGGTACACCGCGACAGCCTGGGGTCGGTGCAGGAAATCAGACCCGGTGCCGTCAACTGGATGACCGCGGGACGGGGTATTGTACATTCCGAACGCACCTCCCCGCAGATGCGCGCAGCCGGCCATCGCATGCACGGAGTTCAGAGCTGGGTCGCCTTGCCCAGATCTGATGAGATGATCGAACCGAGCTTTGAACACGCCGCAAGCGAGACTCTGCCCGTGATCACCGGCCCGGGGACTCACCTTCGCCTGCTCGCGGGCCATGGCTTTGGCCTCATCGCCCCGGTGCGCGTACTCTCTCCGTTATTTTACGCGGATATTAAATTTGCTCAGGATAGCAGCTTTGCCCTGGGGCACGAGCACCAGGAACGGGCCATGTATGTCGTATCGGGCACGGTTGCGGTCGACGACCAGAGCTTTGGCGGGGGCGCCCTCGTTGTCTTTGCTCCAGACGACCAGGTCGTCATCAAAGCCCATGAACCTGCGCGCACGCTGGTGTTTGGCGGCGCCCCCCTCGATGGGCCACGACATCTTTGGTGGAACTTTGTGGCGAGCTCTACGGAGCGTATCGAGCAGGCCAAAACAGATTGGCGGCTGATGCGTATCGGACGCATTCCAGGCGACGACGAGTGCATTCCCCTGCCCGATTAATGTGCTAGGCTACCCGCTGCAATTGGCTCGGGGAGAATTTCATGCGCCTGCTGTTGATTGTCGTTGGACTGTTTGCTCTGGCCACCGGACTGCTGTGGATCGGTCAGGGCACCGGCTACGTGATGTGGCCGTCATCCAGCTTCATGCTGCGTCAGACCGCATGGGCATGGTATGGCGTGGCGCTAACCATCGGCGCTCTGCTCATTCTTACCTACGCCGCACGCGGACGCTAGCGCCTCAAAGACCACGCGTCACGCAGGGCATCAAAGAAAGTTGTATTCCGTAAACAACGGGCGCATGTCGCCGCGCCAATTCTGCTGATAGCGCTGCAGCAGTTCTTCGGCTCGGCTATAGCCACGATCGACCTGCACGCGCAAAGAGTTGAGAAAACCGTCCTCACTCACCCCCGCAGCATCGGTAGATGCCCGGCGCTTCAGACCCTCGCTTGAAATCTCGATCATCCTGCGCGCCAGGGTCAGCACATTGCTGCCACGGAACGGTGTAGCAAACCCCTGCCGCGGAACGGCATCGCGCAAAGCCTGACGCTCTTCAGTGGTCCAGTCCTTTACCATATCCCAAGCCGCATCAAGGGCGGTTTGGTCGTAATAGATTCCGGTCCAAAGGGCGGGCAGCGCGCAGATGCGTTGCCAGGAGCCGCCATCTGCGCCGCGCATTTCCAGAAAGCGCTTGAGACGCACTTCAGGAAAGATCGTCGTCAAATGATCAGCCCAGTCGGAGAGCATCGGCTGAATGCCTTTGAGCTCGGGGATCCGCCCGTCCAGAAAATCACGGAAACTCTTACCCGCAACATCGATATAGTTGCCATCGCGATAGACAAAATACATCGGCACGTCGAGCGCATAATCGGCGTAGCGTTCGAAGCCCATACCGTCCTCGAAGACAAATGGCAGCACCCCGGCCCGTGCATTGTCGACATCAGTCCAGATATGGCTGCGATAGGAAACAAAGCCGTTCGGCCGTCCTTCGCGGAAGGGAGAATTGGCAAAGAGTGCGGTCGCGACAGGCTGCAGCGCAAGACCAACCCGGAATTTCTTGACCATGTCCGCTTCAGAAGAAAAGTCGAGATTGACCTGCACAGTGCAGGTGCGGAACATCATCTCAAGGCCATAGCCTCCAACCCGCGGCATATAACGCCGCATGATGCCATAGCGCCCCTTGGGCATCTGTGGCACCTCGTCCAGCCGCCAGTTGGGTGCAAAGCCCAGACCTAACATCCCAAGCCCCTGCTCGGCGGCCACTTCGCGGATCTGTACAAGGTGAGTGTTCACCTCAGCACAGGTTTCATGGATATTTCGCAGCGGCGCACCGGAAAGCTCAAACTGGCCTCCCGGCTCCAAGCTGATGGAGGCCTCGTTCTGCACAAGGCCAATGATATTGTCTCCTTCACGCAGCGGCTCCCAGCCGAAGCGCCGCATGCCTTCGAGCAGCTCCCGAATGCCCGGCCGACCCTCATAGCTGACCGGCTTCAGACTTGCCGGATCGTACACGAACTTTTCGTGCTCAGTTCCGATCCGCCACGCGCTGGGCGCTTTGCAGCCCTGCTCGAGGTAACTCACCAGATCATCACGTGAGGCGATTGGACCGCCCGCCGACTGCGGTATCGACATGACATCGCCTCCCAGGGGGCCCCGCCCCCGAATTCCTATAAATTCTGAATACACCGTTCAGACCAACGCTATGTAGGCGTGATCGTGTCGCGCCGCAAGCCACGCCGCGCCTGCTGTCACGCGCCTGTCACGCGCCAGTCTCCAGCCACTGCCTGCCACACTGCCAGGGCCGCCAGGCCGGCGGTATCAGCTCTGAGGATTCGGCTCCCGAGCGATACCGGACAGGCAAAGCCCTTTGCCCTGATCGCCGCACGCTCCGTAGGCTCAAACCCGCCTTCAGGCCCGATCAGAACGCCACTGGGACGACCACGCAACGCCATCACCGCATCTGCAATCGGTGGCGCATCTCCGGCTTCATCGCAAAACACGAGCGCCCGCTCCTGAGGCCAGCGCGCAAGCATCGCCTCCAGCGCGAGCACCTCAGCAATCACGGGCACCTCACGCCGTCCGGACTGCTCCGCAGCCTCGATCGCGTTCGCAGCAAGCCGCTCAGGATTGACCTTGCGGACGATGGTGCGCCTGGTGATTACAGGAATGAGCCGGCGTACCCCCAGTTCGGTCGCCTTTTGTACCACATACTCGGCCGCAGTCTTCTTGACCGGCGCAAAGGCAAACCAGAGGTCCGGCACGACAGTTTGCGGCGCGATGCGCTCGGTGCAACGAAGCACCGTCTGACGGCGCGAGAATTCAGCAAGATGCGCCAGCCATTCTCCATCCCGGCCGTTGAAAAGTGCCATCTGGTCGCCCAGCCTGGCTCGCATCACGTGGACCAGGTAATGGGCTTGCGACGGACTGGTTTCAACCTGTGCCCCCTCGGCTAGAGCGGCGTCGACAAAGAGTCTCAGCCTGCCCCCGGGATAGGTAAGATCCGCCATTTGTCTCGTTGTCCCTTTTTTCTTCGCCCCAACATCACGGCGGCGGCTCGCTCCCGGCAGTCATAAATCGTTCAAGCAACTCGTGGTGCACCATGCGCGGAGGCTTGACCAGCCTTGCCCCGGCGTTGCCGGAAGGCCGCAGATCAAGAACCACCTGACATAAGCCGGCCTGTCCACCCGCTTGGTCTTCGTTGGCGAATAAGGCAAAGAAGAGCCTGGGACGGGCCATCACAGCGCCGGCGCCAGGAGGAGAGATGCCCCAAACTGCCCATCACGCCAAGCCGCTAGACTCCCTGCCGCTGCGTCTTGTGGACAGCGCGCCGACCTCAATCCAGCCCTATCTGCGGCTCATGCGCCTGGACAGGCCGATCGGCGCCTGGCTGCTGTTCTGGCCCTGTGTGTTCGGCATGGCGGCGGGCGCAGCGGCACGACATGCCGCCCTCTTTGCTGCCGGCCATGATTGGTGGCTGCTTGGCCTCTTCGCCCTGGGCACGCTGGTAATGCGTGGCGCCGGCTGCACTTATAACGACATTGTCGACCGCGATTTTGATGCCAAAGTAGCACGCACCCGGGGCCGCCCTATTCCCTCGGGCGCCGTCAGCGCCAAAGCTGCCACAGTGTTTCTGCTCATCGAGCTGAGCGTGGGTCTTGCCGTTCTTTTGCAATTTAACCGTACCACCGAGCTCATCGGTACCGCCTCGCTGCTGCTCGTAGCCGCCTATCCCTTCATGAAGCGGATCACTTGGTGGCCTCAGGCCTGGCTTGGCCTCACCTTCAACTGGGGAGCTCTGATGGGCTGCGCTGCCCTCAGCGGGACGATCACCCCGGCAGCCGTTGCGATCTACATGGCCGGCCTGTTCTGGACCCTTGGCTATGACACCATCTACGCCTGCCAGGATATCGAGGACGATGCGCTGATCGGGGTAAAGTCAACTGCGCGCTTGTTTGGCGCGGGCGCCCCACGCTGGGTGTTCGGTTTTTACCTTATGAGCCTTCTGCTGCTGGCCGGCGCCGGAGCGGCGGCCGGCCTTGGCCGGACCTTCGTTCTGCTCTTGCTGTTCGTCGCCCTTCATTTTCTCTGGCAGGTAAAGCGTCTGAGACCCGAATTGCCGCAGCGCTGCCTGATGCTCTTCCGCGCCAATCGGGACGCCGGCGCCCTGATCGCCCTCTGCCTCGTTCTTTCCACTTGGCGGCTATGAGGCCGCTGGCCAAATTGACGGAGACGGCGCAGAACAGATAGAAAAAGTCGCGCCGTCAGCACAGCTCTTTTGCGGTTTCAGTCCACGGGGTCCGCCCCTCCCATTGTCCCATCGATAAGGTCTCAGCCCCATGTCCGCGTCACCCATCGCCCTTGTCGCGCTCACCCTTTACGCACTCTGGGCCATGTTCCTGGTGATTTCCGTGGCTGCCGCACGTGTTCACCAGGTGGTGACCAAGGGCACCGCGGTGACCAAGTTCACCGCGGGCGTGCCACATGGACCGGAGGGCTATTGGCGGCTCAATCGCGCACACATGAACACGATCGAAAACCTGCCGATCTTTGCTGCCGTCGTGCTGACCGGCTGGGCCGCCGGGGCCATCAATCCGCTCTTCAATCTTCTTGCGGTCATCGTCGTCGCCGCCCGGGCCATTCAGTCCCTGATCCACATCAGTTCGGGTACCGCCTCTGCCATCAACGCCAGGTTCATGTTCTTCGCCGTCCAGATCATCTGCCAGTTCTGGATGGCCTGGCTCATTCTCGAGGCCACCGGGGTTTTCCCGGGCAAGCCTTAACAAGCCCTCTGGCCCGCCTTATCATCTGCCCATGGCTCTGACCCGATTTGTCCCTACCGAGTATTTTTCGCCCCAGGAACTGGCACAGATCCGGTCCCGTTCCAATGTGAGAGGGATCTGGTGCGTGATCCATGCTTGGGCGGTGATCGCCGCAGCCATGACGCTTTATGCAGCATGGCCCAATCCTCTGACCTTCGTTGTCGCCGTGGTAGTGATCGGCAGCCGTCAGCTTGGCCTCGCCATCCTCATGCATGACGCCGCCCATGGCGTGCTCACTGCCAGCAGCTGGCTGAACGATCGCCTCAGCCAGATTTTCTGCGCCTGGCCCGTGTTCAGCGACACAGTTGCCTATCGCCATTATCACATGATCCATCATCGCCGCACCCAGCAGCCGGATGATCCGGATCTGCATCTGTCGGCCAAATTTCCCATTACGGCAGCCAGCTTCCGGCGCAAGCTGTGGCGTGACCTGTCGGGTCAGACAGGGTTCAAGCAGCGCAAGGCACAATTTCGCAACGCGCTCGGCAAGCCCGGGATGAGCCTCCGTGCCCGCTGGTTACATTTTCGCCGTCGCATGGCCAAGATGCTGCTCGCCAACCTGGTACTGCTCCTCATCCTGAGCGCGGTTGGCAAGCCGCAATATTACCTGATGTTCTGGCTCCTGCCCTTACTGACCTGGCAGCAGGTCGTGACCCGCATCCGCAATATCGCCGAGCATGCGATGGTGCCCGACAATGATGACATCATGCGCAATGCCCGCACCACTTACGCTGGAATCCTGGCACGGGCATTTTTTGCACCCTACTGGGTCAACTATCACGTCGATCATCATCTATTGTTCTACGTGCCATGCTATAATCTGCCGAAACTTCACCGGCTGCTGCTGAGCAAGGGACTGGGACCAAGGATGGAGATACGTCCCGGCTATCGCGAGGTGCTGCGTCTTGCTACCAGCAGGATGCCTGCACTTGCTGCGCCCGCATGACGAGTATTCGCTGGCAGGAAGTTTCCTATTGATGAATGAGCCCACGCTTTTCATCACTGACAACACCGCGCCCATCGCTCCGCCTCTCGTGCCGGAGATAAAGCTGCATCTGGCCACTGAGGTGGTACCGCTGTGGCGCAAGACCGAGGAAGAATTAGAGGCCATCGGTGTACCCCCGCCCTACTGGGCATTCGCCTGGGCAGGCGGACAGGCCCTGGCGCGCTTTATTCTCGATCGCCCCGCATTCGTCTGGGATCGCTCCGTGTTGGACTTCGGTGCCGGATCAGGAATTGTTGGCCTCGCGGCTGCGCACGCCGGCGCCCGCGACGTGCTGTGTGCGGACATCGATCCCTTCGCTCTGGCCGCGATACGCCTAAATGCCTCACTCAACAATCTGGAGCTGCGGACCACCGCTGTGGATGTGCTTGGTCAAGTCAGTCCGTTCGAACTCATTCTCGTCGGAGACATGTGCTATGAGCGTCCGCTCACCGACAGACTGCTTGCGTGGTTGTACGCGCAGCTTCGCGCTGGCGCCGAGGTTC
Source organism: Pseudomonadota bacterium (assembly GCA_021808875.1). The sequence continues at coordinate 6,198 of JAKBAU010000017.1, read as the reverse complement.
TTTTGGGCGATCCAGGACGCAGCTATTTTCCCAAGCAAAATGTGGAAAAGCTCGCCAGCTACCAGGTTAAGACGACGCGCGAACTTGAAGACCGCGAGATCCGTGACACCGGCGTCTATCGACTGCTTGCCGGTCCTGGCCCGATATAGCGCGCCCGCGGCCGGATGAGGCTGCCGCTTTCCAGCTGCTCGATGGCGTGCGCAATCCAGCCACTCGTCCGAGCGACGGCAAAGAGCGCGGTTTCATGTCCCGGTGCCAGATCGAGCGTGTGCATCAGCACCGCCAGGGCAAAATCGATGTTGGGGTAAAGTCCGGTCGCTTCGCTGATACGCGCGGGAGCCTCGACGGCGAGGCGCGGATCGGCACCTGCGCGCGCGAGGGCCGACAGCAGATCGCGGCCTCGCGCATCGCCTCGCGCGTAGACCGAGTGACCGAAGCCCGGAATGGTATCGCCCTGCTCCACCTTATCGCGCACAAAGCGGCCCAGATCCTGCGTTGTCATCTGCTCGACCATGCGCGCAGCCAGCACACCTGCGCCACCATGGCGCGGACCTTTGAGCGCGACCAGACCTGCAACCACTGCATCATAGAGATTGAGACCGGTAGAGGCGGCACAGCGCACAGTCCAGGTTGATGGATTGAGTTCATGATCTGCGAGCAGCACCAAGGCTCGGCGCAGGAGATCCTCCGCATCCGAATGCCCGGGCGCCCATGCGGCAGCGAGCTGCTGATGCAAGGCTGTCGCCGATGGCGGCCGGTCCAGGATGGCGCTGGCAAGAAGACGCAGCAGACGGGCTCCAATCCGGACCCGCCCTTCGCGCGCACGATTGTACGCGGAAGGATCGGCTTCGCCGGCCAGCGCCAGCTGAGAAATCGCCCGCACCAACGGCGGCTGTTCGCGGGTTGCCACGCGCACTGCATCCATCGCCGCACTGACGACCGGTAGGTTGTCAATCCCGAAAGGATCGCTGCTCTCGTCCCAGAGCAGGGTAGCCACCGACTCAAAGCTTGCGTGGGACGCCAGATCGACCGCCAGGACCCCGCGATAGAGGGGCCCCTCCGCGCTCAAACAGGAGATCGCGCTGTCCAGGACTGGTGCGTCGGTACCCAGTGCCAGACCCTGCTCCGGTGGAGCCCGACGATTCTTGAGTGCGCGCACATCTTCGGCGCGATAGCGGCGGGCACGTGTGGCTCCCACCGGTTCGGAGCGGATCAGCCCGCGGCTCACATAGGCATAGAGAGTGGCGGGCGAGACACCGAGTTCGGCAGCAGCTTCCACGGCCGAAAGATACAGGGCAGGATGTTCGGAATATATTTTCATATTGATCAAGCTAATCAAGATTGATCAATATAACAAGCCGGGCCACCTTTGTTGCGACGCAACAGGAGCCCTTTCCATGACACTGCAAGACAAATCCGCTTACGGTCTTGATGGCGTAATCGCTGCCGAGACTGCCCTGTCGCATGTCGACGGCGAACGTGGCGAACTCATCGTTGCCGGCGCCCGCATCGATACACTCGCCTTTGCCATGTCTTTCGAAGAGCTGGCCGCTCGGTTGTGGTCACTCGCCGATGGCCAGCCTCGCGATCCCAAGACCACCACCCGGCAGTTTGGGCAGGCGCGCCAGCGTGCTTTCGCCCGCCTGCCCCAGCTTTTGGCAGCAGCCCGTGATCTGCCGCTCGGCGCGGGCATGCGCGCCGCGATCGCCGCACTCGGGCCGGAGCCGGATCTTCCGCCGGAAGTCGTGCTGAGTGGCGCCATGCCGGTCATCACCACCGCCCTGCTGCGTACGCAAGCCAATCATCCGCCAATCCCGCCAGACACAACGCGATCACATGCAGCAGATCTCCTGTACATGCTGGGGGATGGGGCCGCCCCGCCAAGCAAGATCCGCGCGCTCCAGACCTATCTCGTGACCGTGTGCGACCATGGCATGAACGCCTCGACCTTTGCCGGCCGGGTCATCGCCTCCACTGGAGCAGACCTGTTCATGTCGGTCACAGGGGCCTATTGCGCGCTGACAGGGCCGCTTCACGGCGGCGCTCCGGAGCCTGTGCTTGCCATGCTCAACGCCATCGGACAGGCGGAGCGCATTTCACCTTGGATTGAGGACGCGCTGAGCCGCGGCGAGCGGCTCATGGGTTTCGGCCATCGCGTATATCGGGTGCGCGACCCGCGCGCCAACGTGCTCAAGGATGCGATACAGGGCCTCGGTGAAGGCGATTTGGGCTTTGCTGCCCAGGTCGAGGCCTATGCAAGAGCAGCGTTGGCAAAACGATATCCGCAGCGCCCCCTCGATACCAATGTCGAGTTCTATACCGCTATCCTGCTCGATACGCTGCGTATCCCGCGCCAGGCGTTCACAGCACTGTTCGCCTGCGCCCGTACAGTCGGCTGGACCGCCCATGCGCTCGAACAGCAACGCATGGGCCGACTGCTCAGGCCCGCCTCGCGCTATATCGGCGAAGGTGTCGGCGGGCGCTGAGCGCCCACCTCACTCTTTCAACCCCGGTATCGGCGATGGCTCAAGGGGCTCCACCTCAACCATGCCACGCCCTACATAGCTGCGTGATCGGCTGTAGAAGACGTAAATAAGAAGACCAACCGCTCCCCAGACTGGCAGGACCAGAATCGCCACCAGGGGCAGTTTGACGTACAGGCCGATGCAGCCAAAAACTGCCAGCGGCGCCACCAACCACAGCATCGGCGTGCGGAAGGGGCGATGGCGGTTCGGGTCCCTGACGCGCAGCACCAGGACCGAGACCGCAACCATCGCAAACGCGAACAAGGTGCCGGAATTGGAATAATCGGCCAATGTGCCGACAGGCAGGAACGACGCCATCAAAATCACGACGACGCCGGTCAATGCCGTCACCACATGCGGCGTCTTAAAGCGTGGGTGCACCGACGCAAGCACCGGCGGCAGAAGACCGTCGCGGGCCATCACGAAGAAGATGCGGGTCTGGCCAAAGATCATCATCAGCACAACCGACGGCAATGCGATAAACGCGGCCAGGCCGAGAAGATTGCCAACACCGACATCGCCGATTACCCGCAGCACATGGGCCAGAGCCTCATGACTGCAGGCCAGTGGTCGAACGGCCCCTCCGGCGACAATCGCCTGACAGCGTTCGGCAAGCTGCGCCGAACCTGGCAGCAGAATCGCACCGTGCAAACCGCGCACAGGCTGTGCGCCGATCGCCCCAATCGCCCCGGCCGAGACCAGCAGGTAGAAGATCGTGCAGATCAAAAGACTGCCAATCAACCCAATCGGCACGTTACGCTGCGGATTGATGGTTTCTTCCGCTGCAGTCGACACCGCGTCAAAACCGACATAGGCAAAGAAAATCGACGAAGCCGCCCCGACGACGCCCACAGTTCCCCAGCCATTGGGGATGAAGGGATGAAAGTTGACGGTGTGTATCACCGGCAGCGTCAACGCAATAAATACTGTCAGGGCAAGCACCTTGATGCTGACCAGTACGGCATTGACCCGCGCGCTTTCCGTGGTACCGAGGATCAAAAGCCCGGTGACGAGAGCCGAGATCACCGCAGCAGGGATGTTGATGACGCCCCCTTCATTCGGCCCCACTGAAAGCCACAGCGGAAGGTGTATTCCCAAACTCGAATGATTGATCAGACCGACGAAATATCCCGACCAGCCCACGGCCACGGCGCTGGCACCAACCGCATATTCGAGAATCAGGGCCCAGCCCACCATCCAGGCGAGCACCTCGCCAACCACAGCATAAGTATAGGTGTAGGCGCTCCCCGCCACAGGCACCATGGAGGCCAGTTCGGCATAGCACAGTGCCGCCACTGCACACACAAACCCCGCGATCATAAAGGAGATCATCATCCCCGGGCCGGCCTTCTGCGCTGCCTCAGAGGTAAGAACGAAAATGCCGGTGCCGATGACCGCACCGATACCCAGCATGGTCAGCTGAAAGGCGCCAAGCGTACGGCGTAGGGACTTGTTCTCCGCCGTGGCCAGAATGGCTTCAAGCGGCTTGATGCGGCTGAAAAGCATTGAAGACCCCTGATGAGATGGCCGCTCTGCGAATCGACGGCCGCCAGTTTGGACGCCAGCCTACCGGCTCTTGCCGCCAGCGCAAAGATCGACACGAAACGCGAACGGGCACATTGCCGTGACCGCGCTCGCCGGGATGCCTTGTCAGTGCGGCCTTAAGGGGGCGATAAGACGCAAACACATGCCGGCAGGATTGTCATGAGCTATCGCTCCTTGCGTGATTTCATCGCCCGCCTCGAGCGCGAGGGCGAACTCGTGCGTGTCCGAGAGCCGGTGTCCACCGTTCTTGAAATGACCGAGATCCAGACCCGGCTATTGGCGCAGCAGGGCCCCGCCGTTCTGTTTGAAGCCCCGATCCGGGCCGACGGCACCCCGAGCGACATTCCCGTTCTCGTCAATCTCTTCGGGACCGTAAAGCGTGTCGCCATGGGGGTCAGCCTGGGTGGCAAGGAACGCCAGGACGCCCGCTCGCTGCGTGAAGTTGGCGAGCTGCTGGCCACGCTGCGTCAACCCGAGCCTCCGCGCTCGCTTTCGGAGGCCGTCGAGCTCCTTCCTCTCGCCCGGACGGCTTTGGCGATGAAGCCTAAAACCCGAAGCGGCCTGTTCGGCGGGAATGCGCCATGCCAAGAAATCGTGCTCCGGGGCGATGACATCGATCTCTCGCGCCTGCCTGTGCAAACCTGCTGGCCCTCTGAGCCGGCTCCACTCATGACCTGGCCGCTGGTCGTCACCAAAGGCCCCGCGGATAGCCGCGAGGACAATTTCAACCTGGGCATCTACCGCATGCAGGTGCTGAACAAGCGCCAAACCATCATGCGCTGGCTGAAACATCGTGGTGGTGCCCAGCATCATGCCCGCTGGGCCAAGACGCGTAGCGAACCCTTGCCGGCAGCGGCGGTGCTGGGCGCGGATCCCGGCACTATCCTCGCCGCGGTCACACCTGTCCCCGATACCCTTTCGGAATATCAGTTTGCCGGGTTGCTACGTGGTGCCCGCGCCGAGCTCGTCAACTGCGTAAGCCAGCCCCTCAAAGTCCCGGCCGAGGCCGAAATCGTGCTCGAAGGCGAGGTCAGCCTCACCGACTATGCCGACGAAGGGCCTTATGGCGACCACACCGGCTACTACAACGCGGTCGAACGCTTTCCGGTCTTCACAGTGACAGCGCTGACCATGCGGAAGACGCCGATCTATCTGTCGACCTTTACCGGCCGCCCTCCAGATGAGCCCAGCGTGCTCGGTGAAGCGCTCAACGAGGTTTTCATTCCGCTGCTGCAGCAGCAATTCCCCGAGATTCTGGATTTTTGGCTGCCACCCGAAGGCTGCTCCTATCGCATCGCCGTCATCCGCATGAAGAAGGCCTATCCCGGACATGCCAAGCGGGTCATGCTCGCCACCTGGTCCTATCTGCGCCAGTTCATGTACACCAAATGGGTCATTGTGGTGGATGAAGATATTGATGCAAGGGATTGGAAAGACGTCATGTGGGCCGTGGCAACACGTATGGATCCAGCACGAGACATCACCCTCATCGAGCATACCCCGATCGACTATCTCGATTTTGCTTCCCCGCAATCTGGTCTGGGTTCAAAGATCGGCTTGGATGCCACCAACAAGCTCCCCCCTGAAACCAGCCGCGAGTGGGGACGCAAGCTGGCGATGGATCCTAGCGTTGTGGCGCGGGTGAGCCAAATCTGGGACAGTCTCGGTCTGCCGGGCGATGGTCGCCCAATCTGGTAAGCGGCAGGAGCTTGCCCAAAGGGCCAGGCGCATGTGCTTGGTCATGTGGAACCGGAATGCGTGCATGCGCCACTTCTGGATCATTGCCATCTGCGCCCTGCTTGCCGCCCCTCCTGGGCAGGCCGACACCTGCAGGCCGCTCACCCTTCTGACACGACTTCACTTCCAGCGCAGCCGCACGGGCACGCGCATTTACGTTCCAGTGGTGATCGATAGTGCATCCCGAGAAATGCTGCTCGATACCGGAGCCCCGTTTTCCATGGTTAGCCCGGCAGCGGTAAAGGCGCTCGATTTGCCGAGCAGAGCCACGGATTGGCGCATGTATGACTTGTCGGGCAGCTACGGACAGTATGGTATCCGCGCCAAAACCTTCGCCGTCGGGCACCTTCACTGGCGGCGTGTCGATTTCTTTGAAATGGATTCCAACAAG
>JAKBAU010000261.1 GCA_021808875.1 Pseudomonadota bacterium | reverse complement strand
TTTTTAGGCGCACGGTTATGACACCGGCAGGCGCATGATGAGTGTGCATCCGCCGGGCCATGAAACCGGCTCTGCTTTCATCAAGGGCAATGAGGTCGCGGTCCAGCGTTGCGGTGAGCAACTCCTCGTAATCCAGGCCTTGCAGGGTTCGCTCGCCGAAGTGGCCATGGATCGTAGCAAAGCCGGTATTGCACATGACCAGCCGATCGCGACTGTCCCAAAACGCAAAGGCGTCAGTCGACATTTCAACGGCGTTCGTCAGACGACCGTAATTCTCGCGTGCACCTGTGACATCGGCCCAAAGGGCAATGGCGCCGTTCGGGGTGCGGCGGATCTTGATTTCGATAATACGTCCATCGTCCAAGAATATGTCGCGCGGCGCGGAGTTGCCCTCGGCAAGCTGCAAGCGTCGTCTCGCGGTGTATGTCTCAAGACCACTAACCCCATCGGGCAGGCGAGTCGCGCCGGTCTCTACTTCCAGCCTTACGAGATCTTCATAGCTGCGACCGATGAGTTGGTCGTGCCCTGGAAATTTCCTGAAGAGATAAAAGTAGTGCCGGTTCGCATAGGTAAGCCGTTCACTGCTGTCATAAAGGGTGATCCCAATACGCAGACAGTCCAGAGCCTGGGGCAGAAAGGCTGCGCCAGCAGGAGGCCCGTCCAACGCGGCGAGCGGGTGTGCGGACTGCACCTGGTTCAAGATCTTGCCATCCCTATTGGCGTGCACAGTGCCACAAACTATTTGCGCAAACCTTGCCGAAGCCTGCCTGAGGGCAGGCTTTTGGCGGAAAGGCTTAACAAATGGTGATGAAGAAGTTTGGAAATTGCCAATCCCGGGCGGGGGGATTCAAGATTCGTTAATGATCTTGAGGAAAGTATTACCAGGGAGCGACGCGCGTCGCGCTCGCCCGCTGAAGCGATCAAGGCAGGCTGTTACTCTTGGCCCAAAAGAGCACCCCAGCCCATCCAGACGAAGCCCCGGCGCGTCGTCGCTTTGTCATGCTTCAATCGATCAAAGCGTGCCTGGGATTGCTCTTGGCGGCCTCCTACCTGGTATTTGTCGGGCCTCCCGACCTGCCCGTCTGGATCGTATTTGGTGCGCTGGTGCTTCCGGGATGGTTTGCCCTGCTGGCCTATTCGGGTGTGCCACTTTCATTTTTGGAAAGTGCCAGCCTGGCAGGGTTTTCCGGGCTTATCGGGTATCTGGCGGCGTTGACCGGAGGGGTAAGCTCACCGCTCATTATCTGGCTGGCGCTAGTCCCGGCAGAAGCAGCTCTCGCCGGCGACAGACCAACTGTCATGCGCGCTGGCTTGTCTGCCGCGCTCGCGCTTGTCGTTGTGGTGGCCGCTGAGGCCCTCGGCGTCCTGCCGGCATCTCGCCTGCATGTAGCGGCGCATTTGCCGGCCTGGCTCCTCTATGCAGTGCCGGCATTCGTTGCCATCGTCCAGGCGGCCTTTATTGCGGCAGCGGCCCAGGACCGCCAGCGTGAGGCTGACCTCGCAGCGGCCGAAGGCGCCGCGATGTATCGGTTTTTGGCTGACAATGCGATGGATCTCATCACCCGACACGCGGCAGATGGCCGTATCAGCTTCGCCAGCCCGGCAGCACGGAATCTTTTGGGTCGTGCGCCCGAGGCGCTGGTCGGCGAGGCAGCCACGGCGCTTGTCCATCCTGAGGATTTGAAGAGTCTACAGGCCGCCTTTGTTGAACCCAGCTATTTCGGTCGAGCCGCGACGGCCGAGGTGCGCCAAAGACGTGCGGATGGCTCCTATTTGTGGACAGAAATACGCTGCCGGCCGGCGCCGCGGTCGGACGGTGAAGGTGTCGATATTGTCGCTGTCACACGTGATATTTCCGATCGCAAGGCCCATGAACGTGACCTCATCGATGCACGCGATCTGGCCGAGCAGGCCAACCGGGCCAAGTCGGCCTTCCTCGCCAATATGAGCCATGAGTTGCGCACGCCGCTGAACGCGATCATCGGCTTCTCTGAAGTCATGACCCAGGAAATTTTCGGTCCGATCGGCGTCGCCCGCTACAGCGAATATGTTCGCCTGATCCATGAATCCGGTAATCACCTCCTGGAGCTCATCAACGGCGTGCTCGATATGTCCAAGATCGAGGCTGGCAAGTTTGAACTCGCTGAGGAGGAATTTGCCCTGGATGACGTCGCCAGCCAGGCGCTTGCTTACGTCAAGATCCAAGCTGATCGCAAAGGTGTGGCGCTGCGTATGGAGGTACCCGTGGCTTGCCAGCGGGTTTATGCGGATCGCCGTGCTGTGAAACAGATGCTGGTTAATCTGTTGAGCAATGGTGTCAAGTTCACACCGCGCGGTGGTTGCGTATCGCTCTATGCCAATCCCGTTTTGTCCGGGATCGAACTTGCGGTGGTCGACACTGGAATTGGCATTGATACCGCAGATCTGGCGCGCCTGGGTCGTCCCTTCGAGCAGGCCGAAGGCACCCATGTGCGCACGCAGGAAGGCACGGGGCTCGGACTTGCGCTGGTCAAGGCGCTGGCAGCCATGCATGGCGGGCAGACCGTGATTGAATCCGAACTCGGAGTGGGAACGACGGTACGGCTAATTTTGCCACATGCCGATCCTGCGCCTGAAGGGGTCCAGCGGCTGCCCACCCGGCGCATGCGCAGGGGAGCGGCAGCCTGAGGTCGCCGCGTCGCCGGTAGCGCGATGCAAGCACTTTGGATTAGGTTGTGTCCATGAACCGGCTCCATGTGTGCGATGAAGCGGCGCGTCTTGGGCTGCATGGCCTTAATCGTCATCTGCTTGATTATTGGCTAGCCCTTGCCGGTGATGGTTGCGTGCCGTCGCATTTGGCATTTGATCCCGTGCATGCCGGAAAAGCACTGCCCGGCTGCGCACGCTTTGAGGTCATCATTGGCAAGAAGGTGACGTGTCGCCTGGCGGGAACGGTTTTCCAGCTGGCGTTTGGTACCAATCTAGCAGGTGAAGACTGGCTCGGCAGAACCCTCACAGCGCACCGACGTCAACGGCTTATCAGGTTCAGTGCCGTTGCCCCGGGTGCGATCGGGGTCGCCAGACGAATGATACTCGGACGCGATCAAACGCGACCGCAAGTCATAGAGGAGATACTTTTGCCGTTTGTACCCACTGATGGCGCAACCCCGGTCCTGGTGCATTCGAGCTGGCGGCCACAGGGGGAGGAATGGCTTGGGGTGGACGGTGCGGTCGGGCTCGCGCTGGCACGAGAGTTTCACCTGATCGAACTTGAAGTGCCATGCAACCGCGTCTGAAGCCCGGAATCTACGTACGGGCGCTCATCCGCAGGGCGGAAGTCGCCGGGGCGGCGGGATATGTATTGCACAAGGGCTCTGAAGATGCCGGGGCAGTCATCATCAAGCTCTCGCCCCTGGATGGGACAACCACGCTTCTGGTTCAGGCACGGGCTGGTGCGGAAGGTGAGCTTGTCTGGATGCGCCCGCTCGGCGGACCTTGCGACGAGAAGACTGCAGCCGCCTTTGTCGAAAAACAGCGGCGGTTCGATCCGGACTTGTGGGTCGTCGAGATCGAGGACCGCCAGGGCCGAAGTTTTGTTGACGAAGCTATACTCTGACGGCCTGACCGCCTATAGGCCGCGTTGCAGTCTGGCTGCAGTCCGCCGTCCCACATGATCGGCAAACCTGCCGCTGTCGCGTATCACCTCCAGGCTCCAGTTGACGAGGTGTTGACTGTCGCCAAGACTGTAAGCCAACGCCAGAACTATAGTGATCCCGATCAAAAGCCCGCCAAAGGCGGCAGAGCGCTCGCCCATGTGATGCTTCTCCTTTTGCGCAAGGTCACGTGCGCCCCGCAAGCCTAGCGTCAATGTGTTAGCCGATTGCGCCAATCAGGTACGCAGCGTGATTCAAATTTGATTTGGATGTGACGCAAGACGGGGAGGTGCCAGTGGCGGGCCCACGGAGTAGAGCCCAAGGTCCTGTGCCACTTGTGGCAGGCCAAGGAGGTTTCGGGGACCAGTTCACCTGACCGGATGCGCGGCAGTTGCTCTTCCGGCCTCTGCCTGCTAGAGGCACGCGTCTATGAGCCAGCCCCCAGAGACCATTGCGACGCAGGCCGCGCGGCGGCGTACCTTCGCCATCATCTCGCACCCTGACGCGGGCAAGACCACCTTGACTGAGCATCTACTTTTGCTTGGTGGCGCGATCCACACGGCCGGCCAGGTCAAGGCACGCGGTGAAGCCAGACGGGCGCGTTCGGACTGGATGAAGATCGAACAAGAGCGCGGGATCTCGGTAACCAGTGCAGTGATGACGTTCGAATATGGCGGGGCGATATTCAATCTGCTCGACACCCCTGGCCACG
>JAKBAU010000260.1 GCA_021808875.1 Pseudomonadota bacterium | reverse complement strand
TGGTGAGCGCTTTGCACGTCACTGGCACGACGTAACGCGTTTGGACGGCGCCGGCTTCGCTGACGCGGCGATCGCCGACAGGGCGCTCGCGAAGGCCGTGGCCGATCACAAGAGCATCTTCTTCGCAGAAAAAAGCCCAGACAACGCATCGATCGACTACCACGCCGCGGTCTCGGGCGGGCTGTGCCTGGTGCCCAACGACGAGGCCTTGGCCAAGTTGGCCGCCGACTACCAGCACATGGTCGACGACGGGCTGTTCCTCGATGAGGTCGAATCGTTCGATGCCCTACTCCAGCAATGCCAAGCTATTCAGCAGAAGGCGAATGCAGTTGGAACGAACAAAGACCTAGAAAGCCAACCGCCTGCGTGAGTCCTAGGCAAAGCAAGGCGAGCACCTGATGGAAAGGTGCAGAGCCAGGGCATTGAGTTTGTCGCGACGTTGTGCATTGCCTTTCGCAGCGCGCTCAGACCGCAAAATTGCGGCCGAGATTGAGAAGGGTGATCTGGCGCACCTTGCCGCCGATGCGCTCACCGCGCACCAGGCGATAGGTGAAGTAGCCTTCGCCGGTGACTTTGTTGTTGGTTCGGGTTTGACGGATATACATATTCCCAATTCTAACGAAAAAGCAAGGGGAAAAACCGGGTCGATGGAAATATTATGGCACAACAAAACGACTTTCAAAACACGAACATAGGAAAATCAATTGGTTAGATGTTTTTGGCCAACGAAAATCGCTCAAAATGCTGATTGAATGTTAAAGACCGGCTAAGGACGAAGACAATAAGGTATTGCAGTAGATAACGCACAGACAATGCGAAGGCATCGCCAAAGACGGATGACGAGCTCTGATCGAGCTCAGGCTAGGCAGGATGCTTGACTCTGAAGAAACCTCTTGCCAGCCCAAAGAGATGGCGTCCCCACGGGGATTCGAACCCCGGTTACCGCCGTGAAAGGGCGATGTCCTAGGCCTCTAGACGATGGGGACCTAGATTTGGTGGAGCTAAGCGGGGTCGAACCGCTGACCTCTACAATGCCATTGTAGCGCTCTACCAGCTGAGCTATAGCCCCACACATCCAGCTGACCACTGGCTGTCACGTCAGCTGAGGCGCGCATTTTATGTTTCAGCCCCCCCAGTGTCAACAGCAGATTTCATATTTTTTAGCGCTCATCCTCGCTGTGCAAGGCAAGCGACTCATAGGCTTGCACGGCTTCTTCGGGGGTAATGTCGGCGACGACCTGCGAGGTTTTTTGCAGAAGTACATGCGCTACCTGCCAGGGGTGCCAGCGCTGTGTATCGGTCCCGCCAAAAAAGCAGACGATGGGTTTGCCGAGGCCAGCCGCGACATGCATGGCCCCGCCATCACTGCAAATGACACACTGACAAAGCGCCAGGGCCGCGATCAGTTCAGCGAGTTCCTGCGTCGGACAAGGATAGACGGCCGTCGCCATGTCCGGCAGGGCCGCGATGATCGCCACCGCCTTCTCATCATCGCCAGGATGGAAAGGATTGTCCTGCGCGCCTGGCGACCAGAGCAGGATAAACCGCACTCCATGTCGTTGATGCAAGGTGCGCATCAAGGCGACGAAAGACTCGACCGGCCAACGCTGATTGGGGCGACGCGAACTGATATGGACGCCGATCCAGGGACCCTCTCCTGGCGGCAGCCGAGCCTGGATGGCAGCAACCAGGCTAGCATCGGGCACCACCAAGCTGGCTGGGGGGGGCTGCGTGACATCCAGGGGCAGCAGGAGTCGATAGACATCCTCGACTTCGTGCAGGGGACGTGTCGTGGCGGAATCGATGGCGAGCAGACGCATCGCACAGCAGCGGCTCTGCGGCGGAGCGAAGGCGATGATCTGGCGCGGACGTAACAGCCTCGCCATGCGGATCACTTTTGGAAGGTATCCCGCGCCGACCGCCACAACGACGTCATAGCGCCGACGCCGCATCTGCCAGAGCAAGAGCAGGCGGCGCAGATGGACGCGCAGGACCGACTCACCGGAAGTGCGATGTTTAGCTTTGGTATAGCTATAAATGTGATCGATATAGGGATTAGCTGCAATCACCGGACCGTTGTAGCTGTTCACCAGAACGTCGATACGCGCTTGCGGATAATGCCGACGCAGGGCTTCAAACATCGGCGTCGTGCAAACCAGATCACCAATATTGTCACGTCGAATCAAAAGAATTTTTTCGATGTTCATGAAGGGAAGGATATCTCCACCGTCTCGCTGGCGATAATACTCAAGAACAGCGAAGCCGACCAGCCAGTCTTCACGGTGTTGCCTCCACACATTCCAAACGCCACTCAAAAGACAGCGGCTGACCATCCGCATCGAGGACGCGCAGGCCCTGCATGCGTTCGCGTAGACGCGCTTGCGCCGCCTGAGCGGAGGCAGGCAGTGTCACGAGAATGAGAAAGACGTTGCTATCATCCTGACGCAGCGGCGCCTCCTCACGGCGCGTGCAGTGCTGCAGATAATGACAGACGGCATTCATAACCATGATTTGCTGATCGCCCGCCGTCACCTGAATTCGCACGAGGTAAGTCTGCAGCCCCTGGGCAGCAGCGCGTGCTCTCGCCTCGCGCAAGTGACGCTGCAACTGGCGTGCTGGTGTTTTCTGCCGACGAAACAGGGAATGTGCCAAGCGCAGGAGCAAGGTCAGGAGCGCGCCCAGGACGAACCCGAGCAACAATGTCTGATCCTTGATCATGCCAGCTCCAAGTCTTAAGCTTCGCTTCGATGCGGTTTGGTGATCACGGCATAGGGCGATCCCCGCCCCTGCACGGCGGCATATTCTTCGGCCTGCAGATAGCGCTCAGCCGGCTCACCGAGCGCTTCCGCCAGCGTCATGAGGACGTGGGCATAGGTACAGGCATTCGCGAAGAGCATACCACCGACGTCGAGTGTGCCACCGTGATTGCGATAACCGAGAGCACGGCATCGGCGACCACCGAGATCAAGGCGACGCAAGTATCCAAGAAGCGGCTCCGGGTGTCCATGCACTAAAAAGATGCGGGCCCTCGCCTGCGGCGAAAAATAGCCTTGCAGATGCTCGTCATCATGCACCACGGCAGCTTCATGGGCATCGCGCGCCTGACGAAAACGCAAGGGCTCCTGCAAGTAGATCAGGCGTACCGCCACTCCCTGCTGTTGCAGTCGCTCACTCGCCTTGCGCATCTCGATGAGCTGATAACTGCCACAGGCCACCAGCTCCACGGCATCCGCCGCGCCCGTGTGCAAGAGCAAGGCGCCGGTAGCGGCCAGTTCCTCAGCCTGCGCCCAGGACAACTGCATCGGCAGATCCTGTTTGGCGACCACCATCACGGCGATACGGCCGCGTTCCTGGTAAACCTGTGCCAGTGCTTGCAGGGCTGACAGAGCATCGGCCGGATAGAGAATCCGGACCATGTCGCTCATCTCTCCGGCCAGGGTCTCGACCAAGGCAGGATCCTGATGCGATTGTTCGTTCTTGCCATTTTCCCAGGTATGCGAAGTGACGATCAGCGGCCAAGCCAACCATGCCGGTGCTCGTCCCGCCTCTTTGAGATGGCGGGAGAAGATGATCTCCTGGCGCAAAGCGCCGAGCATCTTGACGGCAAAAGCTTCGTAACTCACGACCAGATTGACGCCGGCTTTATTGGCCAGACAGGCGCACACGACCGCTTCTTCATTGAGCGCCGTGATCACGGCGCCGTGCGGATCCTCATCATTTCCGGGCTCGGGATCGCGGACCCGATGTTTGAGTCGCTGCAAAAGACCCGCCATACGATTGGAGCGCAGTTCGTCGGGGTTGCCGACACGCCAGCGACGCTCCGGGTTGAGGCGACAGAGTTCCTGCATCCAGACATCGATCGCGGCCATCGCCGAGGCCGGCCATGGTGCGGCACTCTCCCGTGCTGGCAGGATCAGATCCGCCGGCGCTCGTTGCGCCAGAGCATGATCGCGTTCGCGCACACGCCCGTTGCGTGCGTGATTGTTGAGTTGTGCCTGCACACTCTGCAGCTGTGGCAAGGGCGTCCACAATTCCGCCATGGCGCGATTGAAGGAAGCGCGTGCGAGCGCATCGCGATAAGGCGAGACGGTCAGCGGTGTGCCATGCGCCAAGTTGGTGCCGGAATTGAGAAAGCCATAGCCTTTCGGTGCTTCCGCGATGATGTAGGGCAAGGCGGTGGCACCCGCGTGAACCGCGGCTTCCGCCTCGAACAAAGCCATGATGAACGCGGCAGGGTCGCGCCCATCGATGCAGCGCGGACTGAAGCCATTGAGGACGAGATGCTGCTGCAACCAGCTCACCCCGCCTGCCTGCATGATGCCACTGCGCTGGTCGATGCGCCGGCCATTGGCGATCATCACCGGCAGCGCCACGCCACAATCGTCA
>JAKBAU010000259.1 GCA_021808875.1 Pseudomonadota bacterium | reverse complement strand
CTCATCCTTTTCGCGCGCCGCGAAATAGGTCATCTGGCGGCCGATCATGATCTCAACCGCCATCATCACAAGCTTGTCGCGGACCCGCGGAAAATTGAAGATCGCTGTGCCAAACTGCTTACGATCGAGCGCGTAGGCGAGTCCGAGATCGAGCGCACACATGGCAACGCCCACGGCCCGCGCTGCGGTTTGGATACGCGCGGACTCAAATGTCTGCATCAGCTGCTTGAAGCCCTGTCCTTCCTCACTGCCAAGAAGATTGGCAGCCGGAACAGCAAAGCCATCAAAGCCAATCTCAAATTCCTTCATGCCACGATAGCCCAGAACCTTGATTTCGCCACCGCTCATGCCGGGTGCAGGGAACGGCTCCGTCGCGCTTCCCCGAGGCTTTTGCGCAAGCAGCATCGAAAGCCCGCGGTAATCGCTGCTGGACGGATCGGTACGCACCAGAAGGGTCATGACATCGGCCCGCGCCGCATGGGTGATCCAGGTCTTGTTGCCGTAAATCTTGTAATCGCCCTTTTCGCGCACCGCCCTCGTCCGTAAGGCACCCAGATCCGAGCCGGTATTGGGTTCGGTAAAGACCGCGGTTGGCAGAATTTCGCCCGATGCGATCCGCGGCAGCCAGAATTTCCGCTGCTCTTCGGTTCCGCCACTGAGAATCAGCTCCGCAGCGATTTCCGAACGGGTACCTAGACTGCCAACGCCGATATAACCGCGCGATAGTTCCTCGGAGACGACACACATCGCAAGCTTGGAAAGTCCCGCGCCACCGTAGTTTTCCGGAATCGTCAGCCCGAACACGCCCAGCCCCGCCATATCCTCGATCACTGCAAGGGGGATCAACTCATCCTTTAGGTGCCAGCCATGGGCATGGGGAACGATCTTATCCTGAGCAAAACGGAAAAACTGTTCGCGTACCATCGCCATGGTGTCATCAAGTCCAGGATCACCAAAGAAGAGCGCCCCACGATGATGAGCAAGATGCTCGCCAATGGCGACGCGTAGTTCATTGCTGCAGCCCGCAGCGATGAGCTCGCAAACGACCTCGGACTGGATAAATCCGGCTGTCTCCTCGGCCGAAAGCCCGAGATCAGCCAGCCTTATGATCTCGCTCTGGCTCATGGTAATGCCACCGGCGATCTGGGCGAGATATTCGCCAAAGGCCGCCTGCAGAATCAGCTTCTCGATCGTCCCAAGCCGCCGCTCACGCTCGAGAGCGCGGGCCCATCGGGCCATTTGCCGCAAGGCCTCAACATAGGTTGCGAGCCATGAAAGGCCATGGGCAGCGCGCTGATGTTGGTCAAGAGTACGGGCATCGACCTTGCCCGACGCCGCGAGGCGCGCGCGCAAGGACTGGCGTGCTGCAGCAAAAAGGCCCTCGGCTGCAAATACAGCCTCCTCGCAGCGGGCAGGCAAATGGGGCGCAAGAGGTTCACTCAAAGCCATGGTCGAGGTCCGTGTCTCATCACCTCGGACTCTAGCAGACCAGGATCCATTTGCATCAGGCCAATCGGCGCAGCAGCCAGGTGGAGAGGAAGGGCGACACCAAATCCGCCGAGCTGCTACCACCGGGGGATGACATATGAAAGGACGATGCCCCGGCGTGGTGCGGGCAGTACCCGCCCTGCCTGTACCTCAGGTGAGGAAGCCCGAACCGTCGGCAATGAAGTGTGCCAGCATGTTGATCCAGAGATTGCGACGCCACAGGTAGAGAACCATCAATATGAGCCCACCATAGCCGGCGACGATGAGCTGCGCCGCCCCCCAATAGGCCAAGTGGGCGTAGGTAAACGCGGCCCAGGGAATAAGTCCGACGAGAACCCTACCAAAGCGCAACTCCAAAAGACGCTCGATCGGATAGCCGCGGAACAGGGCTTCCTCTGCAACTGCGGCGCGCGTCACCAGCAAAAGACGATAGGTGAATGAGGTTCGCATCAGATCCTGGACGTGCTTCATGTTGATCGCAAGATGCAGCGCCGGAAAAATGACGTTGTAGATGACCATGATTCCGGCCACCATCAGAACCCCGGCGATCACCGCTAGCGCCAAATCAGTACGCGTAGGACGGCAAAGGCCGATGGAAGACCAGCTGCGTCGCTCGACCAGCCGCACATAGGCAAAAAGACCCACGGTAAGAACCCACCATAGGACCTCGCCACCGAAATGTGGACCGAGCACACCTGCAAACAGGTCCTGGCTCAAGTGCCCGATCGGCGCAAAGGTGGCCAGGAGGACAATACCAAGACCGCCAAGTGTACGTACTGGCAGCGGCGCGATACCAAACATCTTGGAGGCAAACGATGCGGGCTGTTCTTTGTGCGATGGCGTGGTCAAGCAATTCTCCCGTGAGATTCGCCCTAAGCAGCCACGCTTCACGCGAGACCACCCGAGCCCCTGGCAGCTATTTGAAAGCCACCCACGATAGAGACAATACGCCTCTGCGAATTATGGCATGACCCGTGCACAGCTGGGCCTGAGCCGTGCCGCTCAGCTTACCGGAGGACCCAGGCGCAAACGCAGAGCGTCGGCATAGGTGCGACTGAGGTTCAGCCTGGCACCATCCCTGAGCGTCAACTCGCCATCGCCATTGCGCAGATTGCGGATCGTGACGATGCGGTCCATCTGCACGATTGCCGAGCGATGGATCCGCATAAAGCGCTCGGCATCGAGCTGAGACTGCAGATCCGTCAAGCTCATGCGCAAGAGGTGGACATGGCTGCCCACGTGCAGACAAAGATAATGTCCTGCTGCATCGATGTAATCGATCGCGGCAACCGGGACGAGATCGATCCGCGAACCATCCTTGACCACGAGGTGGCCAGAGCTGGTGGTCCCAGGTGACGCGGAAAGGCTCTTGCGAGCCCGTGCGAGCGCCCGCGCGAAGCGTTCACGGCTGAATGGTTTAAGCAGATAGTCGACTGCTGCCAGGTCGAAAGCGTCAACTGCGCGATCGTCATGGGCGGTCAGATAGATGACAGAAGGTCTTTGACCATCGGGCAGTCGCGCCAGAAGTTCCACGCCGTCGATGTCAGGGAGCCCGATGTCGAGAAAGACAAGGTCCGGTTTCTCAGCTTCGAGAAGCGCAAGTGCACTGGCGCCATCATCAGCCTCGCCGACAATCATGATATCGGTCTCAGTCTGTAGATAAAGCCGTACGCGTTCGCGCGCCAGGCTAACATCATCGATGATAACCGCCCGGATCATGCTCAGGCCTGCCCATGTTTGAGTGGCAGGCGCAGACGCGTGCACGCCGGTGGACCTGGATCGAAATGAAGCCGTTGGGTTGAACCGTAAAGTGCCGCGATGCGGTCTCGGACATTGGCAAGACCAAGACCTAAGCCCGGTTTGTTGTCGCAACTCTCAGATATGTCGTTGCTGATGGCGATGATCAGTTCTCCGGACTGTGTGTGCGCGTCAATGCGCACAAGCCCACCCTCGCGCCGACCTGCGATACCGTGCAGGATGGCATTTTCCACGAGCGGTTGCAGAAGCAGGCAGGGGATAAGCGCCTGCCAGGCCTCCGGTGCGATTTCGAACGACGTCGAAAGCCGCTCTGGCATCAGCAGCCTGTAAAGATCGAGATATTCCTGAACGAATGCCAATTCCTCCTTAAGTGGAATTTCCTGCGCACGCTCGCTGAGTGCGGTCCGTAGCAGTTCACTCAACTGGGCGATAGCCGCATCGGCGCGCGCAGCATCGCGATAGCCCACCGCGGAAATCGCATTGAGCGTGTTGAAGAGAAAATGGGGACGGATCTGTGCCTGCAAGGCCTTGAGCTCGGCGCGGGCAAGGTGTCGTTCGCGCAGGCGTGCCCGCTCGAAATAGGCCATGGCCTGGCCGATCGCAATCACGGCAATATAGAAGGGCAAGCTGTAGAACGAAGTGATATAGACAGCCCCCGCCAAGCGCCGCAGGTCGTGGCGGGCAAACCCGCCGGAGAGCAACGCATTCAGACCATAGCCCGAGGTCACAGCGAGGGGGGTCACGATGATGCCGAGCGCCGCGAGCACAAGAAGCGGTCGGAGGATGGCCTGCTCGGTGATCGCGAAACGTTGGCTGAGCCTGAGCAGGAGAGGTGTCAGAGCCATCCAGGGCACAAAGCCGACCAGAACATAGAGAAAGATCGCAGCAAACCCGGTCTCAACAACCGGGGTATGTTCGAGGAGTTGCATTGCCACGGTAGGCGGCGTCCAGGCCGCTGCCATCAAGGTCCAGCCGGCAATGATGGTGAAGGCTTTGACCGCCACATCCCTTCGGGCGTTCATGGCACCTCCTGGCTCGGCGATGGAGGACATTGAGGTCGGGTAGGCGCCAGGTTGCCCCCGCCCGGTCGTGTCGCGGCAGAGCGGGGATTTTGCCACGTGACCTCGAAGGGTGGGAGGACCGTCATGGTTAATGGCGTGCCCATGGCTTAATTGCCGCTTAAT
>JAKBAU010000258.1 GCA_021808875.1 Pseudomonadota bacterium | reverse complement strand
TCCGCCAAGCATAGACGGCTCGAAGAGCAGATTGGCGCTGAGTTGACCCACCCTGACTGGGACGAGACAAGGGTGGCCCGCCTGAAACGAGAAAAACTTCGTATCAAGGATGAACTCGAGCGCCTACGAAGCCAAAGGCACTGATCTGTCACCCTCCGCCTGATCCTGTCGTAACCCGCGCGCAAACCTAAGCGCGTCCAGGGTGCGCCCGCCGCCTTCTGCTCCATGAACGATGGCGGGCTCGCTCCTGGTCTGCGTTTGAGCGCACGGTGTGCGTGCGCGGCAATGGCGAGATGTTCCTTTCCCAACCAGATTCGCGCTCCTGCTCCCGGCGGCAGCCGTGCAGAGGCGGCGTCCGCCTCTGTGGCTCCCACGATTCGGACGCATCTGCATGGGTGTGGAGGAGATCTGGCCGCGCGCTCAAGCAATGGGGCGAGGAAAAGGGCGACTGCATATCGGCAATATGGATCTGCCGTAACCCCCTTCACGGCGCTGTGATAGCTGCGAGGACGGCGTAGGTTGTCCGTGCACAGAGGTTCGCCTAGCTTGAACGTGAAGTCCGGGAACAAGCGCATGACAACAGCCGAATGCGAGGACACCTCCGTTCCCATTGTCAACGCCCCGGCACGCTGGCTGATTTTCGGCTATCTGGGACTGCTTCTGACCCTGATCGGCTTTGCGGCACCCTATATCGGCCTCATGGACATTCCGGTCGCATTCTTTCTCAAGAACAAGCTCCATCTTTCGGCCGAGGGGGTTGCCACCTTCCGTCTTCTTGCCGGTATTCCGCTTTATCTGTCGTTCGTGTTCGGCTTCCTGCGCGACAGCTTCAACCCCTTTGGCATCAAGGACCGGGGCTTTCTGATCCTGTTCGGCGCCACCAGTACGGTGCTCTATGTCGTCTTCGTCTTTATACCGGTCGACTATAATAGCCTGCTTGGCGCCGTGCTGCTGCTGACGATGTCCTTTCTGTTTGTCGTCAGCGCCCAAAGTGGGCTCAGCGCCGTCATCGGCCGCCAGCTCCAGATGTCGGGGCAGGTGAGCGCGGTATGGAACACATTTCTTTACGTTCCCGGTCTCGTAGGTTTTTTCATCGGCGGCTACGTCAGTAATCACCTTGAGGCCGACCGCGCCGGCGTTGCGGCCCATCACCTTTTTGCACTCGGGGCGGCGGTGATGGCTGCCATCACCCTCTTTGGTTTCTGGAAGCCGGCAGGAATCTTCAATGCGATCAGGGGACAGGACAGGGCGTTACCAAGTCGCCGGCTCTCCGATATCAAGCGATTGTTGCGGCATCGGCCGTTCTATCCGGCGATGGCGGTTTGGTTTCTGTGGAGCTTCGCGCCTGGCTATCAGACGCCCCTGCAATTCTATCTGCAGAACACGCTGCATGCCTCTGATGCCGCCTTCGCTGACTGGAACGCCATTTTTGCTGGCAGCTTCATCCCACCCTTTCTTCTCTTCGGTCTCCTCGCGCGGAAGTTCAGTCTGCGCCAGATCCTGTTCTGGAGCACGCTGGTTGCGATCCCTCAGGCCATCCCGCTTTATTTTGCTCACAGCGTCACGGGTTCTTTTGAGGCCGCGGTTGCCATGGGCCTTCTGGGCGGAGTGGCAACGGGGGCCTATACCGCTCTCATCATCCGCTCGGCTCCCGAGGGACTTGAGGGCACCACGGTGATGATGTCAGGCGGGCTCTATTTCGTCGCGGTGCGCTTTGGCGACCTGCTCGGGACCTGGCTCTACCAACGCTTAGATGGCTTTGGTGCCTGCATCATTGCCATTACTGTCGTCTACCTGGCGATCATTCCAGTGCTCATGACGGTACCGCGGAGCGTCATCGATCACCGCGACGAAGAGGGCGCTGCGGTCGCTTGACGGCGCTCGTCCTCACTCACCAAGCGCAAGAGCCGCGTCCCGCAGCTTGAATTTCTGCATCTTGCCGGTCGATGTCTTCGGGATCTCACGGAACACCACGTGTCTGGGACATTTGTAGTGGGCCAGATGGCTACGGCACCAGCTGATCAGCTCCTCGGCGCTGGCTGTGGTCCCAGGCTTCAGCTCGACGAACGCGCATGGGGTTTCACCCCATTTTGCATCGGGTTTGGCGACCACGGCGGCATAGAGCACAGCAGGATGCTTGACGAGGGTGTCTTCGATTTCGATTGAGGAAATGTTTTCCCCGCCGGAGATGATGATGTCCTTGGAGCGATCCTTGAGCTGGATATAACCGTCAGGGTAAATGACGGCGAGATCGCCGGAATGAAACCAGCCTCCGGCAAAGGCTTCTTCCGTCGCCTTTGGATTTTTCAGATAGCCTTTCATGACAATGTTGCCGCGGAACATGACCTCGCCGAGTGTTTCACCGTCAGCGGGTACTGGCTCCATCGACAGCGGATCCATTACGGCAAGACCATCAAGGGTGTGATAGCGCACGCCCTGGCGGGCCTTCTTCGCTGCCCGGGCGCCGCGTTCAAGTCCGTCCCATTGGGGCTGCCACTCATTGACCACCGCCGGACCATAGGTCTCGGTCAGCCCATAGACATGGGTGACGTTAAAGCCAGCATCGCCCATGCCGGCAAGTACGCTTTCGGGAGGCGGCGCAGCCGCGGTGATGAATTCGACACGCCCAGGCAGTTCCATGCGTTCTTCGGGACGGGCGTGGATCAAGGTCGACATCACGATCGGTGCCCCGCACATGTGCGTGACGCGATGGCTGGCGATCGCCTCGAAGATCGCCTTGGCGCGCACCCAGCGCAAGCAGATGTGGGTGCCGGCGACCACCGACAGCGTCCAGGGAAAGCACCAGCCATTGCAGTGGAACATGGGCAAGGTCCACAGAAAGACCGGATGGAGCGGCAGATTGGCGGCCACAACATTGCCATAGCCCATGAGGGCGGCGCCGCGATGGTGGAATACCACGCCCTTGGGGTTGCCTGTGGTTCCGGAAGTATAATTGAGTGCAATCGCGTTCCATTCGTCGCTGGGATAGCTCCAGGCAAATTCCGGATCACCGCTGGCCAGGAAGCTGTCGTACTCGATACTGCCGAGCCGCTTGCCGAGACCTGGATATTCGCTGTCCTCGACGTCGATGACAAAGGGACGGGTTTTCACCAGTTTCAAGGTCTCGCCCATCACCTGCGCGAACTCGGTATCGGTGATGAGCACTTTGGCCTCGCCGTGATCAAGAATGAAGGCCAGCGCCTGGGCATCAAGGCGGGTATTGAGGGTGTTGATCACCGCCCCCAGCATCGCAATGCCGTAATGACAATCGAGCATCGCAGGAATGTTCGGCAGCATCACCGCGACGGTATCTCCGGCCTTGATACCGCGCGCCTTCAAGGCGCTCGCAAGGCGACGAGCACGGTCATAAAACTCACGATAGCTGATGCTGATACGGCCATGGATGATGGCGGGATGCTCGGGGAATACCGTCGCACTGCGTTCCAGAAAACTGAGTGGGCTGAGCGGCTGGAAATTGGCGGAATTGCGCGCAAGCCCGGTGTCATAGATGGCACCGATCGGCGCCGTTCTTGGCTTTTGCGCTGGTCGTGGCTGGGCCAGTACGGCGCGGCGCAAATTGGCTTTGCGCGGGCGGGTTGGCGCCATGGGAGCGCGTGCCTTGGGGCGCGCAATGCTCACCTGCTTGGTGCGTGCTGTGCCAGAGGCCGCTTTGCCAGGCTTGGGCGTTGCGCTTTTTGCGGCAGGCTTGCGTGCGGCTTTGCTCGGCGTCCGCTTGGCTTTTTTGCGCGCGCTGTCCTGGCTCCGGCTTTTGCCTGTGCCGGCCTTTTTGCCGCCAGGCGTCTTGCGTCGCGCTTTGGCAGATTTGGTCTTGCTGCGGGCAAGGCTTGTCCTGGATTTTTTGCGCGGGGCCATGTCGCTTCGCTGCTTTCGAAAAACCGCTGAACGCTAGCCAATGCCCTGTCATCGGGCAAGCGCAGGCTAGCCCCTCGCACCTTGCTGCGGCCCCCGCTGGGACATCCCGTCATGGGCTGGAGGGAGGTTTCCGGCCCAGGTCTGGGTCTGTGCCCTTAAACGGGAAGGATCTGTCCGAGGTCCGCTATTGCCGCATCGCCCTGGGGTCGTGACACACAGCATTCGGCAACATAGCTTCCCTCGCTTTCCAGACCGGCCGGATCAAGGCCACGCTGCCGCAAGATCCCCTCGACATGGGCCTGCTCGCGACTGTCGACGAAGCACCTTTGTTCGAAAGACACGTCCTCGAGTTTCTGTGTGACCTAACTTTGGTCCGACCGGCGCGCGGCAATCGGAGCATAGTCGAACATGCACAGCACGAAGGAGGCGATCCAGGGTTGCGCCTTGTAAGAGGTCGCGGCGATGGTGCGCTCTAGGCTTGGCATGCCGAAATAGCCGACAGTGCCCGTCGAAATGATTGTGTCACAGTCGCAAAGCGTTCTGGCCGCCTGTGTGGAGGGGGCATCCTCTTCGAG
>JAKBAU010000257.1 GCA_021808875.1 Pseudomonadota bacterium | reverse complement strand
TTTGAAGGCCCGGAGACGCTGCATGTTGGGCACAATGTTCTTGGTCTATGAGCCATGACAATGATATCAGGCCTGCGATATCAGGCATGGACGGAACTGCATTTTCCAGTTGCAGGTTCACTTGGTTTTTGGAGCAAAATATCGCCGTAAAGTGTTCGGCTACGACGCCATCGAACGGCTGCGGATCATCTTCGCCAAGATCTGTGCCGACGTCGAGGCACAACGGATCGAGATCGACGGCGAGGACGATCACGTTCACCTGCTGGTCGAGTGTCCGCCCAAGATCGCCGTCTCCAATCGCGTGAACAGCCTCAAGGGCGTGTCCAGTCGCCTGCTGCGCAAGGAGTGTCCCGACATCCAGAAGCGCTACTGGAAAGGCGCCCTGTGGTCGGCGTCCTGCTTCGCCGCGTCCTGCGGCTGCGCTCCGATCTCCAGAGTGCGGCAATGCATCGGACAGCAGCAGACACCACACTGAACCCAAGGACGGCTATGCCGTCCGCGCTATCCGTCCCCGTCGTTCAGGGCGGGGCTTGTCGCGCACCGGGTCAGCGTATCTGTGTACACGCGAGGCGCGAGGGCGCAGCCTTACTGCGACAGTAGCTGGCAGTAACCCGTCGTTCGTATCCATTGCGCGCGCTTGAGGTGAAGGCTGAGCTGCGCCTCAGATGCCGCGTGACGGGAATCCAGACCCAGAATGCTTTCGATCATCTGGCTGCGGCTCGCTCCCGCTGCAGCCGCATCCAGAAGCTGCGCATAAGTAAAAAGATGGGCCTCATCATATTGCGTGATGGCATCAGACCATTGGAGCCCCCCAGTGCCGTCATGATTGTCGGGGTTCGAAGATGGGTTTTGCATTGAAATCTCCTGCGCAGCAGCGGTTTCAGACGTCAGCGTCGAACCGCAGTCATACGGTCATCCTAAATGTGACGAGTATACTCCGTAGCAAAAAACTCATCAAGAAGACTAGTGTTCCCGAATGGAGTTGCGCGCGATCTTCGCTGCCAATCTGCGGCAGCGCCGTCTGGCCTGTGGCCTCTCACAGGAGAGGCTGGCCCATGAGGCGGGTATCGATCGCACCTATGTCAGTGCCCTCGAACGCGGTCTCTACAGTCCCACGATCGACATGCTTGAGCGTCTTGCGGTGGTCCTCGAAACAGAGGCCTATAAGTTCCTCTTGCCTGCGGCAGGTGTCTCTGGACGCCGCCCCTTAGGCTGAGGGGTCCTGGCTCTCCGGCGAATTTGCGGAATCAAAAAACGCCCCTCACCGATGGCGCATCCCTCTCCTAGCCTTGTGGCCGGCAGGGGGTGCACGCAAGCCACCCCATTGGGCCCCCAACCAAACCGAGTGAGGTGTTGCATGGACTCCATGATTGTCGCTGAGGACGCCAGCCAGCGGGCAGAACTGGCAAAACGCGGTAGCCCCTTCCTCTCAACCAAGGAGGCAGCCTTCTATCTGGGTCTGAGGCCCCACACGCTCGTCAAGATGCGCATTCGCCAGCAAGGTCCCAAATGCCGGCGCCACGGCCGTCATGTTTTTTATCATATCGACGAACTCGACGACTGGTCGGCCAAGCGATGCTGCTGATGGCGCAGTGGCAGCGGACTGTGCTCATGCTCGTGTTTGCGGTTTTGGCCATCGCGGCGGTGATCACGGGAGGACCGCGTCCGCCCCGCCTAATCTGGAATGCAACAGCGAGCGCGCCGATCGGGCTTTATGTCGTGCGGCCGGTCCCATTCCTGTTTCGTGGTGAGATGGTTCTTGCCAAACTGCCACCCAAGACCGCGCGACTGGCTGCACGCCGTGGCTACCTGCCCATGGGGCTTCCTGTGGTCAAACGCATTGCGGGGCTTTCTGGTGATCAGATCTGCGCCTATGGCCAGACGCTCTGGCGCAATGGGCACGTCCTTACCACCCGCCTTCTTGTCGATGGCCGGAACCGGCCTCTGCCGCACTGGCAGGGATGCCAGCGCCTTGGTGATCAGGACGTGTTTCTGCTCATGGCCCACAAGCGACATTCCTTTGATAGCCGCTATTTCGGTCCTGTCCGCCGCGCCGCAATCATCGGCAGGCTGGTGCCCCTATGGCTGCGCTGAGTCCTCTGCTGATCTGTGCGCTCTGTTTTGGCCATGCTGCAAGTACGCCTTGCCGTCAGCGCTTCAGTGTTGATATTGCCCGCGCCGCGGCGCGCTTTGCGCTTCCTCGCTCCTGGATCTGTGCGGTGATCGAGACGGAATCAGGTGGTCATCTTCGGCTTGATGGCGCTCCAATCGTCTCGAGCAAAGGTGCCATGGGTCTGATGCAGCTGATGCCCCCAACCTTTAAGGCCATGGCGTTGCGCTACCGCCTGCCTGCTGATCCCTTTGCGCCGCGGGACAACATCCTCGCCGGAACCGCCTATCTTTACCGCTGTTATCTGCACTTCGGTTTTCCGCTGCTTTTTTCCGCCTATGTGGCCGGACCAAGGCGTGTAGAGGACTTTGTCGTGCACGGTAAACCGCTATCGCGGCAGACCCGAGACTATGTCCTGCACGTCCTTCGCCGTCTCGCGGGCGCCCCAGTGCTGATGGTGCCACTCAAACCGGAGATGGCGCGCAGTCTCTTTGTCGCTGCCCCCGATGGCACGCGGCTTTTCGCCAGGCCTGTCCAAGACCCTGACGCACCTGTCAAGCAACGGGCGCAGGGGGCAGAAGGGCCTTAAAGCATGGACGATGATGACATGGTTCCCGAAGTGACCCAGCGCCAGTTCCTTTTTACCGGCGATGGGCAGCGCCATCTCAATCTCGTCCTGCGGGAAGTTGCACGCATGGGTGGCTTTTTCCGTAAGGGACGCGCTTATGCAGGCCGTGGACGTGGGGCGGGTGCCGCCTGCGTGCTTGCACTTGGTGAGGCGCGGACGCCCCAGCGCGTGGTACGCGTGGCCCCCCGGATTGTGCGCGTGAAGGGGAGATTGCCGGCGGCCCAACAGCATCTGCGCTATCTGCAGCGCGATGGCGTAGGTCGTGATACGCTGCGCGGTACACTTTATGACGGACAGCAGGAGAGGGCCGATGGCCGCGGCTTTCTCGAACGTTCCCGTTCCGATACCCACCAGTTCCGGATTGTGGTGGCGGTTGAACATGGCTGGGAATATCCGAGCTTGCGGCACCTGACCCGCCGCCTGCTTGAGGAGATGGAACTTGATCTTGGCAGCAAGCTTGAGTGGGTCGCGGCTGATCACTACAACACGGGCTTTCCGCACACCCATGTCGTTCTGCGCGGGATCGATGAGTGCGGCCAGGAGCTGCGCATTGCGCGCGATTATCTGCGTCAAGGCATGAGCCATCGCGCAGCCAAGATCGTACAGCTTGATCTGGGGCCGCCCGATGGCGCGGACCCCCGCAAGAAGCTCTTCGCAGAAACCCAAAAGCAAGCTCCCACTGCATTTGAGAGCCGCCTGGCAACACTCGCCGATGCCCATGGTTATCTCGTTCTTGCCGGCAGGGGCTTTGACAGCTTCGATCACTGCCTGTTGGCGGCGCGGCTGCAGACTTTAAAAGCACTTGGACTGGCCGAAGAGCTGCGCGGCGGGCGCTGGCAATTGCTGGCCCACGCGAGCCCCACGCTCGAGGCGCTCGCTGCTCGCGGTGTCCGCCTTGACATCCTTCAGAGAGAGATTACGCGCCATGCACTGGTTCGTACCGCCCGCGAGCGGGCCATATTTGATCCTCTTTCAGCGGGGCGTGAGGCTTTGGTGGGCTGCATGCTGGGGCAGGGCCGCGGGAAGGACGGTCGAAACTTTCTCGTTGTCGACGGCCATGATGGTCGCAGCTATTTTGTGGATATGGGCTTTCTTGCGCCCTTGTCGGTGGCGCCGGAGGCTATCTTGGTGGTCACGCCACGCCAGCGCGCGCCAAACCCCACCGATCACACCATCGCCGCGGTCGCACAAAGTCATGACGGTTACTACAGCCTTGCCAATCACCAGGCCTATGATCCCGCGCTTGCCCCAGGGGAGGGGGAGCGTCATGTGCAGCGGCTGATGCTGCTCGATGCGCAGCTTGGTCTTAAAGAACTTGCCCCTGGACTGTGGCAGCTGGAAAAGGATTTCCTTGCCCGGATCACACGCTTTGCGTGGGCGCAGGCCCGCCTTTATCCGGTCGATGTCAGGGTTCTGTCCGAGGTGCCGCTGACCCAGGTGATGACAATGGAAGCGCCATGCTGGCCCATGCAAAAAGCTGCCTTCGGTCTTGCGTTGAGCTATTGTGGCTTTGGCCGCAAGCTGCGTGATGCGCTTGAGCCGGGTCACGGGGCCTGTGCCCGCTTGCGCCCTGGGGCGCCAGAAATTACCCCGGTCATCGGCTTGGGCCTGCAGCCTTCATGCGTGCCACTGTGGGGCGGACGTGAACGGCGAATTGGTGCAGGACGGCACGACGGCGTTAGGCGCGATGGAAATGACACGAATTTTTGATTGGGCAGGAAGCGGGCGCGCGCCTGCGAGCA
>JAKBAU010000256.1 GCA_021808875.1 Pseudomonadota bacterium | reverse complement strand
GCTTCTGCAGGTCGGCATACAGCATCAGCGCGGTGCGCCGGTTCTGCTTGGGGCGGTGGGTATCCGTCTCCAGCCACAGCTTCAGGGTCTCCTCGAACGGTGTCAGCAGGGTAACCGCTGCCCGCCGTTGATACCGTGGCTCGCCAGCCTCGGCGGTCCGCAGACACTTTCTGACCGTGTTCCGGGAGACCCCGGTCCGCCGGCAAATCTCCCTGACCGATAACTTGTCACGATACTTCAGGCGCCGAATCATTCCGATGACGTTCATGGTAATCACCTCCAGAGCTCCTGCTCAAATAATGAACAGAAGAGGGTAGTTGCCCGGGTCAATTTTCGGCGCGCATAAACCTCATAAAAGGGTCAATTTTCAACGAGCATCAACACTTAGGTGACCACGGCGTCCTCACGATGGATGTTCCGGGGCAAGAGACTCGCCGAGATCACGGCGATCCCTTGCAACCCGATCAACAATCCGAAAGCGAACAAAAATGAGCTCGGTCCCGGCGTCGGGACATCGGAAGCCACGTTCGACATGGCCAGGGCCATGACCGTCGTCGCCAACGGCCCACCCAGTCGTTGGACGATGTTGATGGCCGTGTTCGCGACAGCGAGCTTTTCCTTGGGAACCGCCGCATAAGCGGCCGACATGGACGGTATGTTGATCATGCCTTGCCCGGCACCCGACAAGAACAGGCTGACGACGGCCCACACCGAAGAAAAATGCTCTAGGAGCATCCCGGCGAAAGGCAGTAAACCCAAAAGAGAAAGCAGCGCGCCACTTGCCGAGACCGCACGGCAACCAAAGCGCTCCGTCAGGGTGCCGATCATGGAAAACGAGCACACCATACCGATCCCCATCGCCGCCATCATGCGTCCAGTCTGGTCAGCGGACAGCGCGCAGCCAGTGATCAAATATAGCGGAACCAGAAACTGTCGGGCGTAGAACACGCCATTGGCGCTGAACTGGGTAGCTGCGGCGGTTGAGAAGATGCGGATCTTGAACAGCCGCAGATCGATCAGCGCATCGCTACCCTTGCGCTGCGCGTGCCACACGAAGCCCGCCAACAGCAATATTCCGACGAGCGAAACCGACGGCCCATCCCAGGCTCTAAAACGCGGCAGCCCATAGAGCAAGGCCACCAAACCCGGAGAGATCAGCAGGCATCCCACATGGTCGAACGGACGCCTCTTGACTGGGGCGAGGTCGCGCTGCAGTAGCAGGGTCGCCAATGCAAGCCCCAAGATCCCGATCGGCAGGTTGAGATAGAACAACCACCGCCAGTCGGCACGTTTTAAAATTTCGCCGGCCAGCGTTGGTCCCAGGATCGGAGCGATCAGCACCGGCATGGCAGCGTAACCCATGACGCGAGCCATGTGCCGACCGGCGACACGCGCCATCATCATTTGTGCCATCGGCGCCATCAGGCCGCCAGCCCCCCCTTGGATGAGACGCGCGCCGATGAGTTGTCCCATCGTCGGCGCCAAGCCGCACAACAACGAGGCCAACGTAAACACGGAGAAACAGCCCAGATAGAGTCGCTTGGCGCCAATACGGTCCACCAGCCAGCCGTTGAGCGGCAGCATCAAAGCCAAGGCGAGCAGGTAACCACTGATGATCCATTGCGAGGTCGCGAGGGATGAATGCAGCTTTTGCTGGATCACCGGCAAGGAGACATTCACGACCGTCGAATCCATCTGCGTCATGAATGGACCGACGAGCACGACTGCCGCGACTTTCCAGACTCCAGGATCGATGCCTTCCGCCCGCGCCGTGCAATGATCATCGGTCATTTTTGTCATCCACGGCAAATCCCACAGCGAACATGAGAGATCATATCCTCAACGATCGTGTCGCCACATAGCCTTGGGCAGCATAGCATTGCGACGCGGCCGTCTCGATCACATCGTGGGCTGCCTGTTCACCAGCGGCACCGTGGAAGATGGTCGGCAACGACCCGGGTGGCATGGGATCGCTTCATCGACGATCCATTAAATCGGAGCAGGATCAAAAGATAGGTGATACGAGGCGCTGTCGATGCAGCTTCCTCACCTTGAGGTTATGGCTTCATTCTCATCAGCTTGCTCATCGGCCTTGGGCCCATGAGCACCACTCATATTCAGCGCGTATCAGATGCGTATCAGGCGCGTTCAACGATGAGGACCTCGTCCAGCATCTGAGTCACCCGGACACGATCGCCCGCTCCCGCCTCACCCTGCGCGATCAACCAACGCTTGTCACCCAGGATGACGACGTGCTCGCCACGAGCATTGGGACGCCCCAGGACAAAGGATCGCCCGACCATGTCACGCCAGCTATCGAGCATGCTGACAGGATTATTGTGCATCATATCGATCTCAGTTGAAATCATCTTGCAACTCCCCTGTTCACCATCCGTATCTACAGCATAAACAGCCCTGTAAACTTCTCAAGGCTTCCGTGATATTTCTTGTAAAACGCGCGACAGAATAAGACATTAGCCTTATATATCAACGCACTACGCAACGGTCTTGTGCAAAAAAGTCGCTATGAAGCCCAATCACTTGACCTGTATTCATTCCGTCTGGATTTTACACGGATGGCCAGTGCAATCGCTCACGCAGAAGCACGACATCACCCACGATCGCCAGCGTCGGAGCCGTCAATCCGGGTTGCTGGAGGATCTGTTCGACAGTATCCAGGGTTCCTGTGACAACCATTTGACCACGTTGCGTCCCGCGCGCGATGAGAGCGACGGGCATCGATGGGCGCATGCCATGCGCCAACAATTGTGCCGCGATCAGGGGAAGGCTGATCAGCGCCATGTACAGCACCAAAGTCTGGCGCTCATGCACCAGTTCCGCCCAGGGCAAGTCGACTCGCCCGTCGCGCAAAAAACCGGCGACAAAACGCACAGACTGCGCATAATCGCGGTGCGTCAGGGGAATGCCCGCATAGGCAGCACAGCCGTTCGCCGCCGTGATGCCCGGTACCACCTGAAAAGGGATGCCCTGCGCCATCAGATGCTCGATCTCCTCACCTCCTCGCCCGAAGATGAAAGGATCTCCACCTTTCAGGCGGCAGACCCGTTGCCCGCGGAGAGCGCGCTCGGCGAGCACAGCATTGATGTCGTCCTGGGCTAGGGTATGTTCAGCGCGGGCTTTGCCGACATAGATGCGCTCGGCATCGCGGCGACAGAGATCGAGAATGCCTTCACCGACGAGCCGGTCATAGACGATGACGTCGGCCTGCTGCATCAGACGCAAAGCTTTGAAGGTCAAAAGATCAGGATCCCCGGGACCGGCGCCGACGAGATAGACTTCGCCTGATTTTTCCAGAGGGTCCACCTGCGCCAGCTGCTTTTGTGCGTAGGTACGCGCGGCATCTTCCTGTCCGGCCCAGACGAGTTCAGCAAAACGCCCCTGCAGCAGGTGCTCCCAGAATCTGCGCCGGTGGGTGATCGGTGTCAGCCGTTCTTTCACCTGTTGACGCAGTTCACCGGCCAGTACGGCGAGGCGGCCATAAGCGGCGGGTATGCTCGACTCGATGCGGGCGCGCAGGAGCCGTACGAGAACAGGCGAAGTGCCAGCGGATGAAATGGCAATGAGCAGCGGCGAGCGATCGATGATCGCAGGAAAAATCACATTCGACCAGGCGGGATGATCCACGACATTGACGTAGAGTCCACGCGCTTGCGCCAACTGGGCGACGCGCTGGTTGACGACAGGGTCATCGGTCGCCACCACGATCAGACGCTGATCGGCGATATCCGCTTCCTCAAATGGCCGTTGCTGGATGCATCCGCCCTGGCGCTCGACCGCTTGCATCAACTCGCCTTCGATGGACGGCGCCACCACAGTCAGCATCGCCCCCGCTCGCAAGAGCAGGCTGGCTTTGCGCAGGGCGATATGCCCTCCCCCAACCAAAAGCACCGCTTGACCTTTCAACTGCACGGCCAAAGGCAAGTAATCCATAGGACGTTACCTCAGGTGCGTCTGCCCTCGCATATAACTCTGCAAGCAGTCCGGAATGGCGATACGCCCGGATTCATCCTGATAGTTTTCCAGGATGGCGACCAGGGTGCGGCCAACCGCCAGACCCGAGCCATTGAGCGTATGTAGGAGTTCGGGTTTGCTGCCCGACGTACGCCAGCGCGCTTGCAGACGGCGCGCCTGGAAGTCTTCAAAGTTGGAGCAGGACGAGATCTCGCGATAACGCGACTGGCCCGGCAGCCAGACCTCGATATCATAAGTCTTGGCCGCTGAAAAACCGAGATCGCCAGCGCAAAGACTGACGACGCGATAAGGCAGATCGAGGCGGCGCAGGACTTCTTCGGCGTGCGCGGTCAATTGTTCAAGAACCGCATAGGACTGCGAGGGGGGCACCATCTGCACCAATTCCACCTTCTCAAACTGGTGCTGCCGGATCAAGCCGCGTGTGTCCTTGCCATAAGCCCCCGCCTCGGAGCGAAAACAGGGGGTGTGGCAAACCCACTTCAGTGGCAGCTGCGCCGCATCGACGATG
>JAKBAU010000255.1 GCA_021808875.1 Pseudomonadota bacterium | reverse complement strand
GGCTCAACCGTGGGACAGTGGCCGCGTTCCTGGGCCCACAGCCTTGAGTAGGCGCAGCATCTGGGGGTGCAGGTTCTCATTACTGGCCAGAATATCGCCGCTTTCGAGCATGGCGCTGCCTCCGCTGAGGTCCGACACCGTACCGCGGGCCTCGCGAACGAGCAGGATGCCCGCGGCAACGTCCCAGGCCTTCAGGCCATGTTCCCAGAAGCCGTCATAGCGACCGGCGGCAACCCAGGCCAGATCGAGTGCGGCCGAGCCGAACCGGCGTACGCCCGGGGTCGTTCCCATCACCGCCGAAAGCTCCTGCAGATAGGCATCATGATCGCCGCGTCCCACGAACGGGATGCCTGTTGCGAACAGGGCCTCGTTCATGTTCTTGCGTGCGGCCACACGCAGACGCTTGTCATTGAGATAGGCACCGCTGCCCTTCTCGGCGACGAACATCTCGTCCGTAATCGGATTGAAGACAACTGCCGAGACCAGCTGCCCCTCACGTTCCAGTGCGATGGAGATGGCAAAGTGGGGAATGCCATGCAGAAAATTGGTCGTGCCATCGAGCGGGTCGATGATGAAGCGATGGGTCTTGTCGGGTCCTTCGATCACGCCCGATTCCTCGAGCAAAAAGCCGTAGCCCGGTCGTGCTTTCTGTAATTCCTCAACCAGGATGCGCTCGGTGCGCTGGTCGGCGACGCTGACGAAATCACCGGGCCCCTTGAGCGAGATCTGCAGGTTTTCGACTTCACCGAAATCTCGTATCAGGCGGCGGCCGGCCTTGCGCGCAGCGGAGGTCATGACATTGAGTGCGGGAGAAAGATAGGGCATGAGCTTCGTCTACTCTGCGCGGCGCACGTAAGAACCATCCTCGGTCGAGACGATGATCTTCTCGCCAGCTTCTATGAAGGGTGGAACCTGGATCTTGAGTCCGTTTTCGAGCACCGCGCCCTTGTAGGACGGCGCAGCAGTCCCCCCCCTCAGCACAGGATCGGCTTCGGCGACACTGAGCGTGACCTGCAGGGGCAGCTGGATGCCGAGGGGTTTTTCCTCATACATCGTCACCAGCGTCTTCATGCCGTCCTGAAGGAAGCGGACCTGATCGCCAACGAACTCAGCAGAGAGCTCGAACTGATCATAGCTTTCCATGTCCATGAAGGTGAGCATGTCACCGGCTGCGTACAGGAACTGAAAGTCGCGCTTTTCGAGCCAGATCTCTTCCACGGTCTCGTCGGAGCGGAACCGCTGGTTCAATTTGGTGCCCGTGGTCACGTTCTTGAGTTCGACCTGATTGTAGGCGCCGCCCTTACCCGGCTTGACCTTCTGTGTCTTGACCGCAAGCCACAAGCCGCCCTCGTATTCGATCATGGTGCCGGGTCGGATATCGTTGCCTGAGATCTTGGCCATGACACACGAGCCCTCCTTGGGGGGCGAGGCAGAAGGTTGGAGGGGCAAAGAGCGCGCTGGCTTATAGCGGGGGCAATGCGCTGAAGTAAACTGTTGCCGGCAGAGGGGATACAAGGCGCAAGTGCGGTGCAAAGTCAGGGGGCGGCAACAGGGTGTCGTCGGGGGACCTGCCCCAGCTAGCCAAAGTGGGCATTAAACGCCTTGACGGCCGCGGCAGGTCCGTCCGTGTGCTCCCAAACTGCGCTTGCCACCGCAAGAAAATCCGCACCTGCAGCAATCAGTGGCTCACAGTTCGCCAGAGTGATGCCGCCAATAGCGACGCAGGGGACCTCCACCAGTTCGGACCACCAGCTGAGCAGATCCACCTCGGCATAAAATTGCACCGTTTTGGTGGAAGTTGGAAAGAATGCTCCAAACGCCACATAATCTGCTCCCGCTTCGCCGGCTTCCATCGCGAGATGGCGGGAATTGTGGCAGGTCACCCCGACAATGCGATCTGGTCCGACCAGGCGCCGCGCGTCGTCATAGCGCATGTCGTTCTGGCCGACATGGACGCCGTCGCAGCCCATCTCACGGGCCAGATCCGGGCGGTCATTGAGAACGAACGCCACGTCGTGGGCATGAGCGATCGGCATCAGTTGCGTGCAGGCGCGGCGGATCTCGTCATCAGCCACGTCTTTGAGCCGTAGCTGCAGACATGCCACATCGCCGGCGTCGAGCGCTGCCTTGAGCGTTTCGGCAAAGGCCCTGGGCTCAAACGCCGGTGGTGTGATGAGATAAAGCCGGCAGTTGCTCAAGCCGCCTCTTTTTCTAGTTCTGCTCGCCACTCGCCTTTGCTGGCCAGCCCGTTCATGCGGGCCCGATGGGCAAAGGCCGCCTGGGCCCGCGCGGTGTTGTCGGCCTTGCCGGACCAGGCCTTTTGCGGGGCAGCCTGCAAGGCGCGGCCATAGGAGAAGGTAAGGGCCCACGGGAGGGTGCTGCCTTTGACCATTGCATTGAGATGGGCCGTCGCCTCAAGGTCGCTCTGTCCACCGGACAGGAATGCAATCCCGGGTACCGCCGCCGGTACACAGCGCTTCAGCACCGCAAGTGTGCGTTCGGCGACCTCCTCCGTATTGCCCTGTTTGGCGGATTTCTTGCCGGCGATCACCATGTTGGGCTTTAGCACCATGCCTTCGAGGATGACGCGGTGCGCATAAAGCTCCTGGAAGGTCTGCCTGAGTACGAACGCGGTGACCTCGGCGCAGCGCGCGAGATCATGATCGCCATCCATCAGGACTTCAGGTTCGACGATGGGAACGATGTCGTGCTCCTGGCAGAGCGCTGCATAACGGGCCAGGGCGTGCGCATTGGCATGGACGGCCGTCGTGCTCGGGATCCCTGCGGCGATGTCAATGACCGCGCGCCATTTGGCAAAACGCGCCCCCAGCCTGCGGTACTCGACCAGCCGTGACCCCAGGCCATCAAGGCCCTCGGTGACGGTCTCTCCCGGGCAGAGCGCGAGCGGCTTGGCGCCGGCATCGACCTTGATGCCGGGAATGGATCCGGCGCGCTCGATCAGTTCCACCAGCGATGTGCCATCCTTCGCCTTCTGGCGCAGGGTCTCGTCGAACAGGATGACACCGGAAATATATTGCCGCATCGCCGCTTCGGAGCGGAACAGAAGTTCACGATAGTCGCGGCGGTTGTCTTCCGAGTTGGCAACACCGATGGCATCGAAGCGCTTCTGGATTGTGCCTGTGGATTCGTCGGCCGCGAGGATTCCCTTGCCGCGGGCCACCATCGCCCTGGCGATGCGGTTCAGCTCTGCACTGTTCATCTTACTTTTCCCTTGTTGGCCGCCAGTGCTGCCACCCCCGGCAACTCGCGGCCTTCCAGCCACTCCAAGAACGCCCCACCTGCGGTCGAGACGTAGGTAAACTGATCGCCGACGCCGGCATGATTGAGCGCCGAGACCGTATCCCCGCCCCCCGCTACCGAGAGCAGCGCACCGGAGCGCGTCCGGGCTGCAACCAGACGGGCAGCATGAACGGTTCCCGCATCAAAGGGAATGGTTTCGAAGGCGCCCAAAGGACCGTTCCACACCAGAGTGTTTGCGGTGAGCAGGCGTCGTTGGAACTCGGCGAGAGTCGCCGGGCCGACGTCCAGGATCATCTCATCCGCAGCGACCTCGCGTGCCTTGCAGGTGCGATAGGGGGCATTGGCCTTGAATTCCTTCGCCACCACTACGTCCGCGGGCAGGATCAGCACCGTACCGGTTATGGTCGCCAACCCGACGATGCGCTGCGCGGTCTTGAGCTGATCGTGCTCGTAAAGCGAGCGGCCAACATTGATGTCTTCGGCGGCCAGAAAGGTGTTGGCCATGGCGCCGCCGATGACCAGAACATCAACTTTGTCCATCAGATGCTCGATGACGGCAATTTTGGTCGAGACCTTGGCACCACCGACCACCGCAATCACCGGGTGTTTGGGATCTTCGAGAGCCTGGCTCAGATGTTCAAGTTCAGCCTGCATCGCCCGACCAGCAGCCGATGGCAGCAAATGGGCGAGGCCTTCGGTTGAGGCGTGCGCACGATGGGCGGCCGAAAATGCGTCATTGACGTAAATCTCGCCCAATGCGGCCAGCGCATCACGAAAACCTGGGTCGTTGCTCTCTTCACCGTCATGAAAACGGGTATTCTCGAGCAGAAGCACTTCACCATCCTGAAGCGCGCTGACAGCCTTCTGTGCGGCTTCACCGATACAGTCATCGGCAAACGCTACCGGCCGACCGATCGCTTCGGCCAGCGCTGGCGCAATCGGTCCCAGCGACATGCTGGCCACGCGCTTGCCCTTGGGGCGTTCAAAGTGCGAGAGCACAATGACGCGGGCACCTTTCTGCGCGAGTTCGCGGATGGTGGGGGCCTGCCGATCAATGCGCGAAGTGTCCGTGATCTTGCCATCGCGCATCGGCACATTGAGATCAGCTCTAACCAGAACACGCTTGGAACGAACCTCAAGGTCATCCAAGGTGGCGTATCGGCCGCGCATCGGCTCCTCCCTCAGATCAGCTTGCCCATGGCGACCGCGGTGTCAACCATCCGGTTGGAAAAGCCCCACTC
>JAKBAU010000016.1 GCA_021808875.1 Pseudomonadota bacterium | reverse complement strand
GACGCTGGTGCGCAAGGCATCGGCGGCTGCTGTCTGTTTTTCGGTCAGCTGAGCCAGCTGCTCGAGGGTCAATTGCAGCTTCTCTTCGACGGTCTGACGCATCTGCTCCAGCTTCTGTTCATTGTTGGTGCGGATGGTTTCGAGTCTGGCATCGACGCTGGCGCGCAAGGCGTCTGCCGCCGCTGCCTGCTTTTCGCTGAGCTGGGTCAGCTGGAGGAGAAACCCGTCCAGCCGTTCTTTCTGCTGCCCGCTCATGTCCTTCAGGGTTGTGAGCCATTGCTCGGAGGAAAGCCTGAAATTTGTGGTCAGCTCCTCGCGCAGCGCCCGTGCCTCGTCCGACTGGCGCCGGTCGAAGGTCTCAAGGCGGGTCTCGAGGGCAAGACGCAGTGCCTCCTGACCACGGTCGAGTTTGCCGCCCAGCTCTTCGCGCAGACCTCTGGTCTGTTCGCTGAGCTCGGCCCGACTGCGGTCGGCTTCGGCGCGGATCAGCTCGCCCAGCTCTCCGCCCTGGCGCCGGCGCCAGGCCAGCGCCGCAAGGATGGCGGCAGCAAGGCTGAAGCCAGCGCTCAAAAAGGCAAAAATGTGCGCCATGTCCGCTTTGTCTCCCCGGCCCGAACGTTTCGGGAACCATAACCGATTCGCAGTTTCTTGACCGGCAACCGACGTGCCATTATCTGAGGCCCATGAGCGTTCGCCCGATCCTGATTGCGCCCGATCCGCGCCTGAAACTCGTCTCCGAGCCGGTGACGGGGGTGGACGATCATATCCGAACCCTTGTCGCCGACATGATCGAGACCATGTACGACGCGGAAGGGATCGGACTTGCTGCGATCCAGGTTGGCGTCGCCAGGCGCATCCTTGTTCTGGATGTCGAGCAAAAAGAGGAACGGCGCAATCCGCGCGTATTCATAAACCCGATCATCACCTGGAGTTCTGAGGCGACCGCGGTGATGGAGGAGGGCTGTCTGTCCGTCCCCGAGATCTGGGATGAAGTGGAACGGTCGCAGGCGATCAAGGCTGAGTATCTAGACGCTGATGGCAATCTGCAACACCTTGAAGCAGAAGGTATTTTGGCCGTTTGCCTGCAGCATGAGATGGATCACCTGAACGGCGTTCTGTTTGTTGATCATCTTTCGAAGTTGAAGCGCTCGATGGCGCTCAAAAAGCTCGCCAAGGCGAAGAAGCTGAAAAAGGCCAGCTGAGATGGCCTTGCGTCTGGCCTTCATGGGCACGCCGGATTTTGCCACGCCCACGCTCGCGGAGCTGCTGGCGCAGGGCCATGACATCGCCGCTGTCTATTCCCAGCCACCGCGACCCAAGGGGCGGGGATTGCAGGCTGAGCCCTCCGCGGTGGCACGGCTTGCCGCGCGCTATGGCCTTGAGGTGCGCACCCCCATCAGTCTCAGGGGAGTGGCCGAGCAGGAGGCCTTTGCCGCGCTTGGTCTCGATGCGGCTGTGGTGGTCGCCTATGGTCTCTTGCTGCCCAAGAGGGTGCTCGAGGCAACGCGCCTGGGCTGTTTCAACCTTCATGGTTCGCTGTTGCCACGTTGGCGCGGGGCGGCGCCTCTGCAGCGGGCGATTATGGCTGGCGATGTGCAAACCGGGGTCATGGTGATGCGCATGGATGAGGGCCTTGATACCGGTCCCATTTTGATGGCCGAGCGTACGGCGATCGGGCGCAAGACACTGGGCGAACTGCATGACGAGCTGGCCCGGCTTGGCGCCGATCTGATGGTGCGGGCCCTCGCCGCGCTGGAGCGTGGCAGCATTGTGCCCCAGCCGCAGCCAAGCGAGGGAATCTGCTATGCACACAAGATTCAGAAGGAGGAGGCACGCATCGACTGGAACCGGGGGGCGGCCGAGCTGGACTGTCTCATCCGGGCGCTGTCGCCCGTGCCAGGCGCCTGGTGCGAGGTGCGTGGCGAGCGGCTGAAAATCCTCCTTGCCGAACCGGTCGACAAGAGCGGGGCTCCCGGCGAGGTGCTCGATGGGCATTTGACCGTCGCTTGCGCAGCGGGAGCGTTGCGGCTCCTGCGGGTCCAGCGGGCGGGGCGCGCGCCCATGGCAGCTGAGGAGCTGTTGCGGGGATTTGTGCTTAATCCCGGCGAACGGCTCGGCTGATGGCGCGCTACTGTGTGCGCATCGAGTATGATGGGGGGCCATTTTGCGGCTGGCAGCGCCAGAACAATGGTCCTTCGGTGCAGGGCGCAATCGAAGCGGCGATCTTCAGGTTCAGCGGCGAACAGGTAACGCTGTCGGCGGCAGGGCGCACCGATGCCGGCGTGCATGCCCTGGGGCAGGTCGCCCATTTTGATCTTTCGCGCGAGTTTGCCGCGTCGAAGGTGCGCGACGCTCTCAATCACTTCCTGCGCCCTGCGCCGGTGGCGATCCTCGATGCATCACAGGTGGCGGAGAATTTTCATGCGCGGTTCTCGGCAAAAGCCCGCCACTACCGCTATCGCATCGTGTGCCGACGGGCGCCGCTTGCATTGGAACGCGGACGCGCATGGCAGCTCGCACGCAGGCTTGATGGCGCAGCCATGCATGACGCTGCACAAACGCTCATCGGCACGCATGATTTTACTACCTTCCGTGCTGCGGAGTGCCAGGCCAAATCACCGGTCCGGACGCTGGACCGCCTGGTGGTTACCGCGCAGGGTGATGAGCTCTTGATCGCGGCGTCGGCGCGTTCCTTCTTGCACCACCAAGTGCGCTCGATGGTGGGAACCCTGAAGCTGGTGGGCGAGGGCAAGTGGACCGCGCGTGATGTGGCGGCCGCCCTTGCGGCCGCAAGTCGCGAGCGCTGCGGTCCGGTGGCGCCGGCTGACGGGCTTTATCTTGTAGCTGTCGACTACTGAAGATCGATCAGTTCAACCTGGTCCGGATCGATCACCTCACCAAAAAAGACCTGACCGATGCGGGCAAAGCGCTCAGGAGCATCGGTGACGAGAAAGCGCGGTGCAGCCGGTGCGTTGCGGTCGGCTCTGAGCTGACGCACGCGCAGCAGCTCCGTCACCGCGGCAGCAGTGGTTTGGGCGCTGTCTACGATTGCAAGCTCAGGACCGGCAATTCGGCGGATCACCTCACGCAGGACAGGATAATGGGTGCAGCCCAGAAGCAGCGTCCGCGGCGCAGGGCTTTGGCTGAGGACTGGTTCCAGATAGCGCCGTACCACCAACTCGGTGATCTGCCCATCGATGAGCCCTTCCTCAGCCAGCGGCACGAAGAGCGGACAGGCCTGCTGCAGCACTGTTGCGCGGCCGCCGATCGCGCGGGCGTACGCGCCCTCCTTTACCGTCCCCTCGGTGGCGAGGACCGCGATGGGGCCCTGCGGTGTCACGGCAAGGGCGGCCGCAGCTCCCGGCTCGATCACCCCGAGCACCGGAAGTGGCGCCAGGCTTGCGGCCAGCTCGCGGGCGGCAAGGCTTGCGGTATTGCAGGCGACCACAATCAGCTTGACGCCGCGCAGGGCCAAAGCCTGCGCTGCCTGCATGGCGTAGCGACGCACGGTGGTGGCACTCTTGGTGCCATAGGGAAGGCGGGCAGTATCACCGAGATAGATGAACTGTTCTGAGGGCAACGCAGACGTCAAGGCCCGCATCACCGTCAGTCCACCCATGCCTGAATCGAAGATGCCGATTGCGGCCTGGTTCATCGCGGGGGAGAAGCAAAATAGGTCTTGAGCAGCGCCGTATAGATATCTGTCAGCTGCGCGATCTCGCACACCGGCATGCACTCGTCGACCTTATGCATGGTGGTGCCTGGAAGACCCAGTTCGGCGACCGGACACATGTCCTTGATGAATCGTGCATCGGAGGTTCCGCCACCGGTCGACAGCAGCGGTGCTTCCGTGGTGACGCTGCGGACGGCTCGGGCAATGAGTTCGGTAAAAGCACCCGGCTTGGTCAAAAAGACCTCGCCGCTGACACGGGTTTCGAGCGTGATCTGTCCACCCATGCGTGCCGCGACGGCGTCGGCCCGCGCCCGCAGGCGCTGTTCAAGTTGATGGGACGTGTGCAGGTCGTTGAAGCGGATATTGCAGCGGGCCTGGGCTACGGCCGGAGAGACATTGCCAGCGGTGTTGCCGACATCAAAGCTGGTGAAGACGAGGGTTGAAGGCTCAAAGTGCTCGGTGCCTCCGTCCAAAGGCTCGCCGGCCAGCTCGCTTGCGAGCGTGGCCAGGATGGGGATGGGATTGAGGGCACGCTGGGGATAGGCGGTATGACCCTGAATGCCGCGCACGGTAAAGGACACGTACATCGACCCGCGACGGCCGATTTTTAGGGTGTCGCCGGAACGAGCTGCCGCAGTGGGTTCACCGACCAGACAATGGTCAAGCTGCTCTGCCTGAGCCCGCATCCAGCCGAGCATCTTGCGTGTGCCGTTGATCGAGACCCCTTCCTCATCGCCGGTAATCAGAAGCGAGATCGAGCCCTTTGGCCGGCCACCCTCGAGCACGCGCGCGCAGGCCCCGACAAAGGCGGCAATCGCGGACTTCATGTCTGCTGCGCCACGGCCATAAAGGACCCCATCGCGGATCTCGCCGCCGAAGGGGTCAACGGTCCAGGCCGCAACATCGCCGACCGGAACCACGTCAGTATGTCCGGCAAAGCCAAGGTTCGGCTGCGTGGTGCCCAGCCGCGCATAGAGATTGTCTACCCCTTCGGTGCCGTCTTCTTCGAAGCGCAGGCGCTGGCAGTGAAACCCCAGCGGGGCGAGGGCCCTTTCCAGTACGTCAAGGGCGCCGGCGTCCTTGGGCGTGACCGAAGGGCAGCGGATCAGGTTCTGGGCAAGGGAGATGGCATCGATCATGGTTGCGATTTAGGCTGGCCAAGGTGCACCGGTCAATCAGCGCGAAGGAGGAATGCAGCATGGGACGACTTGCGGGCAAGGTTGCGGTGATCACGGGGGCGGGGAGCGGCATTGGCCGGGGGACCGCTGAACTCTTTGCCCGCGAGGGGGCACGGGTCATCGCAGCGGACATCGCCGATGATCGCGGCCGGCGCCTGGAAGAGAGCGCGCCGGGGCGGATCAAATATATCCATTGCAACGTGCTTGAAGAGGCTGAGATCGTGGCGGCCATCGCCGCGGCCGAAGCTGAGTTCGGTCGGCTGGACTGCGTGTTCAACAATGCTGGTGCCGGTGGGGCCAATGAGACGGTTGATCAGATCAGCGCCCAGGGCTTTGACAGCGTCATGCATCTGCATGTGCGCGCCGCGCTCTTCGGTATCAAGCATGCGGTGCCGGCCCTCAAACGGGCCTCTGGCGGGGCCATTATCAGCACCGCGTCGGTGGCAGGTCTAAGCGCGGGTTACGGGCCCATGCTCTATTCGATCGCCAAGGCGGCGATCATCCACATGACCACCGTGGCGGCGGTGCAGCTCGCCGAACACCGCATCAGGGTCAATTGCATCTGTCCAGGCCTTATCGCCACCAACATCTTTGCCACGGCACTGGGCCTTCCCAGCCAGCTCGCCGATACCCGTCTTGAGGCCATTGCGACGGCGGCCAGCGACAGTCAACCGATCCGTCGCGGGGGTTTGCCCCGCGACATCGCGGAGGCTGCGCTTTATCTCGCGTCGGACGGTTCTGATTGGGTCACCGGTCAGGCCCTCGTCGTTGATGGGGGCCTGACGCTTGGTCCTGCGGGCATGCAGCAGATGAGCGCGTTTGCCCCCATTGTGCAGGCTTTGATGCCAGAGGCAGCGGAGTTCAATCAAACTCCTTGAGCAGCCGGTCGATATAGTCGAGCTCTTCTCGGGAGCGCCCGGGTTCGCCGGCCCGCTTGCGGAGTTCCTGCAGGATCTGGCGCGCACGCTTCAGCGTTGATTTGTCGGGTAGCTGCAGGTTTTCGCCACTGATGGCACCTTGCGCGCCTTGCGGCCGGCCGAAGGGATCTTGGTTCCCTGACGCGGTGCCCGCGACACCGGAACCGGCCTGCGTGGCCAAGTTCGCGATGCCCTTCTGCAAGTCCACGAGCGCCTGCTTTTGCGCTGTGCCGGCGTCATAAAGACGGCGCGCGAAGAGCTCTTCCGCGGCCTTGCCCATCGCCTTTGCTGCATCGTTGAGGCTCTCGGGTATCTTGGCGTGGTTTGCTCCGAGCCCTTTGAGCACCTGGCCAAGTGCGGTTTTGAGGCGGGATTGTGCCTCTGCCAGTGCCTGGGGCGTGCCATCCTTTGGTACGCTGTCACCCTGGCGCAGCCGATAGGTCTTATCGAGCAGTTCGCGCTGGCGTCCGGTAATATCGCCGAGCTTTTTGATGGCGTCGGTGGCGGCTTTGCCCGCTGCGGATTGGCCGCTACCCATGTCGCCCTGGGCCGTCCGCACCTGCATGTTTTCAATCAGATTCTGCAACAGCGCCAGCAGCTGTGCGGCCTTGGCGCGATCACCGATCTGCGCCAGCTGCTGAATCGCCTTCATCATGTCTTGGAGTTCCTGCCCGGTTATGATGCGGACATGGGGCTCGGGTGACGTCATGGCACCTGGAGCGGCGTTTTGTGCCAGCTTCGTCAGATACTCTTGCAGCACCTTTTGATAGCGCTGCATCAGCGCGTTGATCTGGCTCTGGGGGGCGCCGCTCGCCAGTGCCTTTGTCAGCATGGCCTGGAGCGCGCGCAATTGCTGGCCAAGACGGGTGGCGTCTTTGTGATCTAGGGCGAGTGCGGTCTGCCAGAGAAGGTCCTCAACGCGCACGAGGTCGTGGCGATCGTGGAGATTGCGCAAGGCGTGGTAGGCGCTGCGGATTGCCACATAGGCACCCAGCCTGTCGGTAAAAAAATATTGTGGTACGAGTGTCAACGCGTTGAGTGTCGCCACCACGTTCGGAAGGGCCGCCAGATCGCCAACGACAAGATTGCGTCGCTGTTCGACGAGGGCGCGCGCCAGAGGATTGGTGAAGATGCGCTGCGGCAGAGTAAAGATGGCCGCTGCACTCTGCCCGCTCTTTCCCGCAGCATCTGTGGCTTTGAGGATCGCGCGAACCTTGATACCGGCATAGGGGCTTTGGGTCAGATCCTCGTACACTGTCTCGCGCAAGGTCTTGGCACTGGGGTCATCGACCGGCAGGGCCACCACCACCGCCGTCTTGCGCACGCCCTCAAGTGGCGTCAGGCTAAGCTCGAGTTTGGCAATGCCATAGTCATC
The DNA here is from genome assembly GCA_021808875.1 of Pseudomonadota bacterium. The sequence continues at coordinate 16,379 of JAKBAU010000016.1, read as the reverse complement.
CTTGGCAAGGATCGAGATTTTGGTGGCATCGCGTGCCGTAGGCTGTGGAGGGGCGGCAAAGCCGACCACCGGCGGACGATCCGCCTGAACCTCGATCTGCCAGTGGGCGAGGGTGTGGCCATCAGCGATCACGGTCAGGTGCCGGCTCGTGATGAGCGCCGATGTGCTCACGAACTCGCCACGATTTCCGCCGGACGGTGCCGCAAAGCGTGGCGTACGCCCTTGGTCGCTGGTCAAGCGTGGCGGGGCGAGGGCGCCATGCACGTGGATCACCAGCTGTGAGCCTTGTGGCACCAAGATCCGCTTTGTGTGCCCGCCGAGATAGAGCGGCGCTTCCCCTGTATAGGCAGGAGGGGTGATCCAGGCATCCAGATGTGCGCTCTGGGCGGGCGAAAAATCGGGCAGGAAGGCGTCAGCCAGGCGCGCGGACCAGTTGTGGCCGGCAACCACGACGCCGCCGACCAGAAGAGCGAGCACGCCAAAGCGCAGGCCACGCGGATCCTTTTTTGCCAGGCCGGGATGAGCAAGACCAAGCCGCAGCCGCGTGATGCGGGAGAGTGCGGCCCGCCGGTGCGCCCGCCACAGGGCTTCAGCAAAGGCATTGCCCCGGCCGAGGACCAGGGTGTCTTCGGCTTCGCTGATGGGCCGGTGTGCAAGGGTTGCATCGCGCTCGAGGCGGCGGGCGCCCTCCTCCCAGTTCGGCCAGGCGAAGGTCTGCCACTGCAAAAAAAGTCGATCGACAACAGCGACGATGATAAGCAGCAGCAGGAAGAGGTGCAGCCAGCCAGGCAGTCGCGCAAAGGTACCAAATAGTGCCGCAGCCAGCCACAGACCGATCAGGCCGGTGGCAGGCCACAGCCCGGACCACAGCCGTTCGAATGCCACGATGACGCGCGCCAGCGCGATGAAGCGCTCGACGCGGTCAGTTTTCCAGCCAGGGCGGGAGTTGATCCTGTTGGACAAGGGCATCCTCATCTGCGCGGCCACGTATGATCGCCCAGTCTTTTGCCTCGACGAGCACCTCGGCGGCAGGCGGTCGTGCATTGTACGACGATGCCATGACGGCGCCATAGGCCCCGGCGGTCAGAATGGCGACAAGATCGCCAGCCTTGAGCTCGGGAAGACTGCGCTCGTGTGCGAAGAGATCGGCGGTTTCGCACACCGGACCCACAACATCGTAGACAGTTGTGCCCGCTTTGGGGCCGTTCAAGGGCAGGATCTCGTGATAGGCATCATAGAGCGCAGGGCGCAGGAGATCGTTCATGCCGGCATCGAGGATCGCAAAGCGCTTGGTTTCTGTCTCTTTGATGTAAATGACGCGCGCCACAAGGATGCCGGCTTCCGCCACGAGGCGCCGTCCAGGTTCGAAGATGAGCTGCGCCTCAAGGGAGCGGGTCAAGGCGGCGATCATGGCGCCATAGGCGCTGGGCTCCGCAGGCGGGGCATTGTCTGCACGATAGGCAACCCCGAGCCCGCCACCGAAATCGATCGAGGTGATGGGGAGGCCTTCGGCGCGCAGATCCCGGGTGAGCGCGATGATACGGGTGAAGGCAGCTTCAAACGGAGCCAGCTCGACGATCTGGCTGCCAATATGACAATCGATGCCGACGATACGGATGCCGTCGAGACGGGCAGCTCTGGCATAGACCTGGTGGGCGCGATTCCAGGAAATACCGAATTTGCTTTGCTTGGTGCCGGTGGTGATCTTGGCGTGGGTTCGGGCATCGACATCGGGGTTGACCCGGATGGCGACGGGTGCGCGTGTGCCCAGAGAGAGGGCAACGTTATTGAGTGCTTCAAGTTCGGCTTCGCTTTCGACGTTGAACTGCAAGATGCCGGCGGTAAGCGCGCGTGTCATCTCGCCAACGGTTTTGCCGACCCCCGAATAAACAATGCGGGTTGGGGGAATGCCGGCGGCCAGCGCCTTCTTTAGTTCGCCGCCCGACACAATGTCGGCGCCGCAGCCCAGCCGCGCCAGCTGGCGCAGTATGGCAAGATTGCCATTGGCCTTGACCGAGTAGGCGATCAAGGACCCTTTCGGCATGGCTGCGGCGAAGGTCTCATAGTGATGGCGCAGCGCGGCGCCTGAGTAACAGTAAAATGGCGTCCCGACCTCTTGCGCCAGGGCCGCGAGATTGACCTCTTCGGCATGAAGGGTGCCGTCCCGATATTCGAAGTAACGCATTATTGTCCCAGTGGGCTTGGGGGGCGCGACGGATCCTGCTGGCGCTTGGGCGTGGGCTTGCCATCGGGCATGACGAGGTTGGATTTAACCCCGCATCCTGTCAGCACGAGCACAAGGGCGCCCAGCGCCAGAATACGGCGGATCATGCGAGCTGTCCGCGCCAATAGGCGATCTGCTCACGCACGCGCTCAGGTGCAGTGCCGCCGAAGCTGCGCCGCGCTTTGACTGAGGCCTCGAGCGTCAGCACGTCATAGACCCGCGCGTCGATGCGCGCTTCGACCTTCTGCATCTGCGACAAGGGCACCTCGGCTAATGCCACACCCATCTGTTCGGCCTGTCTGACAATTGCACCGGCGATATGGTGGGCCTCGCGGAAGGGAATTGAAAGCTCACGCACACACCAGTCGGCGAGGTCCGTGGCGGTGGGAAAGCCGGCTTCGGCCGCCTTGCGCATTGCTTCGGCGCGTACCGTGAGATCGCTGAGCATGCCCGCCATCGCGGCAAGGCACAGTTCGAGTGCGTCCGCGGCCGCAAACACCGCCTCCTTGTCTTCCTGCAGGTCTTTGGCATAGGCGAGGGCCAGTCCCTTGATTACCGTCGCGAGGCCAACGAAGCTGCCCAGAATACGCCCGCTTTTGGCGCGCACGAGTTCGGCCGCATCCGGATTGCGTTTTTGGGGCATGATGGAGGAGCCGGTCGAGAAGGCATCGCTGAGGCGGATAAAGCCGAAGCCCGGATTGGCCCATACCACAATTTCTTCGCCCAGCCGGGACAGGTGAGTGGCCGCGATGGTGGCGGCCGCGAGGTAATCAAGGGCGAAGTCGCGCGCCGCAACCGCGTCGAGGGAGTTGCGGGCAGGCCCCTCAAAGCCCAGAGTCCTGGCCGTCATGGAGCGGTCGATGGGGTAGGGTGTTCCAGCTAAGGCCGCGGCGCCCAAAGGGCATTCGTTGAGACGACGGGCGCACTGCACAAAGCGGTCGCAGTCGCGGGCGAACATTTCGACATAGGCCAAACAGTGGTGGCCAAAGGTCACCGGCTGGGCCGGCTGCATATGGGTAAAGCCCGGCATGATGGTGTCGGCATGGGTCGCAGCCAGATCGAGCAGAACCTGCTGCAGGGCTCTGAGCCCAGCCGTGGCGCGGCCGCAGGCCGTACGCACCCACAGCCTGAAATCGGTGGCGACCTGATCATTGCGGGAACGCGCGGTATGCAGGCGGCCGGCGACCGGCCCGATCTTTTCGGCCAGCCGGCTTTCGATGTTGAGATGCACGTCCTCGAGGCTCCGCTTGAATTCGAAGTCGCCAGCCGCGATCTCGACTTCAATCTCCTCCAGGCCACCAACAATCGCCGCACCGTCAGCCTCGCTGATGATGCCACAGGCGGCCAGCATCCGGGCGTGAGCCTTCGATCCGGCAAGATCTTCGTGGGCGAGGCGTTTGTCGAAATCGACGGAGGCGTTTATTTCCTCCATGATCGAAGCGGGCCCCGTGGAAAAACGTCCCCCCCACATCTTGTTCTTCGTCATTGGTGCTAGATGCCTCGATTTGTTGCCAAGGCCGTCCTCAAGCCCTTGCCTGCCGCCGCACTTGCCGCCGCGGCTGCGGTCCTTGTTGGGGTTCTATATGTGATCCTGTCGGGGCCTGTCCACGCAGTGAGCAATCCGCCGGCGGCACTCTCCCGTCTGCAGCCGCTTCGTCATCCCCACCTGGCACCGGATATCGCCATTGCCGATGGGCGCGGCCGGCTGAAGATGCTGGACGCCTTCCGCGGGCACTATCTGCTCGTCAATCTCTGGGCGACCTGGTGTTCACCTTGTGTACGCGAACTGCCCGCGCTGGCGGCGCTGCAGACCGCCCTCAAGGGGCGCGGCCTTGATATCGTGGCGGTCAATGTCGGCCATGCCGATGCGAAGACCATCCGTGTTTTTCTGGCTGCGCACCAGGCCGAGAGTCTCGGGGTGTGGCGCGATCCCGCTCACGCCTTCATCCGGAGCTTTGATGCGTATGGGCTGCCGACATCGATCCTCATCGACCCGGAGGGGCGGGAGATCGCACGGGTGGTCGGTACCGCCAAATGGGATGCTCCCTCGGCTATCCGCTATTTTCGGCACCTGCTTGTCACCGTCCCAAGGCCGCTGTCCTAGGGGCGGGCGAGCGCGTTGCCGCCGCCCTGGAGCAGACTTTCGATCGCCGCTGCTGCGTCCGGCACGCGGCTGACAAATCCCAGACTTTCCGGGCGGGCAAAGCCGTGATGCACGGCGTGTTCGAGCAGCGCCAGGAGGGGGGTGTAATAGCCCGCGACGTCGACGAGGATGATGGGTTTGTGGTGGACGCCGAGCTGGGCCTCGGTCAGCACCTCGAAGAATTCGTCCAGCGTGCCAAAGCCGCCGGGAAGCAGGACGAAGGCGTCTGCGGCGGCCAGCAGGCGGCGCTTGCGGCTCTGCAGGTCCGCCGTCAGCTCAAGGCTTTCGCCGTGGCTCATGGGATGCTCCTGCTGCTGCAGGAATTCAGGCAGGACACCATGGACAGGCTGCCCCAGGGCCCTCACGGCGCGGGCGGTTTCGCCCATAAGACCGACGTCGCCGCCACCGAAGACCAGTGACCAGCCGGCCCGCGCGATCCGCTGGCCGAGCTCGCGGGCCTCTCGCCCAAACTGCGGATCATTGCCCAAAGACGAGCCGCAAAAGACACAGACGGTAAAGGATTCGGACGAGGAGGGCGTTGCAGGGGAGGTCATGACAGGCGAGGCTTTCTCATGCTGAAGCGGCGGAACGCCGTGCGGCAGCGGACTTGGACTCTGGGGACACAGGTTGCGGTTTGAGGCATAGCTTCGTAAACGAGGCCAAAGTGAGGTTAGCGGTGCGCCGTCCATTCGTCATCCTGGCTGCCATTGCCGTTCTTGCCTTTATCGCCGGCTATCTGACCTTTGCCGGCGGCAACATGGGACATTGATTGATGCGCCGATCGCTTGTCGAAGAAGGTGGTGGTACCGCACAGCTGGCCCCCCTGTGGCGGCTCATGCCCTATCTGTGGCCAAAGGGCAGGCCTGATCTGAGGTTGCGCGTTCTGGTGGCGCTCGCCTGCCTTGTTCTGGCCATTCTCGCCACCGCCACTTTCCCGGTGGTGATGCGCTACATCACCGACGCGCTGGCCAAGAGCCCGGCACAGATCGCTCTCAGCTCGGCGCTGTCGCTGGTGGGAGCCTATGTCTTCGCACGTATTTTGATGCAGGCCTTTGCGCAGCTGCGCGATGGAATTTTTGCCAAGGTTCAGTATCACGCCATGCGCGAGGTGGGGGTTTCGACCTTTGCCCATGTTCATACCCTGTCCTTGCGGTTTCATCTGGAACGCAAGACGGGCGGGCTGTCGCGGGTGATCGAGCGCGGCACCAAAGGCATCGATACGCTCCTGTCCTTTGCCCTTTTCAATATTTTTCCGACGCTGTTTCAGCTCCTGATCTTCTGCGCGATTCTTATCGCTACGCTCAACATCTGGATCGCGCTCGTTACCTTCACGATGGTGGTGGCCTATGGCTGGTTCACCCTGGCCGTGACACGCTGGCGTATCCAGTTCCGCCGGGAGATGAATCAGTCTGATCAGGAGGCGAACACAAAGGCAGTCGACAGTCTTTTGAATTACGAGACGGTCAAGTACTTCAACAACGAGGCGCACGAGACGAGCAGATTCGATCGCTCGATGGAAAAATTTACCCGTGCCTCGATCGCATCGCAAACCTCTCTGTCGATCCTCAATACTGGTCAGGCGATCATCGTCGCGCTGGGCATGGGAGCGGTCATGGCGATGACCGCTTTTGGCATCAAATATGGGCGCTTCACGGTTGGAGATTTCGTGATGGCCAATGCGATCTTGATGCAGCTTTACATGCCACTCAACCTTCTGGGGACGGTCTATCGCGAAATCACCCAGGCGCTGGTTGACATGGATGCCATGTTCCGTCTGCTGCATCAGCCCCAGGAAGTGGTCGATGCACCCGACGCCCGTCCCCTTGCCATTACCGGAGGCGAGATTGTCTTTGACGAGGTTGTCTTTGCCTATGAACCGGCACGCACCATTCTCAAGGGCATCAGCTTTCGTGTGCCTGCCGGCAAGACGGTTGCAGTGGTGGGGCCGTCAGGCGCGGGAAAGTCGACCATCAGTCGCATCCTCTACCGCTTTTACGACATTGAGAGCGGCGCCGTTCGCATAGACGGGCAGGATATCCGCAAGGTCACACAGGCCTCGCTGCGGCAAGCTATCGGCATCGTTCCGCAAGACACGGTGCTCTTCAATGACACCATCCGGTACAATATTGCATACGGGAGGATTGGCGCCGGCGAGAGCGAGATCGAGGAGGCGGCGCGCATGGCCCAGATCGAACCTTTCATCCGCGAGCTGCCGGATGGTTACAATGCCATGGTTGGTGAACGCGGGCTGAAACTTTCTGGCGGCGAGAAACAGCGCGTGGCGATTGCTCGCACCATACTGAAGAACCCTCCGATCCTGCTTCTGGATGAAGCGACATCGGCACTCGATACCGGCACCGAGCGCGAGATCCAGAGCGAGCTCAATCTGGTGGCGCAGAACCGCACGACCTTGGTCATCGCGCATCGGCTGTCAACGGTGGTTGACGCCGACGAGATCCTGGTACTGGATCACGGCGAGATCATCGAACGCGGCCGTCACAGCGAGTTGCTGGCACGCGGAGGCCATTACGCGTCGATGTGGAACAAGCAAAAAGAAGCTGCAGCAGCGCGCGAGCGGCTGAAAGCGGCCGAACATGATCCCGATGTTAGTCCGGATGCTGCACGCATGCATCGAGATGAGGCGGCCGAATAGGCCGCCTCCTTACAGCACCTCGATGCGATCGACTTCGACGCCCTTCATGCCCTGCCGGGTGGAGTAACGGATGCGCTGTTCGGGTGTAAGCGCGGCCAACCCCGAACGGCGCAGTGCACTGGCATGGACATAGACATCGTCGCCGCCATTTTCCGGAACCACGAAGCCAAAGCCCTTCTGGTCGTTGAAGAATTTGACCCGGCCATCGACCATGGCACCGGAAGGGGCGCTGTCACGGCCGAAACCTCCGCTGTCGCGGCCGAAACCTCCGCTGTCGCGGCCGAAGCCTCCGCTGTCGCGACCGAAACCTCCGCTGTCGCGGCCGAAACCTCCGCTGTCGCGACCGAACCCGCCGCGTCGGCCACGGTCATCGTCGCCGCCTCCCAGGCCGCGCGGCTTGCGCGGCGGCTGGGCTTCTGCGGTCGAGGTATCGAGGCTGTGGACGGCCACGACCTGAAGGCCACGCGGGGATTCCTGCAGATCGCAGACAACGGTCGATCCGGGTGGAACATCTGTTGCACCGACCGCGGCTAGGGCACTGGCGTGACAGAACGCGTCACCGCCGCGTTCCAGAGTGATAAAGCCGTATCCCTTCGTCGCGTTGAACCATTTGATGGTGCCTCGAGCCGATGCCTGTGCGAGGCGCGTCGTGTCATAATTCGCCATGATGTTGCCGATTGAGTCCCGCCGGGTGCCTAGTTTGCCGCCGCGCCCACTCCCCCCCCGGCGGAGGAAAGCGCGACAGAATGGCATCATGCCTAAAAGTTGGCCCCGTTCGCAATGGGGGTGGAGCCGAGGCGGCAGTCTCGCCCTTAAAGGCTTTCTAACGGAGCGAGCCAGTGCGGGCGCCGGGCCGGCGTGACGCCGGATCTCTATTCTAGGGGCTCGATCTTGACGGTTCCGACCGTCGGTTCGGGTTTGGGGATCACGAGCAGCACCAGAAATGCCGGCAGGCTGAGGAACAGCATGAGATAGAAGGTGTCGGCATAGGATATTGCGAGCGCCTGCTGGTTGACGATCATTTCCATGATCGTGCGGCCCAGCGGCAATTGCGGGTTGTAGAACAGGGCTGGCGCATTGACAGACAAAGCCCGATTGAAGGGGGTGACATGGGCGGCCAGCGAGGCGTGAACAGTCTGCATGCTCGCTGCCAGGGCCGAGGAGGTGATCGAGACCCCCAGGGCCATCCCCATGTTGCGGACCAGATTGATGATCGCCGCTGCATCTGTGCGCAGTTCGGAGGGCAGGGTGGCGAAGGCCATGACATTGGCAGGAATGAAAATGAGTCCCATGCCGACACCCTGAACGAAAGTGGTGCTGGCAAGCGTCATTTGGGTCACGGACGGGGTCCATAACGACATCTGCCACATCGACCAGGTCAAGAGCACACAGCCAACCGCCATGGGCAGACGGGCATCCACCTTCATGACGACCCTGCCCATCAGCATCATGGTCAGCATGGTGCCCACCCCGCGCGGCGCCAGCATCAGGCCGGTATCGAGCACGGTGTAGCCACCCAGATCCTGCAGGAACGGCGGTAGGAGCGCGGTGGTCGCCAGCATCAGGACGCCGACGAAAAACGTCAGCACGAGCGCAGAGACGAAATTCACGTCCTTCAAAAGGCCGCGAGGGAGGAAGATTTGATCGCTTGTGAAATAATGGACAATAAAAAGATAGGCACCTGTCCCAGAAAGAACAGCTTCTGTTATGATTTCACCAGATGAGAACCAGTCTTTCGAGGTTCCTCGATCGAGCATAAACTGAAGCGCTGCAATGGCTATGGCAAAGAACGTAAATCCAGTCCAGTCGAACGTCTTCGCTTCCACGGTTTCATCTTCAGAAAGGAATATAAGCATTCCCAGAACTGCGAGAATCCCCACGGGAACGTTCACGTAAAAGACCCAGCGCCAGGAATAATTATCTGTCAGCCAGCCGCCTAGGGTTGGCCCCATGATGGGACCCACCATCACCACCATGCCCCAGATCGACATGATCATGCCGCGCTTTTCGGCGGGGAAGCGGTCCAGCACCACGGACTGCGACAGGGGGGAGAGGGCGGCACCAAAAAGGCCCTGGAGCATGCGAAAGAAGATCATCTGATCGAGGGACTGGGCCGCCCCGCACATCGCCGAGGTCACGGTGAACCCGGTCATGCTGATCAGAAAGTAAGGTTTGCGCCCGATGCGGGCGGACAGCCAGCCTACGGGAGCGGTCATCACCGCGGCAGCCACGATGTAGGAGGTGAGAACCCAGGTGATCTGGTCGCGGCTGGCCTGCAGGGTACCCTGCATGTAGGGCAAGGCGACATTGGCAATGGTCGAATCGAGCACCTGCATGAAGGTGCCCATCATCGCGCAGATGATCGCGATGCGCAGACCCACGGGGGTGTCACGTGAGGCCCTCGCCCCGTTGGGGGCCTGTTCAACCGCAGTCATATGGCCTCCTTCACGGCGCCCAGCCCAGCTTGGGCAGATATTATGCTGAAAAATTCCACTTCCGGTAAAGCGGGGGCGCGGCCAGGGCCGGGCGAGGCGGCGCCGTTCCCGATATCGCGAGTTGCGGATTGCCGCTCAAGTCGCTAATCATCCTTCGCCGTCAAGACGTTGGTCGGAGACTTGGGAGTGGCGTCCTGATGCTTCGGTCGATCCCAGCCTAAGGAATTTCTGGTGTCCGACATCTTCCGCGAAATCGAGGAGGAAGTCCGCCGCGAGCGTTATGCGCAGCTGTGGAAGCGCTATGGCGATTACGTCATCGCAGTGGTGGCGCTCATCATCCTCGCGGCCGCAGGCTATCAGGTCTGGCGTTATTACGAGCATCGCGCAAGCCTGAAGGCGTCGCAGGCCTACATGGCCGCCGAGGCGCTGATGGCTTCTGGCCATGCGGCACAGGCGGCGACGGCCTTCGCCAAGATCGCCGATACGGCGCCGCCCGGCTATGCTGTGGTGTCCCGCCTGCACAATGCCGATGCGCTGCTGGCAGCCGGCCATCGTGCCGATGCACTCGAACTCTACAAGAAAGTGGCAGCAGGCGATGATCCGCTCCTCGCCGCCGTTGCCAAGCTGCGTGAGGGCTGGATGCTTGCCGATACGATGCCGCGGCTGCAGCTTGAAGCGCTCCTGACGCCTCTGACGGCTGCTGCCAGCCCCTGGCGGTTCATGGCCCGGGAAATTCTCGCCTACGCCGATTATCGCGACGGCAAATTTGCGCTCGCCGCGAAGGAATATCAGGCCTTGGCCGCCAATGTCGAAGCTCCGATCGGAGTGCGTCAGCGCGCCAATGCTATGGCCACTTTCCTCCATGCCGGGGGCGACAAGGCCTATGGTGTGGTGCCGCCGCCTGCCACGCCTCCCGCAGCCAAGGCCGGTACTGCGCCGGCGCTCGCCAAACCCGCGACCAGCGGGCATAAGGCGGCTACGACCCATCCGAAGCCCCATCAACGTCGAGGCCACGCTCACCGATGAAGTCATCGACGCTGTGTCGGACCTGGCGCCTGTCGCTTTGTCTTGGCCTCGCTTTGTCACTGGGAGCTTGCGGCACGCTGGATCAGCTTGGTCTCGGTGCGGTTTCGCACTGGTTTGCCAGCACGCCCACCAAATCCAACCTCAAGGGCACGCGCATTCCGGTTCTGACCGAAGCCAATGAGCTGCGTCCCGATCCGAAATTGAAATCGGTCCCCGTGGTGCTTCCTGCGCCTTACGTCAATCACGATTGGCCAGAAGCGGGAGGCTACGCCACCAACGCCATGTATCACCTCATGGCATCGGGGCCACTGAGAGTGGTCTGGGAGCACGAGGCGGGCAAAGGTTCAGACAGCGATTCCCGCCTGACCGCGCCGCCCATCGTCACTGGCGGGCGGATCTTCGTACTTGATTCCGCCAGTCACGTTTACGCCTTCAACGCAACCACAGGCAGACGTCTGTGGAAGCGGTCAGTGGCACCTAGAGGCGAACAGAGCATCCTCAGCGAACTGTCCTTCGGTCTGATCGGAAGTGACAGCCGCGTCGACCCCACTAAGGGCTATGGCGGGGGACTTGGTTCCGACAACGGAAAGATCTTTGTCTCCACCGGCTTTGGCGACGTTCTGGCGCTTGATCCGGCCAGTGGCAAGACCTTGTGGCGTACTCACATCGGTACGCCGTTTATCAATGCTCCGGTAGGCAATGGCGGGCGGGTCTTCGTTTCTTCGGTCGACAATCATCTGCATGTGCTCAACGAAAAGAACGGCCACGAGCTGTGGGACCAAGAGGGCATCTCCGAACATGCCTCGATCCTGAAGTCCTCGAGCGTGGCAGTGGCCAACGAATATGTGATCGCGCCCTATACCTCAGGGGAGCTCTTTGCCATTCGTGTGACCAATGGGCATGTCGCTTGGTCCGACACGCTCTCCAAGCTCCACAGCATCACTGCGCTGGGCGAGATCGACGACATCGCCGCCGAACCGGTGGTTGATCGCGACATGGTCTTTGCCATCAGCCATTCAGGCCTGATGGCTGCCATCAGGCTGAGCACCGGAGAGCGGGTGTGGACCAAGGATATCACAGGTATCTATACCCCTTGGGTTGCCGGTGACGTTCTCTACGTGATGACCACCCGCAATCAGCTACTCTGCCTTGAGCGCAAGACGGGTAAGGTAAAGTGGATGCATGCTTTTTCGCGGTGGGAGGATCCCGAGAACCACGAAGGGCCAATCGTCTGGGCGGGTCCGGTGCTGGTTTCCAATCGTCTCATCGTCACCTCCTCTGACGGCCATGCCGAATCGATCTCGCCCTATAGTGGCCATGTGCTGGGACGGATCTCCATCCCGGATGGCGAAACCATCAGTCCGATTGTCGCCAATCAGATGGTCTATCTTTATACCCGCGGTGCAGAACTCGTGGCGTTGCGTTAAGCTAGTCCCTTTCGTACATGAATCATGGGCTCATGCCCCAATTGGACAATGTGAGCGCCACCGGCTCTCAAGGTAGCCATGCTGAGCGTTGCCATCATCGGCCGGCCCAATGTCGGCAAGTCAACACTGTTCAACCGGCTCGCTGGACGCCGTCTTGCCATCGTGCATGACACCCCGGGTGTCACCCGGGATCGCCAGGAGGCCGAGATCGAACTCCACGGCATGACCCTGCGTCTTGTCGATACTGCGGGATTTGAGATGGGCCCCGATGGCAGCCTGGCCCAGCGCATGACGCTGCAGTCGCGCCTGGCCATCGCAGAGGCGGACGTGTGTCTTTTCATGATTGATGGACGCGAAGGGATTACGGCGGGAGACGAAACCATTGCTCTCAGCCTGCGCCGCTCCGGCAAGCCTATTATCCTGGTCGTCAACAAATGTGAGAGCCGCGCCTCGCAGGGAGGTTTTTCTGAAGCCTACGGCCTGGGATTTGGCGAGCCCATTGCGGTGTCGGCCGAGCACGGTCTGGGGGTGGGGGAACTCTTCGAACAATTGCAGGCGCTCTTGCCGCGCCCCCCGCAGGAGAATGAGGAGGAGGTCTCTGAGGGCACCATCAAGCCGCTGCGCATTGCACTTGTCGGCAGGCCCAATGTTGGCAAGTCGAGCTTGTTCAATCGACTGATTGGCAGCGAACGGGCGCTCACCGGACCGGAAGCCGGGATCACTCGCGACGCCATCGCTGCGTCCTGGCAGATTGCAGGCCGCCCGGTCCTGATCTACGACACCGCGGGTATGCGCAGGAAGGCGCGCGTGGCCGGTAAGACGCTCGAGGAACTCGCGGTCGGCTCAAGCCTCGGGGCCATCCGCTTTGCCGAATGCGTGGTGCTGATCATGGATGCCACCCACCCTTTCGAAAAGCAGGATCTCTCGATTGCCGATCTGATCGCCCGCGAAGGGCGCGCCATCGTCTTTGCCCTCAACAAGTGGGACCTGCTCTCCGACCCTCAGGGCAAGCTGAAGGAATTCCGGCAAAGCCTTGATGCCGCGCTGCCCCAAGTATCTGGCGCGCCTCTCGTCGCCATTTCGGCGCGCACTGGCGAGGGTATGGAACGGCTTGGGACGGCGATCGAAGCGGCCGATGCGGCTTGGAACCATCGTGTCACAACTGCCCAGCTGAACCGCTTTCTCGAACAGGCGCTCGCGCGTCATCCTCCGCCGGCGATTCATGGCCGGCGCGTGCGCATCCGCTACATGACCCAGCCTAAGGCGCGTCCTCCCAGTTTCGCCCTGTTCGGTACGCAGTTGAAGGCGCTCCCCGAAAGCTATCTGCGCTTTCTGGCGCATGGCTTGCGGGAGACATTTGCGCTCGAGGGAACCCCGATACGTTTTATGTTGCGCACCTCCAAAAATCCCTTTGCAGACGGATAAGCATGATGGCTGCGGTGATTGAAGTCGAGCATCTGTGCAAGCGCTTCGGCGAGGTCATGGCGGTCAAGGATGTTACGGTCAGGGTCGAGGCTGGAGATATATTTGCCTTTCTGGGACCCAATGGTGCTGGCAAGTCGACCACAATCAAGATGCTGACCACCATCCTGCGACCGAGTTCGGGGCGGATGCGGGTCAATGGCTTTGATCCGGTTACCCAGTCCTATGCGGTGCGTCGTTCGTTCGGCATCGTGTTCCAGGATTCAAGCCTTGACGATGACCTAACCGCTTTCGAGAACATGGAGTTTCACGGCATTCTTTACGGGGTCGCGAAGGCAGAGCGGCGGCAGCGCATCGACACCTTGCTTGCGTTTGTCGAACTTTACGATCGTCGCGACAGCCTGGTGCGGGAGTTTTCCGGCGGCATGAAGCGGCGGCTGGAGATTGCCCGTGGACTGCTTCACGAGCCGCGGATCATCTTTCTTGACGAACCGACCCTCGGCCTCGATCCGCAGACGCGCAACCACATGTGGTCCTATCTGCAGGAACTCAATGCACGCCAGGGCACCACAGTTTTCTTTACCACGCACTACATGGAAGAAGCTGAGCGTGTTGCTCGCCACATTGCCATCATCGACCATGGCGCGATCGTGGCCATGGGCACTGCGCAGGAACTCTGTGCGCAGACTAACAGCCAGTCGTTGGAACAGGCGTTTCTCACGCTCACGGGCCATGAGATCCGCGAGGGAGACGATGGCGGCCTCGAACGCATGCGCAATCTGCGCAAAGCCTGGAGACGCTAGCCATGGGCGCAATCTATGTCATGTGGCTGCGGCAGCTGAAGCGGTATTGGCGAAGCCCCGCTCGCATCGTCGCCTCATTGGGCCAGCCATTGCTCTTTTTCGTCGCCCTCGGCTTTGGTCTGGGACGGGTGTTCCAGGCCGCGGGGGCTGGGAATTACCTGAACTTCCTGGCGCCGGGCATCATGGCGATGAGTATCATTTTCACCTCGGTGTTTTCGGGCATGGATCTGATCTGGGATCGCCAGTTTGGCTTTCTGAAGGAGACGCTGGTGGCACCGGTCAGTCGCGTGGCCATCATGTTCGGACGCGTGCTCGGCGGCTCCACGACCTCGACTTTGCAGGGACTTTTGGTGCTACTCCTGTCCATCGCGCTCGGCTTTCGCCCGGAACACTGGTGGGGGGTGATCGCGGCAGTTGGTGCCGGGCTCAGTCTTGCCTTTCTATTTGCCGCCTTCGGTCTCTTTCTGGGCACCTTGATGCGGGATATGCAGGGCTACCCGCTGGTCATGAATTTTGTGGTGATGCCGATGTTTTTCCTCTCCGGCGCGGTCTTCCCGCTGGACCGCGTGGCGTCGGCCATGCGCGTGCTGGCCATGATGGATCCGCTAACCTATGGCGTCGATGCCCTGCGCAGGCTTCTGACCGGGAACTCACAGTTTTCACTGCTCGTGGATCTTTCTGTAACGCTCGCACTGTCATTCATTCTTCTGCTGCTGGCCGCCCGCAGCTTCGCGCGCATGCAGGTTTGAGATTTATGGGCTCGGTCTCAACCGCGCCACTTGGGTTCACGAGGCAAAGTCCTGTCGTGTGCCATTCAGCTGGCATGATGACGCCAGAAGTTCGAGGATAGCAGGAACAACGGCATCGGGCTGTTTGAGACTGTTGGGGTCTTCACCGGGAAATGCCCGCGCGCGCATCGCCGTGCGGATTGGTCCTGGGTTGAAGAGATTGACGCGGACCTTGCTGTTATCGCACTCGTCCGCATAGGTCAGAGCGAGGGATTCAAGCGCCGCCTTGGTGAGGGCATAGCAGCCCCAATAGGCCCGGTTCTTGCGAGCCGCAGCACTCGTCACGAACACTGCGCGTCCTGAATCCGAGGCCTTCAGCAGCGGATCGAGCGAACGGATGAGGCGCCAGTTGGCGGTCACGTTGATGGCGATAGCTTCGGCCAAAGTCTCCGGGTCAAGGTGAGTGAGCGGGGTTAGCACGCCCAGCACGCCGGCATTGGCAAGGACACCGTCCAGATGGCCCCAGCGCTCATAGATCGAGCCTCCCAGCCGGTCGAGAGCTGCAAAATCCTTAAGATCCAGCGGTACCAGCGTGCAGCTGCCGCCCAGGGCCGCAATCTCGTCATCGAGCTCTTCAAGTGCGCCAACGGTGCGAGCCAGCGCGATCACGTGGGCGCCTTCCTTGGCAAGACCAAGGGCGGCAGCGCGGCCGATGCCGCGTGAAGCGCCAGTGACAAGAACAATGCGGTCGCTGAAACGGGCCATGTCAGTCTTTCATCATGATCAGGTTTTGAGCAGCGTGCCCTGCGTGCGGCTTTGGACCTATGGCAAGCAGGGGCTCACGCGACTTCGGCGAGCAGCGAGAGTTGGCGCCCGCTTTCTCCGCCGTTCTTGTCTGCGAGCTCAATCGGATAGTCGCCGGAGAAGCAGGCGTCGCAGAACTGGGGCTGCTCGCGGCGACGTCCTGGTTCGCCGACCGCACGGTAAAGACCATCCATCGATACAAAGGCGAGGGTGTCGGCGCCGATATAGCGGCGCATGCCCTCGACATCCATCTTGTGGGCCAGCAGATCTTCGGAGTTGGGTGTGTCCACCCCGTAGAAACAGGAGTGCGTGGTAGGAGGCGAAGCGATACGAAAATGCACCTCCGCCGCTCCGGCATCGCGCACCATCTGGACGATCTTCTTGGAAGTAGTGCCCCGGACGATGGAATCATCGACGAGGACCACCCGCTTGCCCTTGAGTTGGGCGCGGTTGGGGTTGTGCTTGAGCCTTACGCTCAGGTGACGAATGCGGTCAGAGGGGGCGATGAAGGTCCGCCCCACATAATGATTGCGAATGATGCCAAGCTCAAAAGGCAGCCCCGAGGCCAAAGCATAGCCGAGAGCTGCCGGTACACCGGAATCGGGGACGGGGATGACGATATCGGCATTGGCCGGGCTTTCCCGGGCCAGTTCCTCACCGATGGCCTTGCGGGCATCGTAGACATTGCGACCCTCGACGTTGGAATCGGGGCGC
>JAKBAU010000254.1 GCA_021808875.1 Pseudomonadota bacterium | reverse complement strand
CCATTGTGGCCTCTATTGACCAGGGCTTTGTGGCGGGCGCACACTGTTTGTGAAACCGAGGGCGTAGATGATGGCCGAGGAAGAACACGAGCGTGCCCAGTTTCGGGCCATGAGCCAGAGCACGGCGGAGGACTGGAGCAAGATCAGCAGCGCCGCACATAGTTTCAACCGGGCATTACCGGAACGGGTTCTTGCCCATCTGAAGCTGCTCGAAGGGGATTGCGGCGGGTTTGCTGTTGATCGTCTGGAACATTGCCTGCAGTCGGCCAGCCTTGCCTACCGCGATGGTATGGACGAAGAGTATGTCGTTTGTGCGCTTCTTCATGACATCGGTGACACGCTTGCTGGACATAATCATGCCGAGCTTGCGGCGACGATCCTAAGGCCATTTGTCAGCGAAGAGAATTGGTGGATGCTGCAGCACCATGGCATTTTCCAAGGCTATTACTTTTTCCATCACCTCGGCCTTGATCGCAATCTGCGCGACAAGTTCCGTGGCCATCCGGCTTTCGAACATACCGCTGCGTTCTGTGCCCGGCACGACCAGAACGCCTTTGATCCGGATTACGATACCATGCCACTGCAGGCCTTTGTGCCGATGCTGGAGCGGGTGATGGCCCGTCCCAAGCGCTCCATCTATCTGCGCAAGCAAGAGGCTGGCGCGACGGTGATGTAGCCGGGCGCTTCGGTCAGGGGCGCAGCACGATCGCCCCGGTGGTTGTGCGCGAATGCAGAGCAATATGTGCAGCGCGGGCCTCTTTGAGCGGGAACTCGGCATGAATGTGGATCTTGATGGTCCCCCGCACAATGAGGTCAAAGACGTCGTTGGCGGTGGCCTGTAATTCCTGCTGTGTACTAACATAATCAAAAAGTGTTGGCCGGGTTACAAAGAGAGAGCCCTTCTGGGCCAACACGGCCGGAGAGAAGGCGGGCACCGGCCCAGACGCGTTGCCAAAGCTGACCATCATGCCACGTCGGGCCAGACAGTTGAGGGAGCCGTCCCAAGTGTCCTTGCCGATTGAATCATAGACGACAGGAACGCCACGACCTCCGGTCAGCGCGCGCACTTTTTCCACCCAGTCCTCGGTACGTGTGTTCAGAACATGCGCACAGCCATACTCGAGGGCGAGAGCTCGTTTGTCGTCTGAGCCTACGGTACCGATCACCTGTACGCCGAGGGCACGGGCCCACTGGCTGGCGATTGAGCCCACTCCTCCTGCAGCTGCATGCCACAAGATGGTTTGGCCTGGCGCAACGGCAAAGCAGCGCTTCAGCAGAAATTGTACGGTCATGCCCTTGAGCATGGCGGCGACAGCGATGTCATCGCCCAACTGTGGCGGTAAGGTAATCAGCCGGTCGGCCCGAACATTGGCACCGTCTGCATAGCCGACAAGAGGCTGGGTGCAATAGCCCACGCGCTGACCCAAATGAAAGCCCGTCACCCCGTCACCGAGGGCTTCGATGATCCCCACTGCCTCACCGCCAAGCGTGGCCGGCAGGGGCACAGGATAGAGGCCGCTGCGGTGATAGGTGTCGATGAAGTTGACGCCAATGGCGGTGTGACGCAGCCGTGCGTGACCCGGCGGGGGCGTGGGCAGATCAATGTCGACATATTCGAGAACGTCGGGCCCGCCTGTCTTGGCAATGCGAATGGCTTTCATCGGCAGCGTCTCCTGAAGATGGGCGAGGACGGGCGTCATGGGTACGAGGTGGTGGAGCACGATGACCCGCTTTGCGCCAAAATCAAGTTCCGGATGATGGCTTGCGTCGTGGCGCTAACAGAACAATGCTCGTTCGCACGAGAAGTCACGCGGCTTTGGTAGGACGAATGGTGCGCGAAGCGGGTGGGCACAGCCTAGTGGTAAATGAGGCGGTGGGAGAAAGCCTCAGCCTGATACAGGCCGTTGCCGTGATCATGATGGGCGTTTGCGGATTGCTGATGTCCGGGGTGATGCCTGTCCTGATGGGCAGCTTGGTCGATCTGCACCGGATCGATCCTTCCCAGCTGGGGGTAACCGCCATGGCAGAAGGTCTTGTCATGGGGCTGTCGACGGCGGCGGCCTCGGCACTTTTGCCGCCCCGCGGTCTGCGGGCATGGGCTGTAGGGTCGTCACTGGCACTGGCGCTGATCAGTGGGGCCGGAGCCTGGGCGTCGGGCACCCTCGTGATCGGGCTGCGCGCGATGGCGGGTTTACCTGAAGGCATATTGCTGTGGATCAGCATCGGCATGATTGCCCGACACGCGACTCCCGAGCGGATGAGTGCGGTGCTGCTGGCGGCGATGACGGCAGCACAGTTCGTCCTTGCGCTGCTGCTCACGCTGGTGGTGCTGCCGCGATTTGGCGTGTCGGGAGGGTTCATTGCGCTGGCTTTGGGAAGCCTGATGGCACTTTTGGCAGCGGGGAAACTACCGCGGTCCTACGCGCCCCTTATAAAGCCCGTAGGGGAAAGTTCGGCGCCGCCATTGCGCGGCTGGGTTGCATTGGTGGCAACAGTGATCTTTACCGCGTCGTTTCCCGCAGTTGCGGTCTTTCTGCTGCCTATCGCCCATCAGGCAGGTCATGATGCTGAGGTGGCACGTCTGGCGCTGACTTTGTCGCTGCTCGCCCAGCTGGTTGGCGGGAGCATGGCGACATGGATTGCCGGGCGCATTCACTATCTTCCGGTGCTGCTTGGCGGGAGTGCGATCTATGTCGGTTGCTGGGCGGTGATGGGTGTTCAGGAGCCAAGCTGGGCGTTCATCGCCGCGGTAACTGTGACGGGATTCTGCTATCTCGGCATCACGCCTTTTCTGGTGCCGATGCTGATTGAGGCTGATCCCTCACGGCGAGCCGCGATGATGGGTGGGGGGGCCCAGGTTCTGGCGGGCGCCCTGGGTCCGCTGGTTTCCTCTCAGCTGGTAAGCCGGAATAATGTGGATCCCGTCCTCTGGCTCGCGGTGACGCTCATGCTGTGCGGTCTTTCCGTCATTGTAGGTCTTTATTTTGTCGAGCGCCGCCAGCGTCACCTGCGGCAGCTGGTGGTCGTGTCACAGGATCTCAGCTAAGATGCTGACGCAGAAAGGTCGTTGAGCGGGTGTTGGCAAGATCGGCACAGGCCTGATCGTAATTGGTGCCACCCTGACGGGCGAAGGCGTGGTCCATTGTAGGGTAGTGGTGGAGCGTGATCAGCGGATTGACTTTGAGCTCTTCGGTGATTTTTTCCTGGGCCTCTGGCGGCACGAACTGATCTTTGCCAGCGATATGCAGCATGAGCGGAGCGCGAATAGTACGGGCTTCTGCCAGACGGTCCTGGATATTCACGCCATAGTAGCCAACGCAAGCATCAGCGTCGGTGCGGCAGGCGGTCAGATAGGCAAGCTGTCCCCCCAGACAATAGCCGACGGCCCCGACCTTGCCGGTGCAGCCGGACAGGTGGCGCGTGTAGTTGATCGCGGTCGCGATGTCGGTGATGCCCTTGTCGATGTCAAAGCGGGTCATAAGATCGAAGGCACGCTTCCACTCTGCGTCGGTCTTGTCCGTCAATTCCACGCCAGGTTCGAGCCGCCAGAATAGGTCGGGGGCGAGGGCAAAAAAGCCGCGCGCGGCATAGGCGTCAGCGATGTCGCGCATGACCTGGTTTATGCCGAATATTTCCTGGATGACGATAAGGCCCGGACCGCGCCTGGATTCCGGTACTGAAAGATAGCCCTGGAAACGGCCGTCCTTACCTTCAAGCGTAATCTGGCTTCCACCCATAGCTCGTCTCCCCGGAATTCAGCGCCCGCAGGCTAACCCGAGCTGGCGCTGTGGCAAAGTCTCGAATTGCAGATTTGAGCCGGCCCGTCAGTTTGGCTTCTGGCCGTCTTTTGCCGCCTCGGCACGGGCCTTCATTGCCATCGCAAGTTGTGCTGGCAGGATCAGCTGTTGGGCAAGCTGTCCCGGATCGGTGATTGGCGCCGAACACATGGTGTTTTGGCAGATATAGGCGGTTGGTTCTCCGTCCTGCATCGTCTTGCCGTGCGCGATATGACCTTGCGGCAATTTGTGTGCCGGCGAGATGACCAAGAGCACATGCGCAGGTAAAGTCCGCGAGCGTACGGCATCAACAAGAGCGCGCGTCTTAGCGTTCGCGCTGGGGCCTACGATCACGATCTGCAGGGAGAGCAGCGCGGTTTCAAAGCTGCTCAGATAGGTCGGCATTGACAGGGGCGCTCGTCCCAGCTCACCGGCAAAAGCGGTCAGGATGGCGTTGAGGCGATCGCGATAGGCGGTATCAGCAGTGACGAGAAAAAGCTTGGTGAGCTCGCCGATCATCACCCCATTTGCACTAGGCGTCACTTGATCGAATATCGTCCGTGGACGGACAAAAAGGGCGGGATCGTCATTTGCAGTGATGCAGTAGCCACCGTGAATAGGGTCCCAATACCTCGCATCTAGCACCCGCACCCAGGCCTTTGCATGTTCGATGTAGCGGGCATCCTGAGTGGCGTCAAAGAGTGCGAGCGCTGCACGGATCATTTGGGCATAGTCGTCGGAGAAGCCTTCTTTGCTGCGGGAATTGGCACACCAGCTGTGTGAGAGGTGGTCGCCATCGCCAAGGGTGCTGCGGATGAATTCAAAGGTGCTTTGCGCG
>JAKBAU010000253.1 GCA_021808875.1 Pseudomonadota bacterium | reverse complement strand
TTCTGTACACGCGAGATACCACTCAACACCGGGGTGGATTTCGTTGGCTGCGCCTTGCGACTCGCGCTGGGTGAAACCATTACTGCCAAAGACGCAGAGCCCAAGTATCTCATTCCCGTCGTGCAGCGCTACGCCTTTCCTCCGCCCGGCCGCATCGTGTCGATCGAGGGCGCCGACGAGGCCCGCGCCGTAGCTGGTGTGGAAGACGTTGTGATTACCGCGCGAACCGGCGACATCATCGCATCCGCAGGTGACAAACGTCCCTCTGCCGCCATGGTCTTGGCCAAGGGATCAAGCCGCGAGCACGCACTCAAAGCGGCCAATGATGCCCTGGCCTGCCTACGTATCCAGACCCAATGAACGCGCCACTGATCCAGCACAAGGATGCCGAAGCCTGCGCCGGCTGGCTTCGGGTGTTTGCCTTTTTCCATCTCAACATCGCCTTTTCATCGATCGAGGAGGAGACGCGAAACGAGGTCATAGCCAAATGCTACTGGCCGCTTCTCAGGCTAAGCGACAAGCATCCCCATATCGGGCTGGAAGCAAGCGGATATACCCTAGAAGAAATCGCCGTGCGTGATCCTTCATGGATCGAGGCGGCGCGCCAGCGCATTGGCGACGGGCGTATCGAACTCATCGGTTCGGGCTACAGCCAGATGATCGGACCTCTGGTACCGGCAACCGTAGTTGCGGCAAATCTCGACCACGGGCATCGGGTGTATGAGCGCCTGCTCGGTGTGCGCCCTGAGGTCGCTCTGGTCAATGAACAGGCTTACTCTGCAGGGCTTGTTGGCCATTACCTCGATGCCGGTTACCGCGCCATTCTGATGGAGTGGGACAATCCTTCGGCGCACCATCCGGAATGGGATCCTGAGCGACGTTTTCTGCCGCAATATGCCGAGGGTACCGACGGGCGCGCCATCGCCCTGTTGTGGACGGACACTGCGGCCTTCCAGCAATTGCAGCGTTATGCACATGGCGATATCTCACTGACCGCCTATACGCGCTATGTCCGCGCACGTCGCTCTTTGGCGACGCGCGCATTATGCCTTTATGCGAGCGATGCGGAGATCTTTGATTTCCGTCCCGGCCGCTTTCGTACCGAATCCTCCCTTGGCCCTGAAAGCGAATGGTCGCGCATTGAGCGGGCGCTTGGTGCCGTCACCGCACAGGGGGGCATCAACCTGATCGGCCCATCACATGCGCTGAAACTCATTGGGCGGGAGGGCGGGGGCCATAGGATGCGGCTGGAGAGTGCCACAGCACCGGTCCCCGTTAAGAAGCAGCGCAAATACAATTTGTCCCGCTGGGCGGTCACTGGGCGTGACAACACCGCTATCAACGCCGCCTGTGAACGCATTTATCGCGGCCTCGCTGGCGGTCGGGCAGGCGCCGATGACTGGAAAGAACTATGCTATCTTTGGGCAAGTGACTTTCGCACCCATCTGACCGAGCGCCGTTGGCAGGCCTTTTGTGGGAGACTGCGTGCGGCCGAACAACGGTGGTCCTCTCAAAGCCGCTGCGACTATCCTGTCCGGCCCGCTGAAGCTGAACCCTGCACCGGCCGCCATATCAACATTGCCACAGAGCATCTCGTCTGCCGTCTCGATCGACGTCGCGGGCTTTGTCTCGATCATGCACGGTTTGGGGACAGACCGCGTGCGCTTGTGGGCAGTATCCCGCATGGAACATTCAGTGACATCGGCCTACAGGCGGACTGGTACACGGGGGATTGTGTCTTCGAAGCACCCGGTGAACCCAAGATCACAGACCTGGAATGGTGTGACGCGTTCCGCTGGCGTGAGCACGATGGCAGCGTCCTCGTGCAGACCGCGATCGACACGCCAAGGGGGCTCATCGAGAAGACGTTAAAATTTTGTCCAGACCGTCCACGCATAGAGTTTGACTTGCGCTTTCACTGGTCAGACTGGGACAAGGGTGTGCTGCGCCTTGGCCACATCACGCTTCTGCCTGACGCCTTTGATTGGCAGCAGATTGTCTTAAGAACTCATAATGGTGGAGCGCAGGCCGAACGCTTCGATCTGTTTGGCAAAACCATCGAGCACGGTGCGCCGGTCTCGTTCCTCGTTTCGGCCTCCCAGGGTCTTGGCATGACCGAAGGCTGGGCAGAGCTTGATGATGGACACACCCGGCTCAGGGTAGAGGTCGACCGCAGCACCGCACCGCTGCTCGGACTGCTCACCTACAAGCACAGTTTCGGTAGCCATTTCTGCCAGCTCATCCTGTCGGCGCTCGAGCTCGACGAAACCCGCAAGCCCTGTGCCTATCGTGATGGTCCGCGTCGCTTCCGTTTTGCACTTGAGACGGCCTGACTCAGATTTTGGTATCAATCAAATGGAAGTGCGCCTTGCGCATGTAGTCGCGAAGCCGGCCAAGATCGCGGCTGTCCCATTCGCGCAGGACGGCGCCAGATACGGGATCGATGAAGCGGTAGATCAGCTCACCATCGCGCGGATCCTCGCGGATTTCCAGGCGCATGGGATTGGCCTCTGCCTCGTTTGGTCGGTCTGAAGATTGCGGGTGATCGTTGGGATTGCCTTCGGAACCTGTTTGGGTACTGCCAGTGGCCGCCACCACCGGATTGGGGCTTTCCAAGGAAGCAGCGGACGAAGGCGCGTAGCGGGCTGCCCCGCGGCCGATGCCTCTTGTGCTTGAGATCGTGTCGACCATTTTCCGACATAACCTCCGTCCGACAACTTCTTGACCCACCTACCACGTGCCTTGGGACGACTTGGTCGTCCCTTCCGGCGAGCATGGCAAGGAGTGCGTATGCACTCCTTGCCGTACTCAGTCTTACCGGAAGAGCGTCAGCGCGATCTGCGGTGTCTGATTGGCAATGGAAAGAGCCTGCGCGCCGAGCTGCTGCTTGGTCTGCAGCGCGGTGAGCTGAGCGCTTTCCTGCGCCATGTTGGCGTCGACGAGATTGCCGATGCCGGTATTCAGGGCGTTCGTCAGTTGTGAGACGAAGTTTGCCTGTACCGAGAACTTCGCCGAGCCGGCGGACAGGTTTGCCAGAGCCGAGTTGACGTTGGTCAGCGAGGTCTGGATGGTAGCGACCATTGTCGAGGCCGCTGCCTGGGTAGAGATGTTGCCCGTCGATCTGAGAGTCACGATCGTACCGGACAGAGACATGTTCTGTGCGGAGGTTGTGACATGACGGGTGCCATCGGAGGAAGCCAGCGCCGTGATATTCGTGACGGACCCATTGATCAGGTTGAAGCCGTTGAACGAGGCGTTGCTGACGATCGAGGTGATCTGATCGCGTAGTGCAACGAAATTGGCGTTCATAGCCGCACGACTGGCCGTGCTCAGTGACGAGTCAGATGCAGCAAGTGCTTGCTGCTTCATCTGGATGAGCAGGTCCGAAATCGACTGACCGGCGCTCATCGCAACGTCGATGGTCGACATGCCGCTATTAAGGCTGTTGGTCACAGCCTGATAGCCGGCCACGCTGCCACGCATGTTCTGTGCAATGGCGAAGACGGCGCCGTTATCCTTGGCGCTGGCCACCACAAGACCCGTGGATATTGCGTTCTGGGTTCGGCTCAGCTGAGCTTCAGTGTTGTTGAGGTACTGCAACGCTGTCATTGCGTTGGAGTTGGTGTTGATACTGATCATTCGTGTCTCCGTTCTGGCGCAATTTGAAGAACATTTTGCTCAAAGGGACCTTTTGTCCCTGCCACTACGAAGGCATAACGCGTGCCAGTCGGTGATTTACGAATTGCTTACCTTCGATTTGGCGCAACTCGGCACCGCCGTGTCGCGGCAGAAACTACCGGGCGCAGCCGCGAGGCGGCAAATTTTGCCGCGGTGGGGGAATTATTTGCCCGGCAGACCGGCAGGCTTTGCCGCGTGTAAGAAACTAAAAACTATAATCTGTGGACGAAAAAAAAGGGCGGGCCAAGCCCGCCCCGAATGTCGTGAGAGAGCCGCAGGCTCAGCGGAACAGCTGCATGATGATCTGCGGGGCCTGGTTGGCAATGGAAAGAGCCTGCGCGCCGAGCTGCTGCTTGGTCTGCAGCGCGGTGAGCTGCGCGCTTTCCTGTGCCATGTTGGCGTCGACGAGATTGCCGATGCCGCTATTGAGGGCATCCGTCAGTTTTGAGACGAAGTTCGACTGCACGGAGAACTTCGCCGAACCGGCGGAAAGATTGGCCAGGGCTGCGTTGACGTTGGTCAGCGAGGCCTGGATGGTGGCGATCATGGCGGAGGCTGCCGCCTGGGTGGAGATGTTGCCCGTCGTCTTGAGGGTCACGATCGTGCCCGACAGGGACATGTTCTGTGCCGCCGTGGTGACATGGTGCGTACCGTCGGATGACGCCAGTGCGGCAATCTGGGTGGTTGACCCATTGATCAGGTTGACGCCGTTGAAGTTCGCGTTGCTGACGATCGAGGTGATCTGATCGCGCAGGGCGATGAAGTTGGCGTTCATCGCCGCGCGGCTGGTCGTATTCAGCGACGTATCGGAGGCGGCGAGTGCCTGCTGCTTCATCTGGATGAGCAGATCGGAAATCGACTGGCCTGCGCTCAGGGCCACATCGATCGTGGACATGCCGCGGTCAAGACTGTTGGTCACCGCCTGATAGCCGGCGACACTACCCCGCATGTCCTGCGCAATGGCGAAGATTGCGCCATTGTCTTTCGCCG
>JAKBAU010000252.1 GCA_021808875.1 Pseudomonadota bacterium | reverse complement strand
GTCTGAGCAAGATGTTCGATGATCTCGATCTGGCCCTGCTCGAGATCAATCCGCTGGTCATCACCCAGGCCGGGCATCTGCATTGCCTCGATGCCAAGGTGGTGATCGATTCCAATGCCCTGTATCGCCATCCGCGCCTCAAGGCCATGGACGATCCCAGCCAGATCGACGAGCGTGAGCGCCGTGCGGCGGAGTGGGAACTCAACTACGTCGCCCTTGAAGGCAATATCGGCTGTATGGTCAATGGCGCCGGTCTGGCCAT
Source organism: Pseudomonadota bacterium (assembly GCA_021808875.1). The sequence goes on along the minus strand of JAKBAU010000252.1, from coordinate 4,423 downwards.
GGCGACCATGGATATCATCAAGCTCAAGGGTGGTCAGCCGGCCAACTTCCTCGACGTCGGCGGTGGTGCGACGCGGGAACGGGTGACGGAAGCCTTCAAGATCATCCTGTCGGATCATCATGTGCAGGGCGTCTTGGTCAATATCTTCGGCGGCATCGTTCGCTGTGACATGATCGCTCAGGGCATCATCGAAGCGGTCAAGGACATCGGTGTCAAGGTACCGGTGGTGGTGCGTCTCGAGGGCAACAACGCCGAACTCGGCGCCCAGGTCCTGCGGCAGTCGGGTCTCAATATCATCCCCGCAGCTTCCCTGGATGAGGCGGGCGCGGCGATCGTCAAGGCAGTGGGGGCAAGAGCATGAGCGTACTGATCAATCGCGATACCAAGGTCATCTGTCAGGGTATCACCGGCGCACAGGGAAGTTTCCACACCGAGCAGGCGCTGGCTTATGGCACGCAAATGGTCGGCGGCGTCACGCCGGGCAAGGGCGGCAGCACGCATCTCGGTCTGCCGGTCTTCAATACGGTCAAAGAAGCGGTGGCGGCGACGGCGGCTGACGCCAGCGTCATCTATGTGCCTGCGCCCCTGTGCAAAGATGCCATCATCGAGGCCATGGACGCCGGTATCAAGCTCATCGTCTGCATCACCGAAGGTGTGCCGACCCTGGACATGCTCTATGTCAAGGAAGCTATCCTGCAGCGCGGTGACGTGCGTCTCATTGGTCCGAACTGTCCGGGGGTCATCACCCCGGGTCAATGCAAGATCGGCATCATGCCCGGACACATCCATCAGCCGGGTAAAGTCGGCATCGTCTCGCGTTCCGGTACCCTGACCTATGAAGCGGTCAAGCAGACGTCCGACCTCGGCTTTGGTCAGTCGACCTGCATCGGCATCGGCGGTGACCCTATTCCTGGGACCACCTTCATCGATGCTCTGCGTCTCTTCCAGGACGACCCGCAGACCGAAGCCATCATCATGGTCGGTGAAATCGGAGGTTCGGCGGAAGAAGAAGCGGCGGCTTTCATCAAGGCGCACGTACGCAAGCCAGTGGTGTCCTACATCGCTGGCGTGACGGCGCCGGCTGGCAAGCGTATGGGGCACGCCGGGGCGATCATTTCCGGTGGGCATGGTACGGCGGCGGAGAAGTTCGCAGCCCTCGAAGCGGCGGGTGTGCGTACGGTGCGTAATCCTGCCGAGATGGGCAAGGCGCTGGCGGAGTTGACCGGCTGGCGTTGAGTCGGTGCACGACTGCAGCAGCTCGGCTGCTGCAGTCTGCTCACCTCGGGGGTTGACTGGATATTGCTAATGATATTGTTTATCATTGCGATCATCCTTTCTTCCTGGAGGTGCGATCATGTTGACTGAAGAAAATCTCACCTGGGCCGGTTTGCATATCCTGATGCCGGGCCTGATGCTGTTCATGCTGTTCATCGTCGGGGATCTGGCTTACCGTGCCAAGGCTGGGCGCTTCGGTACCCTGGTGCTGTTTGGTGCGCTCGGGCTCGGCATGTTCGGCTTTGTCATCAAGTGGATCCTCACCCAATACGTTGTCTGAAACAGGCCGTTAGGGGCGGGTGACGTGGATACCGCCGCGACCATCATTTTTTGCCTGGTACATGGCGGTGTTTCCTTCCGTGAGGAGTAGCTCGACACTGCTATGCGTGTGGGCGCCGATGATGACGATCCCCATGCTGACGCGTAGACGTGAAGGACGACCGGCGATGCGCGCCGGTTCGCTGAGCTGACGGATGATCTTGTCGGCGATGCGGCGGGCGTCACCTTCGGGTTGCTCCAGGGCTTCGAGAATGATGGCGAACTCATCACCGTCGATGCGCGCGACAAAGTCGGTGGCGCGGATATTGGCGTGCAGAATGCGCGCCAGGTGCTGCAGCATCTGATCACCGTACTCGCGGCCAAAGTTTTCATTCAAGGCGCGCATGCCGTCAACGCCGAGATAGAGCAAGGCCACACCGCGGCCGCTGCGTGAGCGGCGCGAAAGGGCAGAGCGCAAGCTCTGCATGAAGCTGCGCCGGTGCGGTAGTGCCGTTAGGGCATCGTGTGTCGTGTCGAGGGCATGCATATCGTCCAGGCGGCGTTGTTCACTGATGTCGTGGGCGATCAGATAGACGCCGCAGATGTGGCCTGCATACTGCCAGGGCAGTATCTGAAATTCGACGCGTTTCTCACCTTGATGGGTCAGCAGGTCAGCTTCGATGTGCAGGCTTGCGCCGCCCAGGGCCTTTTGCAAAGGGACCTGCAGGCGCGCCAGGGTGATCTCGTCCAGCACCTCTTCCAGGGTTTGTCCGACCAGGGCGGAATGAGGGATTTTGAACCACAGATGATGCAGCTGGTTGCCAAAGATGTAGCGGCCATCGCTATCGAGAAGGGCCACCAGGCTGGGCATATGGTCGATCAGGGTATGCAGATGTTCAGCATGCATGTGCGCCTGCTCCTGCCAGTGCTGCAGAGGCCGTGGATCCTCGAGAAAGAGGATGCGGCCGACCGCGCCCATGGTGTGCGCTGGAGCGAGATAAGCGGTCAATTCGGCAGATTGCCCGTCGCCGCTGCAAACCTCCAGGGTCTGCGCCGCGGGGGTATCGGTACAGTGCGCCAGACCGGGTAGCATGACTCGGGCGGGCAAGCCGCACAGGAGCGCCGGTGTACTCTGCAGCATGCTCGCCGCTGCCGGATTGGCGGCGAGAATACGCTCACGACGCTCATCGATGAGGAGCATGGCTTGTGGGCTGGACTCGTACAGGGCCAGCCAGTTCTGCTGCCAGCGTTGCAGCCAGGCAGTGAGCAGATCACAGAGCAGTGTCAAGGTGGCGCTGTCGTCGTCGCCAGCGTGCAACAAGCGATAGTCGGTGCCGGGCAAGACCGTGCTGGTCAGGTGAGCATCAGCGCTAAAGTCAGGATGAGCGCATAGAGGCTGCCGAGGCATGCCCGGGTCATCAGCGACGAGTGCCCAGGGGGAGCGCAGCAGCGGGCTGATCAGGGCGGCCAGGCGCGGCAAGGTCGCGTCGTCCGGCTCGAGCATAGGGGCATCCTGCACGCCATCGTCTCCACGTTTCGTCAGTCACAGTCGCTGTCAACGCTTTCAACTATAGTCGCTCAGGGCGAGGTTTGCAGGCAGCTCGGATAAGGCGGCTTTTCTTGCGTCAGAGGACACAGGCGAACCGGCATCAACTGTGCCAGGCGCTGCAGCCAGAGCTGGGTATCGATGGCATGCGCGGTATCGTAGGCGGGGCCGCGCTCATCCCAACGTATGGTGTAGATGTCATCGCTGCCTTTGAGTGCGAGGATGAGAGAACTCTCGCTGTTTTGCGGCGCATCCGGGCTGTGACCACAGCTCTGTACGGCGGCGTAGATCTGCCCCTGTGCGATTTGCTCGAGGGGCAGGGCGCTGGAACTGAAGCTGCCAGCGCATTGGCTGGCGGCCTGCTGGATGCCGAACTGGATGAGTTTCTCCAGGGACAGGGCGGGCATGCGCGCCTGATTCTCGCTGCCGGTAATGGTCAGCATCTCTTGCCAGTGTTCAAGGCTGGCACCGCTCGGCAGGGAGATGCGCAGATAATCGCCATGCTCGCTGCGCTCATAGCGCGCTTGTGGCGCAAAGGTCGCCGGCCAGCGCATGAGCAGCAGCTGATGGAAGATCGGGGTGACGCTGAAGGCCTGTTCGCCGTGTTGGATGAGATGGTTGAGCTGTTCCGGGGTGATCGCCTGAAAGCCGGATTTGAGGTGGGCGGGGCAGGGGTAGGCTTGCGCCAGAGCGTCGCGGGTCTGATCCGGCGTCAGCAATCCCATGAGATCGAGGTGGCTGCGGTTGTAGCGATCGATGGCGGCCTGCAGGTCGGCCAGTGTCGCCAGCGGCGGAGCACAGAAACTGCGGCCATTGTCATGCATGGCCAGGGCTTTGAGGTCGTCATGGTCGACATCATCAGCCCAGCTGGCCGCGGCGAAAGTGGCGATGAGGAGACACATCAGAGCGAGCAAGAGCCGAGGCATGAAGGTGATCTCAGCGCTGCACGAAACGACGGATGCTGATGCCACCGATACTCGCCATTTGGCAGCGTATGCCGCGGCGTTCAAACTCGCTTTGCAGTTCCTGGATGATCATCTTCTCGACCTCGGCTTCGACGTCGGTCACCAGTTTGCCGATGAGGGCGGTCAGGGGGCCCCGATGCTCCTTGACCACTTCGTCGAGATTGGTGATTTCAATGGTGATCATGGTAGGGGCTCATGGTTAGGTCGAGGCTCATCATAAGCCGAGCCCGAAGGTGCTGTATAGGTGGTGGCTTCAGGCATGGCGACGACGCAAGATGAGATAGAGGAGCAGCAGGAACAGCGGCAGACGCAACAGATCGTGCGTGCTCAGGGTTGCGGGCAGGGTGGATAAGGATACCAGGATGACCATCAAGGCCAT
>JAKBAU010000251.1 GCA_021808875.1 Pseudomonadota bacterium | reverse complement strand
ATCCAAGCGGTGGTGCGTCGCTCCAAGGGCCATTCCCAGTCGGTCATCACCACCGGCAAGCTCATCGTCAATCTCGATGCCAAGACCGTCGAGGTCGATGGCAGCCGCGTGCATCTGACCGGCAAGGAATATCAGATGCTGGAACTCCTTTCCTTGCGCAAAGGCACCACGCTGACCAAGGAAATGTTCCTCAATCATCTTTATGGCGGCATGGATGAGCCGGAACTGAAGATCATTGACGTTTTCATCTGCAAACTGCGCAAGAAGCTCGCAGCAGCAACCAGCGGTGACAATTACATTGAAACCGTATGGGGCCGCGGCTATGTGCTGCGCGACCCGGCAGAGGAGGTTGCTGCATAAGTGCCGCAAATCTAAGCCGTCCTACCCGCGGTCAGATGCACGATAACTCTGCAGCGTGTCGGCCACGGCATATCGCATGATGCGCGAAAGCAACCACGGCTAGCAGCCGCGAGGACCTGGCCGGCTGCTGCCAGAGAAGCTGCGCGCACCCCATAGCAAGCCTCGCGCCAAACCCAAAAACCGCCGAGCAGCTGATCGTGGCCATCCTGCCGCCATTGGCGCCATGTCTGCGCTTTGGTTTGCCGGACGTTCGATCCTCTTGCGCACAGTGGTGCAGGTTTGGTGCGCCGCTTCACGGATGCGAGGATCGGCCCCTGCAAGCACGATGGCAAAGAGCAGTGGGGCAAAGTTCAGGACGGCGTACAGCTGATCAGACGGCTGGCAAGCGCCGAGCCGATGAGCAGGTGCCCCCCAGCCTCTGCCGCAACACCCGCCGCTGCGATCGGATGGCCTAAATTGGCATAGATCTGACTGACCCCGTGCGGCAGGCCGTCCGAAAGCTCAACGCGGATCACGGCACTCGGCGAGGGGTGGCTCGGATCATGCTCAAAACGGGCACGGTCAAAGAGTTTCGGATCACCTGCAATGAGCAGGGCATGCGCGCCATCCACGGTGAGCGCTCCAGGGGCGAGCGGCAGGGCATAACGGTCCGCCAGCGTCAGATGTCCAAGGAAAGATTCGATCTTGTAGCTCGCAAGAACATGGGACACCGCGAGGCCGACATAAAGCCTGCTGCGATCCGCAGCGAGCGCAAGGCCTCGCGGTGCCCTCAACCCCTTGGCAACGATGTGCGGCATCTGACCGTCGTAAAAGATGATGCGTCCTTTGGCCGGCGTGAGATAGGAGCCCAGAAGACTGAAAAAATCACCCGCAACATGGGGGGCGTCCACGGCATAAAACCGGCTGCCATCGAGCGCAGCCAGCGCGCGCACATGCGCAAATAGGGAGGAGCCAATATCGGCCGTCTCCATGAGCTGCGGATGGGCCCCAAGATGGACGGAGAAGATATCAACTGATCCGCTGACATGGCCCGGACTTGCCGCGAAGAGTACGAGGCTGCCGCTTCTGTCCCGCCACAGTGACAGCGCGGTGGGGCGAAAGCCCTGAGGCACACCTGCAAGACGCTGCGGTGGCGCCTTCGGATGGGCCGGGTCGGCAAGATAGATGCCATCTTCCACCGCGGGTTTCTGCCCCGCGACCGCAAGAAAGGCCAACCCTGTCTTCGCATCGACGACGATGTCCCGCACCGCAAGGCTTGCGGCAGGCGTACAACGCCCCATGTAGCCCGGCCTGACTTCCGCAAAACTGCCGCCGGCGGAGAGTGTGCGCAAGACAAGCGCCAACACCCCCACGAAGAGCACCACACCCAGAATGCTGACCGCGCGCTTGAGGTGACGGTGCGAATGGCCAGGATGAAGCGTTCGGGTCATCGCCATCAGCCTACCCTGCTGCGTGCGCTGGCAAACTGCAGATCCGCCAGGCGGGCATAGAGCCCACCATCCGCCACCAGTTCCGCATGACTGCCGTCGCCGACGAGCCGGCCCTGATCAAACACCAGAATGCGCTTCAGCTTCTGGATGGTGGCAAGGCGATGGGCGATAACGAGGGTGGTGCGATCGGCCATCAGGTTGGCGAGACCCTGCTGCACCAGACGTTCGTTCTGCGCATCGAGTGCACTTGTGGCTTCATCAAGGAGCAGCAGTGGTGCATCGCGCAGCATCGCCCGCGCTATGGCAAGACGCTGACGCTGCCCGCCCGACAGGGTAATGCCACGTTCGCCAAGCAAGGTGTCATAGCCTTGGGGCAACTGCTCGATGAACTCGGCAGCCGCAGCCGCTTCGGCAGCACAGCGGATTTCCGCGGTGCCCGCGTCCTCTCTGCCATAGCGAATATTGTCGGCAATGGTGCCCGAAAAGATCGCCGGGTCCTGGGCAACGACCGCGATCTGCCGGCGCAGCTCGACGGGATCAAGTTCGCTGATATCGACGTCATCGAGACGAATGACGCCCTGACGCGGCGCATAAAAGCGCAGGAGCAGCTGAAACACCGTGGACTTGCCTGCACCCGAAGGACCAACCAGCGCCACCGCCTCGCCCGCGGCCACCTTGAAACTGAGCCCATCGAGCGCCGCCATCTCCGGACGCGTCGGATACGAGAAGCGAACGTCGTCAAAGCTGAGCCTGCCTTTGACCGGCTGCTTGAGATGCCGTGGATGGGCGGGCGCCGTGATCTCGGGGAGAGTGCGCATCAGTTCGGCAAGGCGCTCGGAGGCCCCCGCCGCACGTTGCAGATCCCCGAAGGTCTCCGAGAGAGCGCCAAAGCCGCCGGCCACCAGCACTGCGTAGAACAGGAACTGCGCCAGCTCCCCGCCACTCATCTGTCTGGCAATGACGTCCTGCGCCCCTACCCACAGGATCGCGACGATGCAGGAAAAAGCTGCAATCGTTACCACCACAGTCATCCCCGCACGCACCCGCGTGCGTGAAATCGCCATGGTAAAGGAGGCTTCAACGTCGGCGGCAAAGAGCTGGCTGTCGCGCGTTTCATGGGTAAAAGCCTGTACCGTCTGCACCGCGTTCAAGGTCTCGGACGCACGCGCCGCGGTGGAGGCGATCTTGTCCTGGCTTTTACGGGAAAGTCGGCGCACCCAGCGCCCAAGCCCCAGCAAAGGCACCATGACGAGCGGCACCGTGATCACGACCAGAAGCGACAGCTTGAGCGAGGACAGCACCATGAGCACGAGCGCGCCGGTCAGCATCACGAGATTGCGCAGCGCGATCGAGGCGGAAGATCCGATCACTGTCTGAATGAGTGTGGTGTCCGCGGTCAGACGCGACAGCACCTCCCCCGTACGGGTGTGCTCGAAGAAGGCAGGGCTTAGACGCAGCACATGATCGAACACCGCGCGCCGGATGTCGGCGATGACCCGCTCGCCAATCCAGGTCACGAAATAGTAGCGCACCCCGGTGGCCAGTCCGAGCACCACCGCCACGAGGAGCAGGAGGAGGAAATAGTGGCCGATGCGGCTGGCATCGGCACGGTTGAACCCGTGATCGATCAGGCCACGCAGCGCCCAGGGCACCGTCAGCGTCGCAGCCGAGGAGCACAGCAGGGCAACCCCGGCACCGACAATGTGCCAGCGATAGCGGATGAGAAAAGGCAGGAGGACGCGCAACGAGGAGAGCGAACGGGCCCTCGCCCGCCCCTGAGCCAGCCGTCCAACCTCGTCGACAAAGTCCTGCCCGGAGCCAGCCACACGGAAAGCCGTCCTAACCACACGAGAATATAGACGCCGTTAACGACGTTGCGAACGAGACGCTTCGCCGCGCCATACCCCTCGCCTGCCGCCAGCCTGATCGGGAGCCCGGTCCCGGCCCGCGTCGGTGTCACCTCATTTGATAGGTGGTCTGATCCAAAGGACCCAGCGCGATGTGGCGCAGGGTCGGCCAGGAGGCCATGGCCAGGCTGGGAACAGGGGCAGCTTGCATCGCTTCCCCTGATCCCCTATAAGCCGCCGCTTCCAACGGGTTTTCTGAAGAAGGTTGCGGCCATGAAAAAGGGCATTCACCCCAGCTACCACTTTGTCGAAGTGGCGCTCAATGACGGCACGACCTATAAGACCCGCAGCACCTGGGGTGCCGAAGGCGACAAGCTCACCCTCGATATCGATCCCTCCACCCATCCGGCCTGGACCGGAGGCCAGCAGCAGCTGATCGACCGCGGTGGCCGCCTGTCTCGCTTCAACAAGCGCTTCGCCGGTTACGTGAAAGCCTGATCTTTCCCAGATTGGGGGGACGGCCTGCATATGTCAGGCGTCCTCAGCACGACCTGCAAAGCTGGCGCGCGGGGCAGCCCTTCGCTTGACGACAGCTGACCCAAGCCCCGGCCCCAGCACGTCCGGCAAGCACGGTGCCGAGGCTCAATCAGGTATTGGGGCGAGGACTACTTGTCCTCCGCCCCCTCAGCCTCGTTCGCGCCCTTTGGGGTCTCATCATGACCATCAAGCTCTGCCGTGGTCTCGGCGATCGGGCGCAGACCTGCCCCCCCAGTGCGGCGGGCGAGGCGATCGCGGCGCTCGGAGGCGCGTTCGACCGCAAGATCGAGTTCAAGCTGGGTGCAGAGGCCCAGTGTCACCGGATCAACGGCCTTGAGATTGGCAATGTTCCAGTGCGAGCGGTCGCGGATTTTCTGGATCGTCGATTTGGTGGTGCCGACCAGCTTGACGATGTCGGCGTCAGAAAATTCAGGGTGATTGCGCAGGATCCAATAGACCGCATCGGGCTTGTCCTGGCGCTTGGAGACCGGAGTGTAGCGCGGTGCCCGCTTTTGCTTGACCGGAGGAATCTTGTGCTTGGGCGCTGCCATTTTGAGG
>JAKBAU010000250.1 GCA_021808875.1 Pseudomonadota bacterium | reverse complement strand
GCGAGACTATTCGCCGCTCCAATCTGCGTTACGATCTCTTCGTAGCGATCATCGTCACCGGCAATCATAACAAGCCTCCCGGTCAAGCGGAGACAACGCGAAATTGCATTACCGCGCTACAAATGGTTGCGTAAATTGAAACATCGGTAATGTTACAGGAACACGAGCAGAATGCACATTGGCTGTGAAATCGCGTTGCCTGACCTCGCTCATCTAACCGCACCCGCATGCGCTAGCATTCCTTGGTCTGTTGTAGCTGCACAAGATATTATCACACGGAACCTACGCGATTAGAGATCAGGATTGAGCGTAGAAATGAGATTAGAATTGAGCTCAGTTTTGAGATCAGGAACAAGCATAGGAATCAGAGCAGGAAAAGGCTCGGGATTGGGCTGAGATACAAGCTCAGCGCTTGTCAAGATTCCGATTCGGAAGATTGTGCACACTGCCAAAAATAGTGAAACTCCGTGCCGCTATTTTTGAAAGCCCGTGTTCATGTCGCGCAAACGCATTCACACCGCGGCCGAGATTGAAAGCTTGGCGGAGATGCTCCGCCCGCTCTGGCGACAGGGCGATGTGGTGCGGCCCTGGCTACGCCAACATTACGGCATGTTGTTGGAGCTTGTGCATGGCGACTGGTCCTGGGCGGCGATCGCACGCGCGATGACGCTGGCCGGCATCACCTACCGCACCGGCAAAGCGTGGGATGCGGACTGGCTGCAAAGCGAGGTCTATCGCGCCCGCCAACCCCTGAAAGGCTACCAGCGCAAGACCGCCACCGGACCGCCGCAGAGTACGGCACAACAAACGGAGACGGCGTTTGCGGCGCCGGTGCCGGTGCCGGTGCCGGAAGCGGTACCGGTCGGGGCGCGGGACAGCCAATCAGATCCGCCGGGTGCGTCAGACAGCGCGGAATTTCAGCCGGCGCGCTTTATCGATTGGAATACGAAGCCCGCAGAATTTGATGCGCCGCCGCCGGCTGAACCGACAAAGCCCCTCATCCGGCTGCCCCTCTCAACCTACGACGAGGTCATGGCCCGCCTGCTCGGTAAAAAATCGCCGCCATAAGCGCCAGCCATCCCTTCCCCAGAATGGAGCCAAACAATGCCTGAACCCAAAGACAATACGCCGGAATTTACCTTCGGGCCGGATGAGGGCGCCGCCCCACCGGAGATGGAGTTGGGCGGCAGTACCGGCCCTACGGCGCCCTCTGCCAGCCCAACGCCTCTGACCGGCATCGATTTAAGCGGGCGTCACAAGATCATTTTCTGGGTTGGGCGGGGCAAAACCGGCAAGACGACCGGCATACGCTGGCTAGCCGAGAAAACCCTGATGAACGGCACCCCCCTGCTGATGGCGGACCTGGACACCACCAACGACACCTTCTCCCGCTATATCGACAAGGTGGCCCGCCCACCGGAGACCGCCGACCCCAGCCTATCCCTTAAATGGCTGGATCGCCTATTGCAGCATAGCCTGGCTCAGAAAATATCGACGCTGGTCGATCTGGGCGGCGGCGATACCACGCTGCGCCGCCTCGCTGTCGAATTGCCCGACCTGGTTGCCTTGTTCGAAGCCCAGGGCTTTGCGGTGGTGCTGTTCCATACGGTGGGGCCGCAAGAAGAGGATTTATCGCCCCTGGCCACCTTACAGCGGCTCGGGTTCAAGCCGACTGCCTCGTCCATCATTTTGAACGAGGCCATGATGGATGTCGGAGAGACCCGCGATACGGAATTCGCGCGCATTTTGCGCCACAGCGTCGTCCGCCGCGCGATTGGTGAGGGTGCGGTACCGGTGTTCATGCCCAAGCTGTTCGCCGCCCAACAGGTGGAAATCCGCCGGCTGAGGTTCCACGATGCCGTTGCGGGCAAGACCGGCCGGGCCGACACGCCACTCGGGCCGTTCGACCGGGCCCGGGTCAGGCTGTGGCTGGAAGCCATGGATAGCAATTTTGCGGGGATCAGCTCATGGCTGACGTGAACGAGCCCCGGGAAGACCTTGATCTGCGGCGCTATAGCGAAATACTTGGCCGCGAGATCGCCCATATGCAGGAGGAGCTGGAGCGGCTCATCCAGGTCACCGGGCTCAAAAACGACCCGGTGCTGCCGCTGATCAAGGTTCTGTCCTCCTCGCTGCGCCTGCAATGGCGCCTGCATAACCAGGCCGTGCGTTATTTCCACGATGCCAGCGACCGGCTGGACCGCGAATACCATGACACCCTCAAGAAGACGGCGCTGGCCGTCCAGCAAGCCGAGGCGGTGCTGCAGACCAAGCAAGCGGGCATCGTCGAGCAACTGACGCCGAAGCTCGCGGACAGTGTGCGCTATGCCGTGTATCAGCACGGCAAGACGGTGAAATACAAAACCCTCGGTATCTGGGCGGTCGCGGTGCTGGCGCTGGGTGCGATCCCCTGCCTCTTCACCTACGCCGCCGGGCTGAATGCCGGGCGCTTCCAGGGCGAGGTTGCCTCACATCTGATATCGGTTGCCATGAAGGCCGGGCCGGCCGAGGCCGTCGCCTGGGGCCAGCTAATGCAGGATAATGACGGCGTCGTTGCCATGGCCGCCTGCCGCAAATCCATGCAGCAGGACGCCGACGGGCGGCATTATTGCTTCATGCCGGTATGGACCGACCCGATGTCACCGGCAATCCCAACTGCATCCGGGCAATAGCCGGGCGCCGCCTGCCTCGGGTCTATATGGGTGATGTGGAAATCCGCGCCTTGCTGCCTGCCGATGCACGGCCAATATGCGGACTCATCTCATTGCCGAGCGAACAAGGCCCGCACGGTTTCGATCGGCATCATCATCACCTTCTCACCCAGCGGCGAGGCCACAAAGCCATGAAGCCGGTAAAACCCCATGGCGGATTCATCGATGGCATGCGTCACCACCGCCCTGACCCCCGCCACCTCGGACACGGTGAGGCAGCGTTTGATAGCATCCGCCAGCAGGTCCGTGCCCAGACCAATCCGCTGGTAGCGCTGGTCCACCGCCAGACGGCCCAGCAGCATGAGCGGAATTTGTTCGGGCATACCCCGCCGCAGCTTCGCACTGGGCAGGGAAAGCCGCTGCTCCATGGCCGTGGTGATCGCATAATAGCCCACCACAACGTTAGGCGCCTGCGCAGCACAGACTACATAGCTTCTCGCCGACAGCCCTTCGCTGGCCAGAGCCCTGTCCCGCAGCCACTCATCCAGCGAGGGGTGCTGGCCATTCTGGAACCCCGAAACATCATGCGCGGCGGTCAGGCATTCCGGTGGTAATATCCTTGGCTTCACTGGCTTGGCGCCGGCTGGCAGCTTCCCGCCGGGCTTTACCATCAGCGCTCCCAGACCGGAGGCCGGGTCAACAGCGCCCGCAATTCCGGCACACTCTGGGCCGGTTCATCAAGCATCGCCAAAAACGCCTCATGGGCCTTGGGCGACAGATAGAACACTCGCTGATCGAGGATCGTATCCTCAGCCTGACGCCGGGCAGATTCCAGCATGAATTCCGACAGTTTCTGCCCTCGCAGCGACGCCGCCCGGGTCAAAATCGCCTTGGTCTCAGCCGTCGCCCGGATCTGAATGACATCGTCCTTGCGCGCTGGGCCGACAGTGGTGGACTGGGCCATATCTAGTCTCCGTTTCAGATTTTGGGTATCGCACAATGTAACTACAACGTCAATACAAATTGGCCGACCAACCCGCCTCCCGGCGGTCTATCAGAGCGCGCCCGAGGCCAGGGCCATGCCCACGGCTTCGCCGACATCATCATCGCCGCCACCGCCCAACGCCACGGGCTGACACGCAAACTGCGGCATTTTGCGCTGCTCGACGTGCAAGTGCATGATCCGTTTGTCCGCCTGCCCTGAGCATAATCGCGGCCGGGGAAAAGCCTTGGGGAGATTGAACACCAGATACGAGTCAGGAATCAGATGGCGCGCAACATGCATATTAAGACGGAAAGGAGAGCTCCAATGACCTATCATTTTTCGACGACCATGAACGGACCTTTTGAGGACGCGGTTGAAGCCACCAAGGCCATGCTGAAACAGCATGGTTTCGGCGTACTCACATCCATTGATGTGCAGACGACACTGAAGGAGAAATTGGGGGTCGACTTCAGGGCTTATCGTATTCTGGGCGCCTGCAATCCGCAAATGGCTTACAAGGCGCTGCAAGCCGAGGATAAGATCGGCACGATGTTACCGTGCAATGTGATATTGCAGGACCGGGGCGATGGCACGATCGAAGTCTCGGCTGTCGATCCCGTGGCCTCGATGCAAGCAATCGATAATCCTGCTCTTGGCGAAGTTGCGCAACAAGTACGGGAGCAACTGAAGGCCGTGATCGACGGCATCGCCGCCATGGTACGCTGAACTCCCTCCCCTACAGCCGCAACCGGCGCAAGCGCAGCGCATTGGTGACAACCGAGACGGAGCTGAGGGACATTGCCAGGGCGCCGATGACCGGGCTCAGCAGAATACCGAACCACGGATACAGCACGCCAGCCGCAATGGGCACACCGGCCGCGTTGTAAATGAAGGCGAAGGCCAGATTCTGGCGGATGTTGCGCATCACGGCGCGGCTCAGGCGCCTGGCCCGCACGATGCCGCCCAGATCGCCCTTTACGAGCGTGATGCCGGCGCTTTGCATTGCCACATCCGTGCCCGTGCCCATGGCAATGCCGATATCCGCCGCGGCCAGAGCCGGAGCATCGTTCACTCCATCCCCCGCCATGGCCACCACGCGACCTTCACGGCGCAGGCGCTGAATGACCGCATGTTTTTGCTCAGGCAGCACCTCGGCTTCAACAT
>JAKBAU010000249.1 GCA_021808875.1 Pseudomonadota bacterium | reverse complement strand
CATCTTGCGATCAAGATCGCGCAGGAACATCGGCACCACCCGCCACAGGGTCTGCTCGATGACGGTAAATCCCCAGCGCGCCTCGTCCTCAGGACTCGGGCGCTCACGCCGGATCTCTTCGGTGCGCCAGATCGACAGGATTTGGCGGCGCAGCAGCTCGAGCTCTTCGCCGAGTTCAACCGGCGTCAATCGATAGCGATCGAGGCGATCCAGGCTACGATGGATGTCATCGTACTTACGAATCAGGGTGCGCCGGCTGATCTCAGTGGGATGCGCGGTCAGGACGAGTTCAACATCGAGCTGGCCGATCGCCGCCAGGATATCCTCGGCGGTATGTCCCTGCTCTTGCAGGCGCGCGAGAATTTCGGCCAGAGAACCTCGCTGTGGGCTGTGCACCGGATCACGCTCGTGCACGCGTCGTCGCCGTACACGATGATGCTGCTCGGCGATATTGGCGAGATTGAGAAAAGCGGCATAGGCGCGCGCCATGACCAGGAGCTCGCCATCCGAAGAGGTCTCGAGAACTCCGGCGATGCGTTCGATCGCCTCATCCTCGTCGTCGAATGCCGAGCGCGACAGCAGGCGCAAGGACTCGACGCGCTCGAACATCCTCTCACCTTCGCTACTGCGTATGGCTCGTCCCAGCAGGCTGCCGAGCAGACGCACGTCCTCACGCAGGGCATGATGCGGATCTTCATTCATGCGGCACCTCATTGGCCACAGCTTGCGGCACCGACCAGTGCGCGATACGGGCACGCAGATCAGCCGCACGCAGCGGCTTGGGTAGATAGTCATCCATGCCCGCCTCATAGCAGGCGGCGATATGCGGCGGCGTCACATGCGCCGACACCGCGATGATCGGCGTCCGTCGCCGTGACGTACGCGCCTCTTCACTGCGAATCCGGCGCGTCGCTTCATAACCATCGCAGACCGGCATCTCACAGTCCATCAGGATGAGATCGAAAGCCTGCTCATCCTCCTGCGCACTCCAGCGCTGTACCGCCAGTTCGCCATCCTCCGCCAGCACCGGCTCGATGCCGAGACGACGCAACATACCCACCACCACCATCTGGTTGGTCGGATTGTCTTCCGCCACCAGCACGCGCATGATCCTGGCCGTCACCGGCGCACAAGCCGGCTCCTGCAGACGGCGCACCGGGCTGTAGAGCGCGACCAGCGCCTCACGCAGCTCATAAGCCATGACCGGTCGCTCGATGGCGCCGAAGACACCGGCCTGCTGTAAAACGCCCGGATTGGGTTGCCAGTACGGCTGCGTCATCAACACAAAAGCACATTTCTCATCCGTATGGCAAGCTTCCATCTGCTGCCGCAGACTCAAACCATTCATATCGGGCAACTGCAAGGCGCAGAGGACGAGGTCATACGCTTGGCCGCGCGCCCGCGCCTGCTCGCTCATCGCCATGGCTTCGCGGGCATCGATGGCGGTATCGATGGCCAACTCGGACGTCGCCGCCTCGCGCGCCATGAGCTCGAGATACTCAAGATCCGGATCGACCAGCAGCATCCGGTGTGGCATCCGCTCAGACCAGACGTGACTGGCATCAACCAGCGTGGGTAAGCCGACCGGCACACTGATGCTGAACGTACTCCCCAAATGCAGGTGGCTCTCGACATGGATATCCCCGCCCATGAGCCAACATAATTTTCGGCTGATCGCCAGACCGAGGCCACTGCCCGGCTCGGTGGTGCGCGTATCGCGATGTTGAAAGCTCTCGAACAGATGCGGGATACGCTCGGCGGCGATCCCGCAGCCACTGTCCTTGACGACGATTTCGAGACGCAGACCTTGTTCGCTGCGCACGCCATCGACCATGACGTCGACACGACCACGCTCAGTAAACTTCATCGCGTTGGCCAAGAGATTGACCAGGATCTGGCGCAACCTCTGAGCGTCCGCCAGGACTTGCTGCGGCGTGCGTTGCGACACCGAGCACAACAGCCCCAGGCCCTGCCGGCTGGCGCGCGCCTTGAACAGGCTCATCACTTCGATGAGGAGGTGGAAGAGATCAAATTCCTGCAAATCCAGACGCAAACGTCCGGACTCGACCTGCGAATAATCGAGAATATCGTTGATCACCGCGAGCAGACCCGCACCGGAGGATTCGATGGTGGCGACAATACGCTGCTGTTCCGCCGACAGCCCGGTGGCGCGCAACAGCTCGATCATGCCGAGCACGCCATTCATCGGCGTTCTGATTTCATGGCTCATGGTCGCCAGAAACTCGCTCTTCGCCTGACTCTGCGCCTGTGCCTCCAGGACACGCAATTCACTGTGGCGCCCCTGCTCACGCAGATCGCTCAGATACACGCCAAGACCGAGGCTGTTGGCCACGCCCGCCAGCAAGGCTGAAAGCTTGAGCAGATCAAAGAGACCGCCGACATAGGGCAGATACCCCTCGAGCACCACCGCCGCCCACAGCCCGGTGAGGAAATAGGCCAGCCAGCCGAACATGTAGAAAGCGGCGATACGGTCACCGGCGGTCCAGCGCCGCATCGCCAAAACCGGTAGCACCGCCATATTCAAGGCGGCGACGGCGAGCAGCGCCTGCGCCCCCAGAACGAGGTTGCCCCATACCCAGGGCAAACAGGCCAGCACCGCCCCCATCGACAAGGCGCGCGCCAGTCGATACAGCCAGGACGAGGGCGGCAAGCGCAGATAGGCCGACGCATACAAAGGCGCCAGGACATTCGAGATCGCCAGACAGAGCAGGCCGAGCAGGACCTGAATGCCCGGCCAAGGCCATATCTGATGCCAGACACCATCTGCCGCCAGCAAATAGCCGAGCATCGGTAGCTGGTTGATCGCATGCCAGAGAAACATACGCTCGGCGCTAAAGAAGAAGAGCAGCAGATTGACCATGATCAAGATGGCCAAACCACCATAGAGCAAGCCCTTGTGCCAAGCGTCGATGCGCGTCTGGGCGATGTCCTCATTGCGCCGCAGCAAGCGCACCGGCACGATGATATTGCTGTCGCTTTGCACCCGCAGCCAGAACTGCGTCTCGGTCTGCGCCGGCAGCGACAGGACAAACGCGAGCCCGCGCCGCGCCGACGCCCCAGGCATAGCCGGCACATCGCCCCCCGCCCGCCCCCATACTTGCAAGTGCGCACCGACACAGCGATAGAGCGTCACCTGCGAGAGCAGGGGATAGTCGATGAACAACACCCGATCGAGCGCACGTAGGCCGGGATTGGGCAAGCGCAACGCCAGCCAGATTGGGTGGGGGCGAAAACCGAAATTATCCTGTTCCAGGCGTTGTAGATGTAGCGGCAACGGACACCTTCCCGGTGTCTCGAGGCGCGCAGAATCGGCCCACAGAGGCAGTGCCTGCGCTCGCTCATGCGGCCCAGGGAAGGCGTCTTTGACCATGAGCCCGCTACCGACAAAGATCGCCAGGAGCAGTCCCCATGCTATCCAGCGCAACCAGCGATGTCCGTGTCTAAGGTCCGCGCCGGGCATGGCGTCTCCTCGGTCGTCTTACTCAGACTGTCAGTATACATGCGGAACAGGAGATCGATCGGCTTTGCAAGTCCAGATACTGTTGCTAGCATGGGCGGATGTCACCCCGATCTCTGCTACCCACGAGTCCTCCATGCCGCGCCCTGAGCAAGACGTCATCCAACCCATCCCGGCTTATCTGCTCCATCATGTCCCTATGCCAACCCGGCAGATCGCTCTGCGCCTGCTCGCTGCCGGACTCATCCTGACCTACACCTACTTCGTGCCCGGCGCACTCAATTTCGGCACCTGGCAGGTCTTTCTGACCGGCACCATCCTGCTGGTGGCCGTGCAATCCCTCCTCGGCATGTGGTTGGGCATGCGCGGCTACGCCCAACCCGCCGTCCTCAGCCTCCTGCTGCTCGATCTCTTCGGCGTCGGTGCCCTCTGGCTCAACGACCCTGCCCGCGCCTGGCCGAGCCTGGGACTCTACCCTCTCCTCATCATTCTGCAGACCTTGCTCTTGCAGGGACGCTGGCGCTACGTCTTCTACGCGCTGAGCAGTGCAGTCCTGCTCGGTTGTGCCGCCGTGCGTGCCCTTGCCCTCGGCCTGCACCCTGACTTCAGCGAAATCAGCAGTCTCGGCATCGCCTGCTACAGCCTGCTTCCTCTCCTCATTCTGGCTCGCCACCAGCAGCAGTTGCGTGAGCGTAGCGCCCGCATCACCGGTGAAGACGCCTTGACTGGCCTCGGCAACCGCTGGACTTTTTATGAATCCGCCCGCTATTTGCTGCCCTACCACCAGCGCAACCTGACTCCGATGATCGTGATGTACGCCGAGATCGAGGTTCTGGCGCAACAGCGCAGCCAGCACAGTCGCGCCGTCCTCGATATCGTGGCCAAAAAATTCGCCACTCTGCTGGAACAGCGTCTGCGCGCTAGCGACGTCGCGACGCGCTATGACCGCTTGAGCTTTGCCCTGCTGCTCGCCGATACCAGCTCGGCCGAGGCGGAGAAAATCGCTTTCGAAGTGCAGCAAGAGTTCAACCTCTGGGCGAAGCAAACGTCCTACCCGGCCTTTGCCCATTTTGGCATCGCCCCCGTACCACCACGCCCTGTCGCTCTTGATCAGATTCTGCTCAACATCAACGCTGCTCTCTCGCGCGCCCAACAATCTCGTAAAGGCGTCAGTGGGGCAGTTTTCGCCGACCCTGAACATCGTTAAAAATGAAAAAACCACCGCCATTCCACAGGAGCAATTAACCGATGCTTGATATTTGCTCATACCTATCTATAATACCTACATATGAGCAAGCAATATCGGATAAATGAATTTGCCCAACG
>JAKBAU010000248.1 GCA_021808875.1 Pseudomonadota bacterium | reverse complement strand
CGTCGCGGAAAAGCAGCTTGAGGCAGACTCAAATCGCGCCTGCTAGTGTTCGATAGCTTCGAGCTCATCTAGGATCGGGCATTGTGGCCGGTCATCACCGTGGCACTTCTGGGTCAGGCCAGCGAGCGCATTGCGGATCGCGGTCAACTCGGAAATTCTACGATCAACTTCCGCAATATGCTGCAACGCCAGACGCTTTACATCCCGGCTGGCCCGGCGTCGGTCCCGGTAAAGAGACAACAGTGCCTGGATGTCCTTAAGTGAAAAACCCAGATTGCGCGCCCGATGGACGAACGTCAGGGTGTGCACGTCCTCTTCGCTATAGGCGCGATACTGGTTGGCAAAGCGCTGAGCAGGCTTGATGAGACCGATCTGTTCATAAAATCGGATGGTTTTGGAGGGCATGCCGGAACGCGACGCCGCCTCCCCTATGGTCACGTACTGCGACGTGTCGTTTGCCATTGCTTAACCTCGCGGACGCGTGGCAGGCCGCCAGCGACGCAACAGCAGCGCGTTGGACACCACGCTAACGGAGGACAATGCCATTGCCGCACCGGCGATCACTGGATTTAGCAACCCCAACGCCGCAGCCGGCATGCCAACCACATTGTAGAAGAAAGCCCAGAAGAGACCCTGGCGGATTTTGTTATAGGTGGCTCGACTGACCGCAATCGCGTCACCAATCAGAAGAGGATCAGCGCGCATCAGCGTGATCCCCGCTGTCTGCATCGCCACATCTGCGCCGCTCCCCATGGCGATCCCGATATCAGCTTGAGCGAGCGCTGGCGCATCATTGATACCGTCGCCCACCATACCGACGCGTTTGCCCTCAGCCTGAAGGCGCTCGACTTCGCGGGCCTTTTCGGCAGGTAGCAGGCCTGCCAGCACCTGCTTGATGCCAATTTCTGCAGCCACCGCCCTTGCCGTGCGCATATTGTCGCCTGTCAGAAGCACGGTTTGGATACCGATCCGCGTCAGGTGCTCGATCGCGGCACGGGCGGTAGGCCGCAACGGATCTGCAACAGCTATGAGCCCCAAAAGGCTCGGGCTTTCACCAACATCTGCAACCCACATCACTGTGCGCCCCAGCTCTTCCAGACCAACAGCCTGAGCTTCAAACCCCTCACGCGGAACCCCGCAGTCGTCCATCAACCGCCGATTACCGATCGCCAGGGCACGCCCTGTAACCTGGGCCATCAGGCCCATACCCGGACGGCTCTGGAAGCTTTCGAGCCTGGGTAGCTCGAAGCCGTCCGCTTTCAAGAGAATGGCGCGCGCCAGAGGATGCTCACTGCCGGTCTGCGCCGCCGCGGCCAAACTCAAAAGGGCACCCTCCGTAATGCCTGCCGTCACAATGTCCGTTACCCTTGGGTGACCTTCCGTCAAGGTACCAGTCTTATCGAGTGCGATGGTATCGAGGCTGTGGGCGCACTCAAGTGCCTCTGCATCACGAATAAGAATGCCAGCCTTCGCTGCAGCGCCGGTTCCAACCATCAGCGCGGTCGGGGTGGCAAGACCAAGCGCGCACGGACAGGCGATAACCAGCACAGCAACGCCGGCGATGATCCCCGCCGTCAGCTGACCCAATAGAAGCCACCAGCCAAGGAATGTCAGGACTGCAAGCATCACCACGATGGGCACAAAGATGCCGGCAACCCTGTCGACTAGCCGCTGCACCGGCGCCTTTTTCGCCTGGGCATGTTCCACGAGGGCAATAATGCGTGCCAGTGTCGAGTGTTCGCCTACGGCTGTTGTCTCAACACGCAGCAAACCGCTGCCATTGATCGAACCACCCGTGACCTTGTCGCCTTTACGCTTTGCGACCGGCAGGCTTTCGCCGGTAAGCAGACTTTCGTCGACGTCACTGGACCCGTTCACAACAATGCCGTCTACCGGAAGCCTCTCGCCCGGACGCACCACCACCACGTCTGCGACCGCGACAGCTGCAACCGGAACCTCAATTTCCCCATCTTCACGCGCGACACGTGCCCGCTCTGGCCGCAAGGACATGAGCGCACGTATCGCCGCGGTGGTCGACCGCTTGGCGCGCAGTTCCATCCCCTTGCCGACCATAACAAGGGCAATCACCACAGCCGCCGCCTCAAAATAAAGGTGGGTGCCTGGTTGACCCGCCAGCATCACATAAAGGCTGTAAAAATAGGCAGTAGAGGTTCCAAGCGCGACCAACAGGTCCATGTTTCCCGTCCGAGCGCGCAGCGCCTTATAGGACCCCACATAAAAGCGGGCCCCCAGGACGAACTGAACAGGGGTCGCGAGCACCAATTGCAGCCAGGCGGGCAGCGCGATGCCAACCATGGGTAGGAGCAGCGGCGCGCTCAGTATCACCGCAACCGCGATGTGCCAGCTCTCGCGCGTTAGCCGTCTGGTTTCGGCGACAAGCAATGCCCGATCCCGCTCAGCATCCCCCGTGAGAAGCTCGCCCTCATAGCCGGCGCGCCGAACTGCGGCGATCAGATCAGCCGGACGAAGCACACCGGCGTAACCTTCGACCATCGCCTTCTCAGTTGCTAGATTGACTTCAGCTCCTGTAACACCAGGAACCGCACGGAGGGCTTTCTCTACCCGCCCGGCGCAGGTTGCGCAGGTCATACCGATGATGGCGAGTTCACGAGTCTCAAGCGGTATATCGTAACCGGCGCGCTCTACGGCTTCGACCAGCCTTAGAGGCTCAACACGCGCCGCATCGAACAGCACGTCCGCCTCGTCGCTGGAAAGATTGACCGTCGCCTGTACACCCGGCAGTGCATCAAGCGCCCGTTCAACTCGCCCCGCACAGGTCGCGCAGGTCATGCCCTTTATGGGCAAAACCAGATGCGAGGACGCGGGTACACCGGTTTCGGTGACGCTCATTGGCCTATGCCTTGGCAGCGTCGCCAGTGAGTTTGGCGCCGTAACCCGCGGCCACCACCGCTTCAATCAGCGCCTCAGAACGCACATTGCCCGTGACACTTGCCCGGCCTGCGGCAACGTCAACTTTGGCAGCAGCAACACCTGGTACATTGCTCAAAACCCGGGTCACAGCCCTGGCACAGCCCTCACAGGTCATACCGGAGACCGCAAGCTCAATGGCCGGACCAGACTGTTGAGTTCCGCCCTGCATCGTTGTCGCGCCCATGCCTTTACTCCTTGCAAACCACATGGCGCACCATAAGGCTTCTAGCAACTGGAAGGTCAAGCCAAAGGCCTGCGATTGCCCCGAGAAGGGCCTCCCACCGTACCCAGATCAGACTGCGTTGCACACGGGCGCACAGGCTCACAGGCGGTACGGGCCGGCACAGAGCCTGCAATCGCGAACGCAGCGAGGTCGAACGACTGCAGAAACCTGATCGTCTCCGCGCCTCCCGCAATAATATATCGAAGGATTCCCTGACGTTGCGCAGAACGGCTGCGCCGCCGCCAAGGAAAGTTGACTAAAATCAATTCCCGGCCCAAAGCCGTCCCACAAGCTATTCGTTCTCGCAAAAACTGGGGCGCGGCGAGGCTGCCGCATGGCCCCCAAGCGCAAAAAAGGGAGTAGACATGTCAGGAACCGCGACGCTTGAACGACCACAACAAAAGTCGCCGCAGAACAGCAATCATTTTGATGTCCTCATCGTGGGTGCAGGGATTTCTGGCATCGGCTCGGCCTACCACCTCAAGGACCAATGTCCGGACAAAAGCTTCGTCATTCTGGAGATGAAGGATACGTTCGGCGGAACCTGGGAAACCCACAAATATCCCGCCGTACGCTCGGACTCAGATCTCTACACCTTCGGCTATCGCTTCAAGCCGTGGGTGGGGACGCCGGTGGCCTCCGCCCAGGCCATCCTCACCTACATGAAAGAGGTGATCGAGGAAAACGATCTTGGCAGGCATATCCGCTACGGGCATCGCATCACGCGCTGTGCCTGGAACAGCAAGCACAATCTCTGGACCATTGAGGCCACGCGCAAGTCCGATGGCGCAAACGTGACCTTCACCGCCAATTTCCTTTGGATGTGCCAAGGTTACTACGACCACGAGCATCCTTACATCCCAGACTGGCCGGGCCGGGAGAAGTACAAGGGCCAGTTCATTCACGCCCAGCTTTGGGACCCGAAAACCAACTACGCGGGCAAGCGCATTCTTGTCATCGGTTCGGGGGCCACGGCGGCGACGGTAATCCCGGCATTCTGCGAGAAAGCCGCGCATGTCACCATGCTGCAGCGCTCGCCGACCTACTTCTACTGCGCCGAAAACAAAAACGAACTGGCTGACCGGCTGCGGCAGATCGGTATCGACGAGCCAACCATTCACCGTGTGGTGCGCGCGCAGATCATGTTCGACCAGGATGCGATGACCAAGCGCTGCCTCGAAGAGCCAGATGCGGTTTTTGAGGAGTTAAAGACATTAATCCGGCATTTCTCCGGCAAGCCGGATTTTGCCTTTGAACCTCATTTCACGCCCAAATATCGCCCCTGGCAGCAACGTCTCGCGTTTTGTCCGGAAGGCGACATCTTCCGCTGCGCGGCTGAAGGCAAGCTCAGCGTTTACACTGACGAGCTTGAGAGCTTTACCGAGAAGGGCGTGCGTACTGCATCGGGCGACGAGATCGAAGCCGATATGATCGTCGCAACCACCGGTTTCAATCTCCTGATGATGGGCGGAATTACCTTCGAGGTCGATGGCACGCCGGTAGACTGGCACGACACCGTGACCTACCGCGGAATGATGTTCACCGGGGTTCCCAACATGGTCTGGGTCATGGGCTATTTCCGTGCCAGCTGGACGCTACGCGTGGACATGCTGGGCGACTTTGTCTGTCGTCTGCTCACGCATATGCAGAAGAAGGGCGTCAAGAAAATCGAGGTGG
>JAKBAU010000247.1 GCA_021808875.1 Pseudomonadota bacterium | reverse complement strand
AGCGCATCATCCCTCGGACATCTATGGCATTGCGGTATCTGTCTCACTGGCGGCGCAAGTGGCTGGAGGCTTCGCGGCCACACTGGTGGCCGGGCGCGTGCCGTATTTCCCAATCGTGATTGGATGTACACTCGTTGACTTCATCGTTCTTGCGCTTCTTGCCACCATGCCTGGGCCCGCCGTTTTCATCGGGCTCGCGGCAGTGTTTGGCTTTTCCTGGCTGTTTCTGATGCCGTTTCAGGTTCCCCTGGCGGTCGACGCCGATCCGACGCGCCAGGCGGCGGTGCTGCTGTCCGGTGCGCAACTTCTGGGCGCCTCGGCCGGCCCATTTCTGTGCTCATTTGCGGTGAGTAATGGCGATGTTCGTGGCGCCCTCGTCGTTTGTGCAGCGACGCTGGCACTTGGCTTCGCCGTGGCCACCTGGCTGCATTACCATAAACAAGGACCCAAGCACGCGTGACCAGAAACAGCTACAGCATTAGTGAACTTGAGGCGCGCGCTCGCATCCTGCGCCGACATGTTGTGCGGCTCGTAGAAAAAGCAAAGATCGGCTATTTGCTGCAGGGCCTCGGCGCGGCGGATATCTTTGCCGCACTGTATTTCGGCGAGTTGCGCTTACACGAGGACGATCCACATTGGCCCGCCCGCGACCGTTGCATATTGTCTACAGCCCACAACACGGCCGTGTTCTACGCGACTTTGGTGGAACGCGGGCTGTTGCCGTGCGAGCTTCTCAACCATTACACCGAAGACGGCTCGCCCCTGGAGGTGAATGCATCAGAACGCGTCGGGCCGCTGGTGGAAGCAACCTGTGGCTCGCTCGGGCAGGGGCTTTCCGTGGGCCTCGGAATGGCACTGAGCGCGCGGCGTCGACACACTGGCAACCGCATTTATGTTATCCTCGGTGACGGAGAGTTGCAGGAAGGCCAGGTGTGGGAGGCGGCGCTGGCCGCGGGAAGCTTTGGGCTGGACAATTTGTGTCTGATCATCGACCGCAACTCGATGCAGGTCGAAGGCCATACTGATAATGTTTTGAGGATGGACCCGATAGACGCGAAATTCTCTGCATTTGGCTGGCAGGCGTCATCCATCGACGGAAATTCGATGGCAGCAATCATTGGTGCACTCGATGACGCTCGCGCCACTAAAGGTCGGCCCAGCCTGATAGTTGCCAATACCCGCACGGGCAAAGGCGTTCCCTTTCTGGAGGGCCAGCTTAGCCACCTGGCACGGCTGACGTCGGAAGATGCCGTGCGTGCTCTTTCCGCTCTTGAGGGGCCAGCTTGATGGTGCAAAGTCTAGGTGGTTTCAAGGACGCACGTGACTATCAGAGGGAGACCCTCAGCGCTCGCTCCTATGGAAAGGCGCTACTCGCCGCGGCACGGGCGGATGAGCGCATCGTCTGCCTCGGAGCGGACCTCACCCAACCCACTGAAACCTATCTTATACGTGACCAAATTCCCGAGCGCTTTGTTATGCTGGGGATCCAGGAAGCCAACATGATAGGTGTCGCAGGGGGCATGGCGCGTTCGGGCGATATTCCCTTCGCACATAGCTTTTGTGTTTTTGTCACGCGGCGTGTCTACGACCAGATAGCCATGCAGGTCGCTTATCCCAATTTGCCGGTGAAGATCGTTGGATTCATTCCTGGACTGAACACCGCCCTCGGCGTGTCGCACCAAGCGATTGACGACTTGGCACTTATGCGTGCCTTGCCAAACATGACAGTTCTGGAGCCTTGCGGACCAGAACAGATCGGTGCGGCAGTTAGAACGGCCGTAGCTTGCGATGGCCCTGTATATCTGCGCATGTCAATTCCGACAGCTGTCTCCGACGAAGCCGTGCCGTTGTTGCCGCTTGATCGCGGTAAGGCCTTGATGATGGCGGAAGGAAGCGACGTAGCCATCATCGCTGTTGGAACGATGGTAAGCGAGGCTCTCGGCGCGCGTCAGCTGTTGGAGCAAAAGGGAATCTCCGCGAGCGTCGCCAACTTTGCCAGTCTGAAGCCCTTCGACAACGATCTCGTGGAAGAGCTGGCGCAACGTCACGCGGCGATTGTTACCGCGGAGAACCATTCGGTGATTGGCGGGCTCGGATCTGCGACGGCCGAGGCACTCGCGCTCGCAGGGATCTCAACCCGTTTCGGAATGGTTGGCGTGCGAGACGTTTTTGCCGAAGGCGGTACCACGCGGTATCTTATGGAGCGCTACGGGCTGACTGCAGCTCATATCGCTGCTAAAGCCTGCGCATTGCTTGATGTGTGAGCCTTCGGCCTCTCAAGGTGATTTGCGGGAACCCGCTGATCAATCGGCCACATCAGCTGGGCGACAAGTTCTGCAGACCTACCAGTTGATGCAATAGTCGCTCGCTGCCAGCGCTGGCCGGGTGTCTGATTTCGGAAAAAGGGTTGGTGGCCGATATAGCGCCTTTATTTTTAGCCTTTTCCGGGCGCTCTTGGCCCGGATCCACGAGTTCTGTCAACGAACCGGAATTTTGATAAGGTTGGCACACTTGTACAGCCTTACGTCATGAGCACGTAATGGCGGGTTGCTCTCGTTCATGAAGAGCGGGATGCGATTGCCTTCGGCAGCAAATTCACGCTTTACAGAGTTATCGTATTTATGAGACGCAGGCGAAGACTTTGCTCAAGCTTACACGTGGCGAGTACGGCATCAGCACCTGAAAGGATCAGATCAGCGTGGAGAGCACTCCAGCGTTTTCTGGGATTAGGCTCCAAGACCAAGCGGTACCAGCCGCGCGAGTTATTATTGCTTGTGAAACCTGGTCAGCGCGTGCGATCGACACGATTTTCCAGCCACATGGCATTGAGCACCGAGAACATCACGGCAAAGCCAAGACCCAAAACCCAGGAAAAGTACCACATGCGATTCTCCTAATAGGCGGTTTTCGAATTACGCGTGATATCACTGCCGCGCACTGGTCCGCGCAGCACGTAATAAACCCATGATGTGTAGGCGAGAATAATCGGCAGAAAGATCGCGACGGCGCCCAGCATGATACCAAGCGTGAGCTTGCTCGAGGAGGCGTCCCAAACCGTGAGGCCGGCGCTGGGGTCGCTTGAGGAGGGCAGCAGGAACGGGAAGAGCGCAAGGCCTGCTGTGGTGATCGTGCTGATGGGAACGAGCGCCGACGACAGGAAGGCAAAAACGGGGACCTTGCGCAGCACAATCGTGCCAAAGGCTCCTGCGAGCGCAACTCCGACTGCGACCCAGAGCCAGGATCCTGCGGCTGTCGCGGCCATCCAGCTCATGGGGACATGCAGCACATGCTTGAGCATCGGGTTCGATGGCCCGTTATGGTCGATCACTCCCTCAATCTGATAACTGCCAAGGGTCGATAGCCAGGCTCCTGCGAGAATAAAAAATACGGCATAGGCCAGAGCCGCAAAGGGAATAACCCTCCGGGCACGCGCCTGAACGGTGCTCTCGGTTTTGACATTCAGCCAGCAGGCTCCGTGCAGGGCGATCATGCAGAGGCTGACCAGCCCTACCAGCAAGGCGAAGGGGTTCAGCAGCCCGAACAGGGAGATGGTCGACTGGAAGCGCAGGTTCGAGTCGAAGTGGAAAGGCACTCCCAAAAAGAGATTGCCAATGGCAACGCCGAACACGAGCGCAGGAACGAAACCTCCGAGCACCAGCGCCCAGTCCCACACTGTACGCCAAAGCTTGTGGTCAACCTTGCTGCGGAACTTGAAGCCCACCGGACGCAGGATCAGTGCCGCCAGCACCAGGAACATCGCCAGGTAGAAGCCGGAGAAGCTCGCGGCATAGAGGGTTGGCCAGGCAGCAAAAATGGCACCGCCACCCAGAATGAACCAGACCTGGTTGCCTTCCCAGACCGGGCCCACGGTATTGAGGGCAATCCGTCGTTCTAAGTCAGTGCGCCCAACGATGGGAAGCAAGAGCGCAGTCCCGAGATCAAAGCCGTCCATGACGGCAAAACCGATGAGCAGAATGCCCAGAAGTGCCCACCAGATGAGACGCAAGGCCGCATAGTCAAACATGGCGCTACTCCGCGACCGCTTTGGCCGGCGACGGCGTACCGGCCGTCGCCTCAGGTCCGAGGCGGATATATTTGGTGAGAAGGTAGAGGTCGACGACGAGCAGGCTCGAATAGAAGATCACGAAGCCAATGAGGCTGAAGAGCACATTGCCCGCTGAGGTCGACGAAACCCCCAGCGCTGTGGGCAACACGCCTTCGATCACCCAGGGCTGGCGGCCATATTCGGCGACGATCCAGCCAAGCTCGGCGGCGATCCAGGGCAGCGGCAGGCTGTAAAGCGCCGCCCGTAGGAACCATTTGTACCCTGTGAGCTGGCGTTTGACCGACAGCCAGAAGGCGGTGGCAAAGAGCGCAATGAAGTAGAAGCCAAGTCCCACCATGACACGGAAGGCCCAGAACAGTACCGGCACGTTGGGAATGGTACTTTTTGCAGCTGCATCGATCTGGGCCGGGGTCGCGTTCTGTATGTCGGGCCGGATACTTTTCAGGAGCAGGGCATAGCCGAGGCTCGCCTCGTGGGCCTTGAGAAGCCTGCCGGCAGCTGCATCGTGAGGGTGGCTCTTGAGGGTGTTCAATGCCTTGTAGGCGATGAGCCCGTCCAGGATACGCGCATGGGCATCGGCGACCAGCGCGTGGATCCCCGGAACCGTCTTGTCGATGGAGCGGGTGGCGATGAGCCCCAGCACCCAGGGGATTTCGATCGCATCATAGGTGGTACGCCGGGCCACATCCGGTAGCCCGAACAGTGTGAAGGAGGCCGGAGCTGGCTCAGTGTGCCACATCGCCTCGATCGCGGCTATCTTCAGCTTCTGGGTCTGACCGTCATTATAGCCCTATTGATCTCCCA
>JAKBAU010000246.1 GCA_021808875.1 Pseudomonadota bacterium | reverse complement strand
ACGGGGTGGAGCGCCGTCGGCGGAGGTTCTCGACCGTATCGCGCGGGCCCTCATGCTGACTGAGGTCGAGCGCGAGCATCTCTTTCTGCTTGGCCTCGGGCGGCCGCCGGAGGCCCGTTTCCACAAGAGTGAGAGCGTCACGCCCCGCCTGCAGCGCGTACTCAACGCGCGTGGCATGGCAATGTTGCTCTTCGATTTGCTTACTGCGGAGGAAGAAGCAGATCGGGAGAATGTCTTCGACATTGCGCTTCTCTCTGAGCGGCTTGCTGCCGTACTCCACTGGGCGAGGGATGAAGAGGAGCTGGCTGGGCTTCCGGTGGGGCTTTTCGGCGCAAGCACAGGGGCAGCGGCGGGCTTAATGGTCGCTGCGCGACCGGATGCGGGCATATTTGCGGTCATCTCGGGCGGGGGGACGGCCGGATCTGGCAGGAGAAAGGTTAAGCCGGATCGCCGTACCGGTACTACTTATAGTTGGAGGCAGAGATCCGGCTATTCTCGAACTCAATGAGGACGCACTTGTCTTTCTTAAGGGGCCGAAGCGGTTGAAGGTAATACCGGGGGTCTTTGAGGAGCCCGGAGCGTTGGAGGACCTCGCCGCAGGCGCTATACGCTGGTTCGAAGACTATTCTCCGGTGAGGACAGTCGGTTCGATCTGAAAGGTTCCGATGATGTTTCGTGATCGACACGAGGCCGGGCAAATGCTGGGTCGAGCGCTTGTGAAGTACAAGGCCGACAATCCGGTGGTTTACGCGCTGCCACGCGGTGGAGTGGAGGTTGCGGTAGATGTGGCATTGGCTTTAGAGGCGCCGCTTGAACTTCTTCTCGTGCGCAAAGTAGGTCTGCCATGGCAAGCGGAACTCGCCATGGGCGCGGTGATAGACGGGGGAAAGCCAATTATTTTCCGAAATGAGGAGGTGTTGGCGAGGGTAAGGATTTCACCTGAGGCATTCAACGATGCCTGTGCACGAGAGCTTGCCGAAATTGAGCGCCGTCGTCGGCGTTATATGGGAGGCCGGGTGGCGCTCGATCCCGGGAAGCGCGTTGTCATAGTCGTGGATGACGGCATAGCAACAGGGGCCACCATGAAGGTTGCGCTGATGGCCCTTCGCAGTCGGCAGCCGAAGTCGATGATCCTCGCGGTTCCGGTGGCAGCGCGGCAATCATTGGAGGCCTTCCGCAAGGAGGTTGATGCAGTGATCTGCTTGGAGACGCCGGACGATCTGATCGCCATAGGTTACCACTATCAGGACTTTCGTCAGCTCGATGATGATGATGTCATTCGCCTCCTGGCGCAGGCACGCAGCCAGCGTCCCTCATAGGCATGGATGCCCCAGGCCAAGACGAAGATCTAGGCCCATACGCGGCAGCCATGGTACCAGACAAGGCGCACGGTCCGGCTATGCGATGAAAATGGGACGATTAGCGCCTCCAGAAGGCGCTAGTCGTCGCAGCTGGGGGCACAGTTGTTGAATTTCCAAACCCGAGTAAAGTCCCAAGGCAACTGGCGGCCGCGTGTCGATAGAGTTCCGCGGCTGGTGTGGCCTTTGGGGGATCCTGGTCGGCGTTGGGGCGCAGATCTGCGGCGCCGCCAGCGACGGCGTAGGGCTGAGCCGCAATACGCCGGATTGGGGAACAGGCGGTGGGCATTCTATGCACGAAGTATGGATCTTGGGAGCAAACGGACGCTGTGGTCGGGCCATCACACATCATCTCGCGGGCGCCAAGCTGTCGCCGGTACTGGTCGGCCGTGATGGTATGGGCCTACGCAATCTGGCGGCAGCAGTGGGCGACGATGCCCGTGTGGTGACGGTCGCAACAATCAAGGATGTCATCGGCGAAATTGCCCGCAACGCACCAAAGGTGGTGATTAATACCATCGGACCGTTTGGTGACAGCGCGTTACCAATGGCACAGGCCTGTCCTGCGGGTACGCATTACGTCGATTTGTCCAACGAAATTTCGTCTATCCTCGCCCTTCTTGAGCTGGATGCAGAGGCGAGAGTTGCTGACCGTACGATCGTAACGGGAGCCGGGTTTGGCGTGTTCGCTGCGGAAAGCGTGGTGATGGCACTGTGTAAGGATCTCCCGGCAGCATGGCGTATTCGTGTCACGACGGTGCCAATGATGCCTGCTGCATCCTATCGGATCGGCTCGGCCATGGCTGGAAGCATTCTTTCCAGCCTTGCACTGGGAGGGCTGCAATACGCAGACTCGCAGTTAGCTCATGTGCCCGCCTTTGGCGCCATGGAGGTGCTGGCCGTGCCCGATGGAGCGCGGATCGAGACCTTTGCTGTTCCCAGTGGCGAGCTCGTCGCAGCGCAGCGTGCAGGCCGGGCCGACTTTGTCGTTGCGGCCTCAAGTCTTGCACCAAGCTCCCCTTTGTGGCGCCATATGTTGCCGATGGCAGCAAGGCTTTGGCAGTTTCGTGTCTTTCGCAATTTCGCCTGTCGCCTTCTGGCCGATGTGGAGCTCAAATCTGGCGCTCCGATTGGCACGAATTCCTGGGCCCATGCTCGAGTGGAATGGCCATCGGGCACGATACGTCAGGGCTGGTTGCGGACCGGGGAGATCATGACCTTCACGGCGTCTGTCGCAGCCGACATTGCGCTGCGCCTCGCGCGCGACGAAGGGCGACCTGGAGCATATACGCCCGGGGCGCTGTTTGGACCCGACCTCGCCATCCGTGCGGGAGGAGAGTTTCAGCTCGACCACGAAATCACCTGAGGGACGGCCCGGCACTGCATCGGGATCGCGGCAAAGTTGGTCGCCTCACTGCAGATCCGTGACAGGGGATCGTAAGCAGCAGCCAGTCGCCGTGATGCGGAACGCTGCAGCGCGCGTGCCGGCTTGACCAGGCGGCATGGACGCAGCCACTACGATGGACGAAAGCGATGATCCGTGCTCAGGTCTTGGCCAGGTGGTGCGCATTGCTGGGTGCGGTGCGATGATGGGAACAGCGATGTTGGTGAAGGCCATTTTATTTGATTGCGACGGCGTGCTCGTGGACAGTGAGGTCCTCTCACTGAAGATTGAATTGTCGGCTCTGTCCGAAATCGGCCTCGACTATACACCGGATAGCTTCATCGACCGGTATATGGGAATGAGTGGTGACGATTTGCATCGCGCTCTTGATGAGGATTGTCGACAGCGCTTGGGCCATACTTTGCCTGCGGGGTTTCGCGAAGCCTGTCACGCACGCTATCGCACTGCGCTGAGTGAGGGTGAACTCAAAATTGTTCCGGGAGCCGCTGCCGCGATACGCAGAATAGGCCAGCGCAAGGCCGTAGCCAGTTCGAGCGGCACTGAAGGACTGAAGCTGAAGTTGACCCTCACTGGTCTTTGGGACGCGTTCGCACCGCATGTTTATTCCGCCGACGTCGTCAGACGGGGCAAGCCTGCCCCGGACTTGTTTCTTCATGTCGCCGAAACACTAGACGTCGCTCCTGAACACTGTCTGGTCATTGAAGACAGTGTCAACGGAATATGTGCGGCACGTGCGGCTGGCATGCGGGTGTGGGGATTTCTGGGTGGCGGGCATATGGGGGAGAGCAGAGGAGCCTATCTGAAGCAGGCGGGCGCGGACCGGCTGCTCTCAGATTGGTCACACGCAACCCATGTGCTCACGTCTCTAAGTTTGGCGGTGTGACGGCACGTGCCAAATGCACCTGCCGTCATCACCTTCAAGTTTGCTGCTGCGGAGCGGTGATCGGCTCCACCCCGCTGTTCTTGATCAACTGGTTTAGCTGAGGCAGCTGCTGGGTCAGCACCTCGTTCAGCTTTGCCAGCTCCGAGTCTACGAGGCCAGCCAACTCCTTATACACAGCGTAATCCTGCTCTGTTGGCCGCGCGAAAGTGTAATCCACTTCTGCAGCCAGAGTTGCCAGTCTGTTGTTGAGGCGAACCGGATAATTGAGCGGGTCTTCATCGGAATGCGATTTCGTCTGAATGAGAGCAGCCTCGATCTGGTTAAGTTGGTGGAGGATCGATTTTGCACTTTTGCTGATTTCAGGGTTGCTGTTTTCATGCTTGAGACGATCAACATAACGCTGAATCTCGGACCGCACCGCGCGCAGCTTCAGGATCGAACGGTCGGTGAGGTCGAGCTTCCTGTGAATTTGCATCGCCAGTGCCAGTTGTGCTTGCAAATCGGACGGCGTCGCCTCGTTCCTGGGATCCTCACGAACGACGAATGTTTGCGTTTGCCTTGCGCTGCCAACGGAAAGCGTCACGCGATAGGTTCCCGGCACGATCTTGGGCCCTTGCATGGAGCCTTCCCAGATGACTGCTCCAGGGACTTTGGTTGCTTTGGGATAGTGCATCTGCCAGACGAAACGGTTCATCCCGGCGTCGGTACGCACAACATATGATTGCTTGGGCTCCTTTGGTCCGTAGAAGTCTTTGTTTGTCTTGAGGGGCTTTCCCGCGGCGTCGGTCAGGTTCGAGAAGGAGGCAATTTTTTCGCCGCTCTGTGTTGAGAATGTCAGAGATACCTTCTCGCCAGCGGCTGGCTTGTCTTTGAGGTCGTAGTAGACCACGACGCCATTTGGCGGATTTTGTCCCATCCCATGCTTGACAGCATGCGGCGCGTCCCAGCCATAGGTCAGGTAAGCGGCCTCGGGGTGGAAGAGATAGGAACTAGCCCTGACAACTTTGGCCGAAAGCTCGCGCAAAGGCTGGAGATCATCGAGAATCCAGAACGAGCGGCCATGTGTGGCAAGGACCAACTGATCGGCCTTGGGCTGAATGACCATGTCACGAACCGGAACGTGGGGCAGGTTGTTCTGTAATGACTGCCAGTCACGGCCGCCATCAAAGGAGACGTAGACACCATCAAGGGTACCGGCGAACAATAGGTTGGGATCGCGCATGTCCTGACGTACGACAAAACTTGACTGATTGTCCGGCAGCCCGTGGGTAATTTTTTTCCA
>JAKBAU010000245.1 GCA_021808875.1 Pseudomonadota bacterium | reverse complement strand
ATGGGAACGTCCGCATCGGGTGCGACCAGATGCACGCGGATCTCAGCGGGCGCTTCAGCCATGCGCAGAAGAGTGTAGGTGTCGAAGTTCGCCTGCTCTGGCCGGCCATTCTTGAAGCTGATCTCGCCACTGAGGGCGAGGCTCAAGCCCATGATCACTGCCCCTTCGATCTGAGCCCGGACGCGATCGGGATTGACGGCAAAACCACAGTCGATCGCGGCATCAACACGCGGAATGCTGAGCGCGCCATCCTGGTTGACGGCCACCTCGATGGCACAGGCCGCGTAGCTGGCAAAACTGTGATGACCGGCCAAGCCAAGACCATGTCCATCCTTGGTCCTGCGCCCCCAGCCAATGCCATTGGCAGCGCGCGTGATGACACGTTTCAGCCGTCCCGTATCAATCGGATAGAACGTGGGAGATTCGCCGTAATTAAAGTTGTCACCCAGACTGCGCGGATCGATCTGACGCGAAGGCCCGATCAACTCCAGAAGATAGTCGAGATGATCGCGACCGGCCGCATGGGCCAGCTCTGAAACAAAGCACTGTACGGCGAAGGCATGGGGGATGTTCGACACCGAGCGAAACCAACCGATGCGGGTATGGGCGGTGGCCGCCGGATTTTCCAATCGCATCGCCTTGATGTCGAAAGGCAGATCCGAGGCCCCCATGCCCAGTTCACCGGCGCCTTCGTGGCGGGGATCAGGACCGAAGATCGAGGAGATCGAAGGCGCAGCTGTGCGATAGAGCAAACCCGTTACGCGGCCCTTGGCATCCAGTCCGGCTTGAAGCCGCTCCATGGAGACGGTGTGATAAAAGTCATGGCCGATATCGTCTTCGCGCGTCCATAGCACTTTGACAGGCCGCCCTCCCATCGCCCGCGATATGAGACCTGCTTCAACCACGAAATCCGGCTGGGACTTGCGACCAAAGCCTCCCCCCAGAAGCGTGACATGCACGCGGACCTGGTCGGAAGAGATACCAAGCGCGCTTGCGAGCGCATCGCGGGCGCCTTGCGGATCTTGCACGCAGGCCCAGGCCTCGCACTGGCCGTTGGCAAACTGAACCGTAGCCACCGGCGGCTCCATCGAGGCATGGGCGAGATGGGGAAGATAGTATTCGGCCTCAACAGTCTGAGCCGCCTCTTTCAGGGCGGCATCGACATCGCCTGTAGCATGCACCAGCTTTCCAGGCTTGCTCACCGCCACGCGCAATGTTTCGCGGTAGCGCTCCGAATCATAGCTCTGGTTGGGACCATCCTCCCACTCGATCTGCAGCGCCGCCCGGCCCTTTATGGCGGCCCAGCTGTTTTGTGCCACCACCGCAACCCCGCCGGTTGCCTGTATCGGATAACCGGGTTTGGGCTGAGCGATGGTCAGCACTCTGACGACGCCTGGCACGTTTTGGGCCTGGCTCCCATCATAACGGATCAACCGGCCACCAAGGACCGGGGGCCGGGCCACGACGGCATACAGCAGGCCGTCCTTGCGCACATCGATACCGTATTGGGCGCGCCCTGTGGTGATGTCGAAAAGATCAACGCCCGTCACCTTGTCCTTGCCGATGTAGCGGAACTGCGCCGGAGATTTCAGCTTGATCGCCTGTCGCGGGGGCACCGGAAGGGTTGCTGCCTGTGCCGCAACCGCACCAAAACTGAGGCGCCGTCCGCTCGGGACATGGATGAGCATGTTGTTATCGGCGCGCACGTCAGCAACGGCAACACCCCACGTCTGTGCCGCCGCCTGTTCGAGCATGAGACGCGCCGCTGCCCCGGCCAGGCGCATGGGGAGAAAGAAATGGCGCATGCTGCGCGAGCCGTCTGTATCCTGATTGCCCCATTTGGCTTCATCGCCATCGGCCTGCACCACCGTCACGCGCGCAAGATCGGCTTCAAGTTCGTCGGCCAGCGCCAAAGCGAGGCTGGTACGAATGCCCTGGCCCATTTCCTGCCGTGTGCAGAAAAAACGGACATCGCTATTGGGATAAATGAGAACAAAGAGCTTGGGATTGTCACGCCAGCCATTGCGCTCGCCATCTGCGCCATATTTGGGTGCCACCGCCTTTGCCATGGCCATGGGCGGGAAAGAGACCGAAAGAACGAGACTGGCGCCCATGCCCTTCATCAAGGAGCGTCGACTGACATTTGCGAGCCGTGGCAGTCTTGGTGCTGTCATTACACCGGACCTCCAGCCCTGCTGACCGCCATGATCGCGGCGCGAATGCGCGGATATGTCCCGCAGCGGCAGAGATTTCCGTCCATCGTGGCGCGGATCTGCGCGTCACTGGGATGGGGAGTACGACGCAGCAATGCCGCTGCCTGCATCAGCTGCCCGCTCTGGCAGTAACCGCACTGCGGGACACCAAGTGTCCTCCAGGCCACCTGCAAAGGATGGTCGCCCGTGGCCGACAGCCCCTCAATCGTGGTCACCTGGCGGCCGGCAACCGCCGCCATTGGCGTCTGGCAGGAGCGCACCGCCGCACCATCCAGATGCACCGTGCAGGCTCCGCACAGCCCTGCGCCACAGCCAAATTTGGTCCCGGTCAGTCCGATCTCGTCACGCAGCCACCACAGCAACGGCATGTCCGAGGCGCCGGTAAAGCTGCGCTGCTGCCCATTGAGGGTGAGTTTCACCATGTTTTTGCTCCTGCCTGTGCGATCCGCCACCATCCATCGTCGGGCGTCCAATGGGTGGACTGAGCCTAGCCCACATCGCTCCCAAGCTGAAGGCCGTGGCGCAGGACCTGTGCGACCGCAGACGCCAGACAAAATCCGCCACCGAGTTCTGAGCGCACTCCTCAGAGCGCCCGCGGGGCGCATTCCCTTCACTCTTTGGCAAAGATCATCACATGCCCGGCGCCACGGTAGGGATTGAAGCCGACACAGGGCTGAGTGTTCAAATAATGAATGAAGGGGAATTTCCGTTGCAGGCTTTTGACGGCATCAAATGCACAGTAACTGAAATAGATTCCGTCACCTTCGCTGAATTTATACATTCGGCCCCTGGTCTGGACCCAGACAAGCGCCTGCCACAAACCCAGGGCCTTGATCAGATATTTTAGCAGACGCGACGTGGCGTTTCCCTGTCCGACATTGTTCGAATCCGAAATCATCACCCCCTTCTTCGCCACCCGCACCATTTCGCGTACGGCTCGGTCCGGATCTGGTATGTGATGAAGGACCCCAGTGGCGATGACATAATCGAACGACCCATCGGCAAAGGCCAGGGACAGCGCATCTCCATCCCTGATCTCAAGACTGGAAAGACCGCAGTTGAGTGCCTCCTGGCGAAGCGCCGCAACCGGTTCCACCCCAACGATAGTGGCAGCGGGCCACGCCTCCTTCAGGAGCTTAACCGCCCGTCCGGTGCCCGCCCCGACATCGAGTACGCTGGTGACAGGGCCCGCCAGTTCCGCCAGCGCCATGAACCCACGCAGTGCCGTGGCATGCTCGTCCGTCGGCCCGACATGCCTCTCATCGTAGGATGCTGCGGTCCTCTCGTAATAGTCTCGCTGGGCGTGGATCGGAGACGACATTGGCGTCTTCGGCATGGCAATCACTCATCCATCGCTTGACTGATAGACATTTGGACACATCTGCGGTCAGGTCTTATGGCACAGGGGCTGGCATTGCGCCTACTGGTCTCGCACCGCGGCAACGGCGCCACCTTGAGGCCCGGGCTCGCGCAGGACCAAGCATGCCGGATGCTGCGGCGCAAACAAGATCAGTCGAGGAGAGGAGCCGGGCCGGCGCAATGATAGGCCGGTCCAGGGACGCAGCGAACGTGTCGAACGGCACTTTGTGGCAGATCAAAACCTCAGACCAGATGCTGCCGCAAAATTTCTCCCAGACAATTTGGCCGGCAGACACCCGCCCAGCAATTGCGGAACTGTGATCCAGGAGCATGAGATCACGCCTGATCGCTGCTCTAAGGGAAAGGACATCATCACCATGCGCGAAGACATTGCCTTTGCATCGGACGGCGTCACCTTGCGGGGATGGCTCTACCGGCCGCAGGGGGCCGCAGGACTGTGTCCCGCCATCGTGATGGCGCATGGCTTTTCAGCCACCAAGGAGATGTTCCTCGACGATTTTGCCGAGGTCTTTGCGGCTGCGGGCTTTGTTGTACTGGTTTACGACCATCGCAATCTCGGAGCATCATCAGGCGAGCCACGCGGCGAAATCGATCCCATCGCGCAAATTCGCGGTTATCGCGACGCCATCACCTGGCTTGCGACCAGGGATGGCATCGATCCGGATCGCATCGGTGTCTGGGGCTCGAGCTATTCCGGCGGACACGTCATGGTGCTGGGCGCCACAGATAGCCGGGTCAAATGCGTCGTTGCACAGGTTCCCGCCCTCGACGCCTACCGCACTTTCACGCAAGCAGGGCGCGAAGCGCTCCTTGCGTTCCGCACGCAATTCAATGCCGACCGTGCCGCGCGCTATCACGGCGAAGCTCCGGCCATGATCCCCGTTATTCCTGCCGAAGCAGGCGGCATCGGAGCCCTGACAACGCAGGACTCGATTGACTTCTTCAAGGTGTTCGAAAGCCGCGCCAGCAACTGGCGCAACTCGGTGACACTGCGCTCGATCGAATATCTGACTGAATACGTGCCGGCTTTCTATCTGCCCCGTATCGCACCCACCCCGTTTATGATGGTGATCGCACTGAAGGATTCGCTGATCCCGTCAGATATGGCACTTGAGGCCTTCGCCACGGCCGGCGAACCGAAGAAGCTTCTTACGCTGGATTGCGGCCACTTCGCGCCCTACACGGGCGACACATTCCGCACGGTAAGCGCTGCGGAATGCGCCTGGTTTAGCGAGCATCTCAGGCCATGAGCTGAAAGACCTGGCTCTGGAGGGACGCGGCAGCTAGGCGTGCAGAAGCCTGCTGAGGCCTGCGGGAACAGGACCGCCCTCTGACCAGTCCAGCAGTTCGATCCAGTGCAGG
>JAKBAU010000244.1 GCA_021808875.1 Pseudomonadota bacterium | reverse complement strand
CATTCTGATCGGGTGCGTGGGAATTGCAGCATTGCCACCTCTCAATGCGTTTGCATCGGAATGGCTGATCTTTCAGGCCATTCTCTTGAGCCCATCATTGCCCCAGTGGGGCCTGAAACTTCTTGTGCCTGCGGTCGGGGCACTTCTGGCGCTGGCCGTCACTCTCGCGGCAGCGTGCTTCGTACGGTTTTTCGGAATGAGCTTTCTTGGCCGTCCGCGCTCCGAGGCCGCGAGCTGTGCAGAGGAAACCGACGGCTTTTCGCTTGCTGCGATGTTGCTTCTGGCGGGACTTGCGGTCGTTGGAGGGCTTCTGCCCGGGGTCGTGATCGATGCCCTCGGGCCGATCAGCACCAGTCTTGTTGGTCGCCACATGCCCGTGCAGGCCAGTCTGCCCTGGCTTTCCATCGTTCCGATTGCAGCCAGTCGGAGTTCTTATAACGGACTTCTTGTTTTCATCTTCATAGCGGCATCGTCCGGCATCGTTGCCAGCGCCATCCATGTCTTCGCCTCGCGCCGGATCCGGCGCGCGCCGATCTGGGATTGTGGCTATGCTGACACAAACCCGGCGCTGCAATATTCCGCAAGCAGCTTTTCCGAACCGATACGTCGCGTTTTTGGTCCCATCCTGTTTTTGGCACGCACCGAGGTTGAGATGCCACCGGTAGGAAGCGTGGCGCCGGCCAAGTTTAAGGTCCATCTCGAGGATCTGATCTGGCAGAGGCTCTATGTGCCTGTAACCGGGATCGTTATGACCATTGCGGATCGCCTCAATGTCTTTCAGTTTCTCACCATCCGCCGTTATCTGAGCCTCGTTTTTCTGGCGCTGGTGAGCCTCTTGCTGGTACTGGCACTATGGAGCTGATCCGCGATCTCGTCGTACAGGGCGCACAAATGCTCCTTGTGGTGCTGTTGGCCCCCCTGGTGACGGGTGTCGTACGCAAGCTCAAATCCCGGCTGTTGCGCCGTCAGGGCCCTTCGGTCCTGCAACCTTATCGTGACCTGCTGCGCCTGATCCGTAAGGATGTGGTTCTCGCTGACAACGCGTCATGGCTCTTTCGAAGCGCACCCTATCTGATTTTTTCTACCACCTGGGTTGCAGCTGCCCTGGTCCCTACTTTTGCCACGGGCCTGATGTTTAGCTGGTCGGCCGATCTCATTGCCATCGTCGCGCTTTTGGGCAGCGCCCGCTTCTTTCTTGCTCTTGCGGGCATGGACGTGGGCACGAGCTTTGGCGGGATTGGCTCCAGCCGTGAAATGATGATCGCAGCCCTGGCGGAGCCGGTGATGATCATGATTGTTTTTGTCCTCGCACTTCTCGCCGGCTCCACGCAGCTTTCCACCATTGCGGCTTACATGGTTTCACCTGCCGTGGGTCTGAGGGTCACTCTGGGTATGGCTTTCGTCTCACTTCTCATGGTGGGTATTGCCGAGACCGGGCGCATTCCAGTCGACAATCCGGCGACCCACCTCGAGCTTACGATGGTACATGAGGCCATGGTACTCGAATATTCCGGACGGCACCTCGCAGTTCTCGAGCTGGCAGGTTCCCTCAAGCTCCTGTTCTATCTCTCACTCATCGCCTGTCTCTTCCTGCCGTGGGGACTGACACTGCCTGACGCCAGCGCCTGGATGTACGGCATTGGCTTGGCAGCCTATATCGCGAAGATCCTGACGGGATGCGGAGCGCTCGCACTCTTCGAAACGGCAATCGCGAAGATGCGCGTGTTCCGGATACCGACCTTCCTCGGTGCCGCCCTCATGCTGGGCCTTCTGGGGACGCTTCTGCTCTTTGTATCACGAGGATTTTAGATGCACGGGATCGCATTTGACGTTGCCCACCTTTTGGCCGGATGCCTGGTGCTGGTGAGCTTTCTGATGCTCTATCAGGACCGCCTCTATTCCCTGCTCAACACCTATGCCCTGCACGCCACGGTTCTGTTTCTGTCGGTCGCCTGGCAGGCCTACATTCAGAATGCACCCGATCTATACGTTACTGCCGGCATCGCGTTGGTATTCAAGGCGATCATCATACCGGTGGCACTGCACCGCATGATTGTAAAACTCGGCATCCACCGCGAAATCGAAACCGTAGTCGGTACCGGACCGACCATGCTTGCGGGCATGGGACTGGTGGGACTTTCGCTCGTAGTCATGCTGCATGCGGCCGCTGGTGCCAACCTAATGGCGCGGGAGGATCTGGCATTTGCACTGGCGGTAATACTTCTGGGCCTTTTGATTATGGTCACGCGTCGCAATGCCGTAAGCCAGGTCGTTGGCTTCATGTCGCTTGAGAACGGCCTCATCCTGGCTGCAGCGGGCGCCAAAGGCATGCCGCTCGTAGTGGAGATGAGTGTGGCCTTCTCAATTCTCATCGCATTTATCGTGATCGGAATTTTCCTCTTTCGTATCCGCGAGCGCTTTGACACCGTTGACCTTCAGGCACTAGATCGCTTCCGGGGTGAACGCCAATGAGCTGGCTTCTTGGTCACAATGTCGCCCTGATCCTGACCATTCCCGCCGTAACGGCGCTTGTGCTTACCCTGCTGCCAGGATACCGCCTTTCGGCAAAGCTCAATGTTGCCGGCAGCCTCCTTACCTTTCTTGCTGCCCTGTCGCTCTTTGCCGGTCACCCACCGGCAGATCCGTTTGTCCTCGTCGACGATCTCAATATCGTTTTCATCGTGCTCAACACATTTGTAGGCTTCACCACCAGCCTCTTCAGTATGAG
The DNA here is from genome assembly GCA_021808875.1 of Pseudomonadota bacterium. The sequence continues at coordinate 2,228 of JAKBAU010000244.1, read as the reverse complement.
CTATATCGGCCACGAGCTTGAGACCGGGCGCCTGACGCCAACCTATCTGCGTTTTTACCACGCCATGTACCAGGTGATGATGTTCGGCATGAACCTTGCCCTCCTGGTCAATAATATCGGTCTGATGTGGGCTGCGATCGAGCTTGCAACGCTGGCGACTGTTCTGATGGTCGGGATATATCGTACCCACGAGGCATTGGAGGCAGCCTGGAAATATTTCATCCTGGCCAGCGTCGGCATTGCCTTCGCCCTGTTTGGCACGATCCTTGTCTATATGGCAGCTTTGCCGGTGGTCGGTGAAGGGCTTAAGGCCATGACCTGGACAGTGCTCTTGAGCAAGGCTTCGGAGTTCGAACCGTCACTTCTCAGTGTCGCCTTCATATTTTTGCTGCTGGGTTACGGCACCAAGGCCGGTCTGGTGCCAGTACACGCGTGGCTTCCGGACGCGCATGCAGAAGGTCCAACCCCGATATCGGCAGTGTTGTCCGGGTTGCTCCTTAACGTCGCGCTCTATGCCATATTGCGATTCAAGATGCTCATGGCTCGCAATCACGCAGCGATTTCTCCAGGTCCGCTGATGATCGCCCTGGGACTGGTATCGCTGCTCTTCGCCGCATTCATGCTCTATCGCCGGCGGGACATCAAACGGCTTTTCGCATACTCCTCCATCGAGCATATGGGCATCATTGTTTTTGCCTTTGGCATGGGTGGCCCGCTGGCCAATTTCGCTGGCCTTTTGCAGATGACAATGCACAGCCTGACGAAGTCCGCGATCTTCTTTGTGGTCGGCCATATCGCCCAGGCCAAGGGCAGCCAGAAGATTGCGGATATTCAAGGTTTGACACAGTCCCACCCCTTGCTTGGATGGAGTCTGGTGGTGGGCGTTCTTGCCATTGCTGGGATGCCGCCGCTCGGCATATTCATGAGCGAGTTCCTGCTCGTGACAACAACCTTCGTGCGTGCGCCACTGCTTGCCGTGCTGCTCGTGTTAGGCTTGACCGTTGCCTTTGGCGCTCTCTTACTACGTCTGCAGTCTGTCGCGTTTGGCATGCCGCAGGGCAAGGTCGCGCCGGTCCGGGTCTCTGTTCTGCCGATTTTTGCCCATTTGGGGCTCGTCGCCATTGCAGGGGTCTATCTTTCGCCCATGCTGGTGCATTGGTTCCAGCACGTCTCCATTATGCTGGGTTAGCTTCGTGAGCGCGCTCGATGATCTGATCGCAACCGGACGAGCTGTCACAGGCGTGACGGATGGATCTCGTGCACTCCTTGATGAGGCACGCTGGCGAATCATGGCTGAGCACCTGGCAGAAGGTATTTATGGACTTGCGGGTCTGTGGGCGGAAGCAGGCTTTGTTCATGCAGCGCTCCTTGATGCTGCGCAATCAAAACTGGCCATCGTCAGTCTCGAATGCGCGAACGGTTGCTTTCCAGCGCTGAGTGCCCTTCATCCTCCTGCGATACGGCTTGAGCGGGCAATTTTCGATCTCTTTGGGCTTGTGGCGGAGGACGCGCCCGACACACGGCCGTGGCTCGACCATGGACGCTGGTCTTTACAGCACCCGCTTGGCGCTGCGACGGCGGGAGGGGCACCGCGAAGCTATGATTTTCTCGCAGTCGAGGGCGAGGGTGTTCATCAGATCGCAGTTGGTCCGGTTCATGCCGGTATCATTGAACCCGGTCATTTCCGCTTCAGCGCAAATGGCGAGACCGTGGTGCGGCTCGAACAAAGGCTTGGCTATGCCCATAAGGGTATTGAAGCCCTGTTCCAGGGTGCAGAGTTGAGCTCTGGGGCGAAGCTTGCGGGACGGCTTTCTGGCGATAGCACGGTCGCTTATGGCATTTGCTTTGCGCGTGCCGTGGAAAGCGCCCTCGGCGTCAGGGTGCCTATGCGGGCAGAAGTACTGAGAGCGTTGATGGCGGAGCTCGAGCGTCTTGCCAATCACCTCGGGGACATTGGTGCCATCTGTAATGATGCCGGATTTGCCCTGTTGCAGGCGCATTGCGCCGTATTGCGCGAACAGGTTCTGCGCTGTTCGGAAAAGTGTTTTGGTCACCGTATGATGCGCGATGTGGTGGTACCTGGTGGGGTGCGCTCTGATCTCAATCCGGCGGCTTGTCGTGAGTTGCTGCAGCTCGTTAAAGAAATACGACGATGTTTCCCTGCTCTGGTGGAGTTGTATGACAATACGGCATCGCTGCAGGATAGGACTGTGGGCACAGGCATCGTC
>JAKBAU010000243.1 GCA_021808875.1 Pseudomonadota bacterium | reverse complement strand
TAACAATGCAGTCAGTGGCGGCTGATTACCAACGCGGGCAACGTGGGCTTCGTAATGACGCTCGACCGGAACGTGAACGGTAAAGGCGATCGAACTGGGTTCCCCCGATATCCGCGTGCGTTCCACCGCCTCGAGCACCGAGGGGGTCCGCAACACGGCCGCAACGGGTTTTTTCTCCGCATCAAGACCGATCACCGCGCGCATCGCCCGATTGGCGAGGACGACCCGCCCGCTGGCGTCGATCAACAGCACTGGCGCCGCCAGATGCTCAAGGATATCGCGGGCGGCAGCGGGTTGAGCCTGCTCAAGACTTGCCTTTGGAGCGCTTGCAGCCCGCTCCAGGCGTGCACGGCGGCCTGCGAGGGCAGCTGCCAGGGCACAAAGCAGGGCGAGGCCAAGACTGAGCCACGGCGCCAACGTCCCCGTCCACACGGACACGAAGGCCCCTGCGACAAGCCCTGAAGATATGGCCAACCAGGCTTTGCGGTCCAAGCTTCCTCCCGTTCTGCCCCGCCCTCTCACACCACTGATTCGTCTTATCACTATACGCGCAGCGCGCGAACGTCGCCGCAACATCGTACGTCCGAACAACGCTCCTGGTGCCTCTTGACGTCCGCCTTGACCTTACACAGCAAGCTGCCGGAACATGCTGGCGCGGCTGTCTTTGCGCCGCGTGGCCTCAGAGACAGATCCATGCCCAAGGCGCGACGCGAACCGCAGCCCTCGGAGCTGACCTCCGTTAGGACCAAACTGTTTTTTGGCTTCGGTTCCGTCGCCTTTGGCGTCAAGGACAACGGCTTTCAGACCATTCTTCTGCCGTTCTACAACCTTGTCCTCGGCCTGCCTCCGCAATGGGTGGGCGCAGCACTGGGATTTGCCCTCATCTTTGACGCGTTCCTCGATCCTTTTGTCGGCCATCTTTCTGACAATCTCCATACGCGCTGGGGCCGACGGCACCCGCTGATGTATGCAAGCGCATTGCCGGTGGCGCTCAGCTATCTGCTCCTGTGGAACCCTCCGGCGCTCTCCAAGCCCTGGCTTTTTGTCTGGCTGATCGTCTGTGCCATCATTACCCGCACCTTCATCACTTTTTACGAAATCCCGAGCTCGGCTTTGGTGCCCGAACTCACCGAGGATTATGACGAACGCACCTCATTTATGGCCTACCGGGTGTTTTTCGGCTGGTATGGCGGCATGACCATGCTTGCCTTGGCCTATCTGGTCCTGCTCAAGCCCGATGCCACCCATAAAGTGGGGCAGCTCAATGAGGCCGGCTACCACAGTTATGGCTGGATTGCCGCCATCGTGATGTTTGTGGCCATCCTGATCTCAGCTTACGGCACCCATCGCTTCATCCCGCTCTTTCGCAAGCCGCAGATCCGGCGCCAATCCTTGCGCGCCTATAGCCGGCAGATGGTTGAAACGCTCGCCAACCGCCCCTTCCTGATCTTGATGGCATCGATCCTTCTGACCAGCCTGGCAACCGGTTTGGTGTTTGGCCTTACATTCTACATCAATACCTTTTTCTGGCGCCTCAGCAGCATCCAGCTGGGCATTCTCTCCTTTGCCGTGTTCCTGGCAGTTGCGATTGCCTTCGCGATTTCCCCGCCGCTGTCGCGCAAATTCGGCAAGAAACTCGCCGCGATCGTCATGTTCACGATCGGCGGGCTCATCATGATGACGCCCCAGGTGCTGGCGCTCTTTGGCGCTTTTGTGCCGAACGGCTCTCCGCTTCAGCTTCCCCTGCTCTTTGCCGCCAGCACCGTTGGCTCGGCGCTCACCATCGGGCCATCGATCATGGTGGGGGCGATGATCGCCGACGTCGTTGAGCACAGCGAGCGCACCACCGGACGGCGAGCTGAGGGGTTACTCTTTGCCGGCAACAGCTTTCTGCAAAAAGCCGTCTCGGGCCTGGGCCTGCTGGGCTCAGGGATCCTCTTGTGGGCGGTTGGCTTTCCCTCCCACGCGATCCCCGGCGCCGTGCCAGAGGCGGTGGTGGTACGCTTTGTTGTCGTCTATTTGTGCACGGTATCCGCGCTTTATACGGCAGGTTTTGCCATTCTTGGCCGGTTTCCCATCGATCGCGAGCACCATAGTGAAAATTTGCATGCCCTGAGCGGCCAAACGGAGCTTGCAGCTAAGGCCAACTCAGCGGATCTTGACCCTTAGGAAAGTCCGGGGCTGGGAGGACCGCATGAGCGCCAACGCGACGCCGCCGCATCTTGAGGTTCGGCCCCAAGACCAAGAGCAGGGTCCGGCTTCCCGCGCCAGCCCCCGCTTTGCTCGCAAGAAGGACGCCATCATTTCGGCTGCAACCGTCATCCTCAACCGGCGCGGCGTCAAAGGTATGACGCTGGCCGATGTGGCAGCCGCCGTTGACCTCTCTACCACCTCAGTGACCTATTACTTCAAGAAGAAAGAAGACCTTGCGGTTGCCTGTTTTCTGCGTGGCATCGAATGGTTTGACAGGCTGGCCGTTGCAGCATTCGTCTCCAGCGATCCCAAGGCCCGGCTCCGGCGCTTTCTCGAGCTTTATCTCGAAAGCAATCGGCGCATCCGCGAAGGCGAAGAGCCGCAGATCGCCATGTTCAGCGATATACGGGCGCTCAAGGAACCTTATCTCAGCATTGTCTCCGAACCTTACAACGCATTGTTCCGACGCATCCGCACCCTCTTCCAGGGACCCGGCCTGGTGCTGCCGCGCAACGCCGCCAATGCTCGCACACACGCCCTTATGGAGCAGATTTTGTGGTCGGTCGCCTGGCTGCCGCGCTACCACGTCGAGGATTACCCGCGTATCGCCGCCCGCCTTTATGACATCCTCACCCTTGGCCTTGCGCCGGAGGGCGCTGCATGGCGACCGCTTGTGCTCCAGGACGTGCTTGCCTCCCCAGAGGAGCCTGGCGCCCGTCAGCGCGAAACCTTTCTCGTCGCCGCTACCAAGCTTATCAATCTGCACGGCTACCGTGGTGCCTCGGTGGAAAAGATCTCAGCTCATCTTCATGTCACCAAGGGCTCGTTCTATCACCACAACGAGGCTAAGGATGATCTCGTCGTTGCCTGCTTTGAACACACCTTCGAAGCCATTCGCCGCATTCAGTCTGCGGCAATGCTGGCGCAAGGAGACGGCTGGGCGCGCCTGTGCGCGGCAGCCGCTACGCTTGCCCAGTATCAGGTATCCGAACAGGGCCCACTGCTGCGTGGGGGAGCGCTGTCAGCCCTGCCCGAACCCATCCGCAACGACATGGTAGCCCGCTGGACCCGGGCTACCGACCGCTTCGCGGCCATGATTTCCGATGCTGCCGCAGAGGGCGCAGTCCGTCCCGTTGATCCGGTGCTGGCAGCCCAGTCGCTGCATGCAGCCTTGAGTGCCGCCGCCTCGATCGAACTGGCGGTACCAGGCGCAGTGCCAAGTGAGGTCGCCGATCTTTATGCCAAGCCGTTTCTCATGGGAATTTTTGCAATGTGATGATGCCTCCCCCCGTCAGGCGGGAATTCCAGGGAGCAGACCCTCAAGCTCCATCATCCACGAACGGAGACCGGATAATCGGAAGCTTCTTTCAGAGTATCTAGCACAATCGACGTCTTGACATGCTGCACCGTCGCGTGAGGCAGAAGAATATCGCTCACAAAGCGCGACAAATCTCTCAGATCGCGTGTCATCACCTTGAGATAGTAGTCCATGTCACCGGTGAGAGCATAGGCCTCCAGCACCTCCGGCAGCTTGCTCACAAACCGTCCAAACCGCCTGGCACTATGCTGGTTGTGGGTCGAAAGCGTCACCGAAATGATGCATAGCAGTCCCAGTCCGAGCTTGCCGTGATCGATCCGCGCGTGATAGCCACGGATGTAACCCTCCTCCTCAAGACAGCTGCGGCGCCGCGAACACTGTGACGGTGACAGCGCGATCCGCGCCGCCAACTCGTTATTTGTCTGGCGACCGTCTCTCTGAAGCTCCTGCATGATCTTCAGGTCAAAGGCATCTGGATGCTCGGACATTGCGATAATTCACCTATTTATGCGTGAATATTGCACGATATGGGGTAAATCCCCCTAAAAATGCAAGCCCTTTGTGCGGAATTGATCTCAGTATGGGATCGCATGGCCGGCATAGGTAACGGGATAGGGCAATTGATCATGATCACCATCGGAGAGTTACTCCTCGGTCGGCTGAGCGATTTGGGTGTCGGGCACATATTTGGCGTTCCCGGGGACTTCAACCTGCAGTTCCTCGAACAGGTCGGAAGCACGACTGGCATCACATTCATCGGTACCTGCAACGAACTGAATGCGGCCTATGCAGCCGATGGCTATGCCCGCCTGAATGGCATTGGCGCGATTCTGACCACCTATGGCGTTGGGGAGCTGAGCGCTATCTGCGGTGTCGCCGGAGCCTGTGCCGAGCACGTGCCTGTCGTCTGCATCACCGGAGCACCACCTCTGCATGCAATGGAAGAGGGCCTCTGCCTGCATCACACGTTGGCAGATGGCAACTACGACAATATGATGAACTGCTTTCGGCAGTTCACCGTCGCACAGACCCGCCTGACGGCGGAGAATGCGCTCGCAGAGATCGACCGGGTACTCACCGCCTGCCTGCGCGAAATGAAGCCCGTCTACATCCAGCTTCCTTCGGACGTCTCCCACCAGCTGGTCCGCAAGCCGCAACGGCGCCTTGAGCTCGCCTTTTCCGGTAATCCGGAACCCTTCAACACCGCGCTGCAACACCTTCTCACGTTATGGTCCCAGGCCAAGAGACCGGCGCTGCTGGTTGATTCCGACGCGGCACGCTTTGCCATGACGGCGCCCTTGAAGGCGCTTGTGGAAAAAGCACAGATTCCCTTTGCCAGTCTAATCACAGGCAAATGCGTTCTGGATGAGACCCATCCATTATGGCTTGGCGCCTACAAGGGCGAAGGCTCCGAAGCCTCCGTCCGCCATGGGATCGAGAGTTCGGATTGCCTGATTGTCACTGCGCCGCGCTTTATCGAGACCAATTCCAGCCTGTTCACCCAGTCGCTACCAGCTGCCGCAACCGTTGAATTGCACGGTGATCATGTCGTCATCCAAAATCGCGTTTACGATAACGTTGGCGCAGCGGCACTGCTCGAGCGGTT
>JAKBAU010000242.1 GCA_021808875.1 Pseudomonadota bacterium | reverse complement strand
CCGCAGCAGACGCACAAGTTGCAGAGGTGGTGGAAAAAAAAGTTTTACGGCCTCAGGCTGCCCGCCGTCTGGGCGGGTGAAAGAACAGGGCCTGCCCTACCGTCGCCTGGACCGTCTCCGGTAAAAACGGCTTTGCGATCAAATAGGTAGGTTCTGGCCGCTCGCCGGTCAGAAGCTTCTCGGGGTATGCGGTAATGAAGATGACTGGCACCTCGAAGCTCGAAAGGATGTCATTTACCGCATCTATCCCGGAACCACCCTCGCCCAGATTGATGTCAGCCAGAATGAGGCCAGGCTTGTGTGCCAAGGCGGCGCGAACCGCCTGATCACGGGTAGCAGCAGAGGCAACGACGGTGTGGTTGAGCTCTGTGACAAGGCTTTCAAGATCGAGGGCAATGATGGGCTCATCCTCGATGATGAGCACGCGGCAGGCTAAATCGCGCTCAATGGCGCGCTGGGCTTCGAGGACGCTCGCTTCGACTTCGCTTGGATGAGCGCCGATGATGGCCCCGGTCTCTGCCAGGCTGAAACCTTCCACCGCCGTCAGGAGCAGGACCGCCCTGGGCCGCGCAGAAAGCGCCATTAGGCGCTGATCTGGGCTTTGCAGCTCGCCATCGCCCTGCCAGTTGCGTTGACCTTCGGCAGCGGCCGACCAAATGCCATGAAAGAGCTTATAGAGCCCGTGGCGCGGTGGCAGGCTCTCGTCGAGCCGAGCCTCTTTGGACACCAGGGCCCTGAGCGCCGCACGGACGAAGGCATCGCCATTATCCTGCGATCCGGTCAGCGCCCGCGCGTAGCGACGCAGATAGGGCAGATAGGGTGCGATGGCCTGTGATGAGAGCATGGGAGAGACAGCTCCTTCCTTCAATTGTTAACGGCCCTGAGGATCGGACGGGGTCGCGTCGGTACGCCTGTTCACGGGAACGCAGATCAGCGCGAAAGTATCCAGACGCCAGGAACTATTCCGGAAGGGCTGCGTTGGCTACCCGACCCCAGGCAAGACGTGGCACTTGTTTCGGGAGACCGGCCCCCAAGAGGTAGGGATTTTAGAGAGGCGGGAATGACATGATCCAAGGGGGAGGCTCATGGGACAAAAAACTCGATTGCAGGATTAGGACGCCGTGAAGAATTCGCCCGAGACCAAAGACACCAAGGTCGAAATGCCGTCAGCGCAGGAAGGCCGGCGCGTCATTCGCGCCCGTCAGCGCGCAATCGGCCGTGAACTGCACCGGTTCTTCGAAGGCGTAGCAAAAGAACCGATTCCCGAAGAATTTCTGGAGCTGTTGCGGCAGATCGACCACGAAGCGGAGGCTTCCCTTTCCTCGAAACAGGGGAGTTGAATCCATGCGCGAGGTGCAACCCCACACCCCAGCACCACGTGGCGTGCGCCCTGAAACGGACGCCAAATTCAAGGCCGACCTGCTCGAGCTGATTCCGTTCCTGCGGGCCTTTGCGCGCTCGTTGTGCGGTAGTCCCGATACCGCCGATGACCTCGCGCAGGAAGCTCTGGTCAAGGCGTGGCAGGCCCGCGCGAGTTTCGCTGCCGGTACCAATTTGAAAGCCTGGCTGTTCACCATCCTGCGCAATCAGTTTTACTCCGACCGGCGACGCGCCTGGCGGCAAGTGCCCTGGGACGAGGACGCCGCAGAGCGCATCCCTGGTGCAAGTGGCCAGCAATCCTGGGCAGCCGAACTGTCTGACACCACCCGCGCACTCACCGCCCTGTCGGATGAGCAGCGTGAGGCCCTGATCCTTGTGGGCGCCGGAGGGTTTTCCTACGAGGATGCAGCCCGGATCTGTAATTGCGCGGTGGGCACGGTGAAGAGCCGCGTTGCTCGCGCCCGACGGGCGCTGATATCTATTCTGGAAGGACAGGAGCCTCTGCCGCCAACCGTTCACGCGGCCCAAGGAGACGCGGCCAATGAGATCATGGCGCAGCTGGATCGTCTGGTCCGGCCTGAGGGCTCCGACAGCGCACGCCGACGCAAGGACGCTGCCTCCAAATAAGCCTGGTGCCCACTCATTCAGCGCAACCGCTGCCCCGCATGGCAAAGGCTGGTCGCTGCGCACACGGCTTCTGGTCGCGGTTACAGTGGCGCTGCTGCCAATTGCCATCGCAAGCTTCCTGCAGGGTCTCGACCGGGTCGAACGTGACACCACGGATATTCGTGCACAGCTCGTCCAGATCACCCGAGCCTCGGCCTCCAGGGAAGAGAACCTTTTGGCCAGTGCCGAGCAGATCACCCGCGCACTGGCCAACATGCCGGCGGTGCGTCATGGCGGGCAGGGCTGCAGCCTTGCCCTGTCCGACGCTTTGCGGGGTCTGAGCTTTTTCACCAATCTGGCACGCATCGACGCCGATGGGCACATCGACTGTTCAGCGCGTCCGGTCGCATTGGGCCGCAGCAGTGCAGCCCGTGCCGTCTTCCTGCGTGCACGAACCGCACACAGTTTCGTGCTCAGTGAGCAAATCATCAATCCTGTTGATCACCAGCCGTTGATTCTGGGAATGCTGCCCTTGATCAGCAAGGGCAGATTTACAGGGGTGATCGCGATTTCAATCGACACCCACTGGCTTGAATACATGATCCGAGCCAAACACCTCCCACATAATGCGGTGGTGGCCATCTTTGATACCCACCGCAACATCATCGCCGCCAACAATCCTGCCGTCGCCCAAGCACTTTTTACCCGCGCTGCAGCCCGTCATTCAGCGGGCCGAGATCTTTTCACCGCTCACGACAGGACGGGCCAGACCTGGCTCTACTCAACAGCGGCACTGCTTGAAAGTCGGGTCTATGTCGGCTTCGCCATGCCGCAGTCGCAACTGTTTGGTGCAACCTATGTTGATGTCGGCACGGATTTCGTACTGCCCTTCATCATGATTGCCCTGACCTGGATCGCCATTTGGATGGTGACCGAGCAACAGGTGACGCGCTGGATCATATATCTGCGCCGCGTAGCAGCGGCATATCGCAGTGGCCATTATGCCTTGCGTCCCTCTCTGGGGGACGCACCATCGGAATTCCACATGCTGGGGGATGCAATGGCGGAGATGGCCGATGCCATTCAGGACCGCGATCACCGTCTGCGTGACGCGCTTCAGCAAAAGTCCCTGCTCGTCCGTGAAATCCATCATCGCGTCAAGAACAACCTGCAGATTGTAATGAGCCTTCTCTCCCTTCAGGCCGGACGGGTTGAGAACGACGCCGCACGGGATGCTCTCATGCAGGCCCGCGCCCGTATCAACGCCCTGGCGCTGGTTCATCTTATCCTGCACGACATTGAGGAACTTGCGACCGTCGAATTACGTACGCTTCTAACCGATCTTTCCGCGCAAATTCATGAGGGCTTTGCCTTGGACAGCTCAACATTGCGCCTCGAGATCGATTCAGTATCGTGCCATGTTTCCGGTGATCTGGCAGTGCCACTGGCTCTGTTCACAGTCGAGGCCCTGACAAACGTGTTCAAGCACGCCTATCCCGATCGCACCTATGATGGCATCATCCGGGTTTCGCTGAAATCTACCGGTACCGGCGAGCTGTCGCTTGCCATTGCCGACAGCGGCCACGGTTATAGTCCTGAAGCAAGCGGGACCAGCGTTGGCGCCAAGCTCATGCGCACATTCGCGCTGCAGGTGGGTGGCAGGATCTATATGCGCTCCAACAGGGGACAGGGGACCACAGTTGAATTGGTCTTTCCGGACCCCAATCGACCGGAACCGAAAAGCTCAGCAGGCGAGCCTCTCACTGCAGAGATATCTGAGGCAGATCTTACTGCTGCGCCATGCTGAAGCCCGTGCGCGTCGGTACCACTGAGGTACACATTACCCCAGGCCCTCGCGCAGCCCGTGAGGATGATTCGATCCGTGGTGCGCGTCGCGGCTGACTCCAATATAAGGCTGCACGAAAACCCTTAACGCGCCTTCAATCGTGCGGTCATCGTGGTTGCGCCCTCCGCATTTTCAATCCAAAGCCCAACCTGGTCTCCTTCGTGGGCAAGACAAAGAGTAAAAGACGACGTGTCAAATACCGGAAGTTGAGCGCGAAAGGAAAATTCCCGGGGGTGGATGTTGCGATCAATGCGCATGGCGTGATCAAGCAGAAGCGTTGCCAACAAAGGGCCATGTACGACAAGACCTGGATAGGCTTCGACCTTGCGACAGTAATCGCGATCATAATGTATGCGATGCGCATTGAAGGTCAGCGCCGAATAGCGGAACAACAGACGCGTGTCCGCCGTCATTTGCCGTCTGACCTCGCAGTGAAGGGAATTGGCACTTTCAGCCCGCGGCGTGCTGGCGCCCTGAGCCTCGCGGTAGACAATGTCCTGCCACTCCCGCAACGCGAGACCCTCTTCCGTTTCAATGTCATGACGGAGCCGAACAAAGATCAACTGGCCGCTGCGGCCGGCTTTCTCGCTGATCTCCTCGATATGCGAGCATCGGCGCATGGCCGTTCCGACTGCGATCGGCCTATGATACGCGATGGTACTGCCGGCCCACATTCGTCGTGGCAAGGTGATAGGTGGCAGGAAACCGCCACGTAGGGGATGGCCATCTTCTCCCAGCTCCGACTGGCGGGCGCGCTCCGCGAAGTAAAGCCAATGCGCAAGAGGTGGCAATACCGCTTCGTCCCAGGGAGGTGTTGCATGATCCAGCAATGCAGCAAGTCCGGCGACAGGTCCGGGATCCGCGACATCCTCGCGGACATCCTTACGACCAATCCAGTCTACAAAAGAAGTTGTGTTCATGAGCAAGTCATCCAGATTAAGTCCTGAGTATGATGGACAACATGACACTGGACAGGACTAGATGCCGAGCTTTCCTCAGCCATGTCGGCCGCACGCCGGCGCCAGCAGTCACAAGCGTATCCGCCCTGCACAGATATCGGCGTAGTACTGGGAGTCCAGCGGTATGTATCGATCGTCCCTGAGGACGTAGAGCGGATCGTTGATTTTGGTAGGATCCGCACCTTCCCTCACCAGATCGACCTTGCGCAGCTTGAAGGTACCGGTGATTTCGAGTTCAGGACGCAGACGTATGAACACGGGCTGGGCATAGGCGGGTAGGGTTCCTGCAAGTTGGGAGGCAAGCTGGTCAAGACGAAACTCTTGATCAACGGAAAGTGC
>JAKBAU010000241.1 GCA_021808875.1 Pseudomonadota bacterium | reverse complement strand
GGGCTCGATGGCGGCGCTCTGCAAAGCCGGCAGGCTCTGCCTGAGTTACCACTTTTTGCCCATGCTGATGCGGAGATGCTGCGGCGCGAAGTGGGCGTCACCCTGCCGAAAATGGGACTTGGTGAAGAAGTTCTACACGACTACCGCTCCTTGCGCCTATCCTTGAAGGATCACCCCCTGGCACTGCTGCGCAGACAGCTGCCCGAAGGCATCGTGCCCCATGCCAAGCTTTTACAGATGCGTGATGGCCAGTTCGCTGCGGTTGCCGGGCTGGTTCTCGTGCGTCAGCGTCCCGGCACCGCCAGGGGTGTGATCTTCCTCACCCTCGAAGACGAAACCGGCAGCACCAATATCGTGGTATGGCCTCATATATTTGAGCGCCATCGTCATGCACTTCTGGGCGCAAGACTACTCGAAGTACGTGGACGCGTGCAGCGTCAGGGGTTGGTTCTACATATCGTCGCTACCCACATGACAGATCTCTCCGATACATTGAACAGCCTTTTGGATGCCCCGGTGCGTGCTGCACGAACCGATGAGGCCAGACGCAGCGCACCCCTCCAGCGTCACCCACGCAATATCGAGGCAATACCGAAAAGTCGGGACTTCCATTGAAAGGACCGTAGGTCAAGGACACCAGACATGGACGCTCCAGAAACTGCCAAGCAATCAGGTCCATGGATGCGATGGGATGACGGCACAGAAAAGGGCGCCAGGTTAGTCACCTCAGCGCCCCCTCCGCACAATATCGCCATGACGTCCTGAGGTCGCCTACTTGGGGGCAGGCCCCTCACTGACCCGGATCATATCGGCAGGACGCAGCCACTTCTGGAATGCCGCCTGAACATCCTTGGCACTGACTGACATATAGCGCCGCGCTGCAAGCGTGGGTTCATCCAGAGGAAGTTCCAAATCATGCAGATGGATGAACTCCTGCGCGATACCACCAAAGCTTGCCTCGTTGAGCGGGATCTGCCGCAGCAGCATTGCCTTGGCCTGCAGAAGCTCCTCGGCTGATGGCGGCGCAGTCAGCATGGACTTCAGATCTTCCGTCGCGATCGTGCTGGCCTTTGAGACGTTCTGCGGATCGCTCGCATAGGCAATGAGGTAGATGCTGCGGGTCTTACCCGATACCAGCTCCGAATTGACGGTATAGACGAGCCCGGCATTCTTGCGCAGATCGATACTGAGGCGCGTGGAGTAGAATCCTCCACCGAGCACTGCATTGCCGAGGTTAAGCGCGTAATAGTCTGGATTGGACCGCGTCAGGCCAACGGTTTCGGCCATGATCACCCTGTCCTGGACACGCGCAGGATCCGGAACCGCGATCCGCGCAGGTCGATTTGGCGGCACCTTCGGCAATTCGGTTTGGGGCTTCGGCCCGTGCGCCCTCCACGCGTCAAAATAGCGTTCGATAACCTCGCGCGCTGCGTTGGGGGTAACCGGTCCCATCACGACGATCGTGGTCAGATCGGGACGGAATACTGAGTGATAGTAGTGTTTGACATCATCCAATGTAAGCGACAGCACCGTCTTGGGTGTGGCGAGCTTGAGACTTGGGTCAGTAGGCGGGAATAGAGCCTTGCGGATCGCCACATCAGTGAGATAGTCCGGCGAGTGTTCGCGCTGGGCCAGAACCTGGGCGGTTTCTTCTTTCAGGATAGCCAGCATCGCAGGCGGCAACGCCGGTTCCAGCTCATTTTGGGCGAGCAGCGCAACACCACGACGGAATTCCTTGACCGGCACATTCAGCCCAAAACCCGAGCCCGCGCTCTCGTTGGCACCGATTGCATCGAGTGCCGCCTGGAACTGCAGGCGGTTCATGTGTTTGGTACCAAAATTGAAGAGCTGATCGAGAATGCCTCCAACGCCCTGCTTGTCCGCTGGCGCCTCGGTCTGCTGACGGTTCTTGATATGACCGTAGACGTTGACCGTGTCACTCACATATTCGGGCTGTACGATGAGCGTAAGGCCGTTGGGTAGCACCGACACAGTCGGCGCGAGCGTGGAATGCGGCACGCGCAGACGCGCAAGAGCGTTACTCGCCCATGCCGGCAGCGACGGGGCCTTGTCCTTTGGCAGAACGATCGATTCTTGCCCGCCGAAGCCCCCGGAAACAACAGGGGCTCCTGCGCCACGCGGTGTGGTCACAAGCGTGATGGCACGCGAAAGATCAAGATATTTGCGTGCGACGCGATCAACATCAGCGACCGTCACCTTCTCGATGCGCTTCAGATCAGCATCTGGTGACGGCAGATGATAGACCGTCAGCGCCTCGGACCACAGTGAGGCAAGTCCTTCGATGGACTGCTTCTGCATCCCTGCCTGGGTCTTTTCCTGCAGCTTGGCGGCAGCAACAAGATCAGGTGGCACGCCATGCTCGCGGATATTCTGCAGAATCTGCAGCATCTGCTGCTTGATTGCAGCGGCGTTGGCGTTGGCTGGATACGAGGCCGCAGCATAGGCAAGGCTCGCTTTGGGCAGGGCGCTGAGTTCGAAACCTGTCTGTAGCGCCTTGCCCTCTGGTACCATCGCGTAAAGCGTCCCGCGCTGGCTCGCCAGCACGTCAGCGAGGACTTCGAGCGCCGGAAAATCGGGGCTCGACGGCCCCGGCATGCGCATCGCGATGATCGTAGAGGCGGTCGGCTGATCGGTTGGCATGGTCAACGTGGCCGCTTTGACCGGTCGCGGACGATAGGCAGGACGGATCGGAAGCTTCTTGGCCGGGATCGAGGAGTAGAGCCGGCGAACCTCAGCGAGCGTGCGCTTCAGATCAAGATTACCGACAATCACAAGAATTGCATTGTTGGGCGCGTACCAGCGCTCATAGAAGCGATGCAGCATTGCCGCGGTAGTCTTGTTGAAAGATGGACGGGTTCCAAGCGCATCATGCGCATAAGGCGTCCCAGCAAACATTGCGGCACGCAGCTTCTTGTAGAGCACATAATCGGGGCTCGACATGTCGCGGGCCACTTCCTGCTCAATGGCTCCGCGTTCCTTCGCCCAGTCTTTGGCGCTGTCATCCACGCCGCGCATGCGAATGGCATCAATGTGCAGCGCCACATCAATGTCGTCGGCGGGAACCGTAAACAAATATTGGGTGACGCCTTCCTGCGTGTCGGCATTAAAGTCGCCCCCCATCATGCCGCCGATTTCCGCAAGCTGGGCGGACGAAAGGCCCGGGCTACCACGGAACATCATGTGCTCCTGGGCATGGGCCATTCCGGGAAAGCCTTTGGGTGCCTCGTCCGAGCCGACCAGGTAATTGACCGAGGTCGACACCACGGGTGCCATGGTGTCTCGTACGATAACCACCCGGAGTCCGTTCTTGAGTGTCGCGCGCAGCACATTGCTGGTGCCTGCATGCGCACAAGCAGAAGGGGACGCCAGGAGACCGGCAAAAGCAAATGTGGCAATCCCGGCCACAACGGCCCGGACAAATGAAGGAGCAAAAGAGCGCATAAAAGGATCCTGGTTGGCGATCTGGGGACAAATCCTCGCCTTTATCGGCACCCACTAAAAATTAAAACGGGGATAGACAGGCCGGACGAAGATTGTCCTCGAGCAAGGCAAAGTAAAACTGGTTCCGTTCCATAGCAGGCTCTGCAGCTGCTGGGGAAGCCCGTGTCTTTGGTGGTTGAAGGACTGTGACGGCACGCAAGCCTTGCTGGCGGTGCCGGCGCCTGTTGATCTTGTTTTCACTATACTGCGTACAAGGTCCGTTGGGGTGAGTTCTGTACATCTTCAGGGACGTCTTTGCGGCGCATCATCAACCAGCCAGTCCGGGCAGGTCGTAAAGTGGGGGCAGCTGGGCAGTGCGAAGGAACCGTCATGTTTAAGGGGTTTTCTGGGGTCTGGACCCCCGTTTTTCCTGCCTGGAGCATTCGTGGGGTTCCGGTAGCGACACAGCTTGCGGGCGAGCCCGTGGTGCTGTTCCGGGACCAGGACGGCCAGATCGGCACCCTGATCGACCGTTGCCCGCACCGGGGCGCCGCGCTTTCTCACGGCAGGCTAACCCCCGAGGGCCGGCTGGAGTGTCCCTTTCACGGCTGGCAGTTCGACCGGACTGGCAACAATTGTCATGTCCCTCTGAACCCCGACGCCAAGCGTGAGACATTATCTGCAGTGGCCTTACCCACACGCGTGATCGGAGACCTCGTGTGGGTGTTCACGGCGAGCGGACCCGCCCCCTTCGAGCCTTCCGTGCCAGAGGGGCTTTCTGCCCCGGGCCTCGCCCGCACCTATGTGCAGCGCACCTGGCGGTGCCATTGGACGCGGGCGATGGAAAACATGCTCGACAGTCCCCACCTGCCTTTCGTGCACCGCCGCTCGATCGGCAAGGCCCTGCGGCAACAGATGACGGCACACTCCAAAATGGAGATCACCTGGGAGGACACGGATTTCGGAGGGCGTGCGAAAGCACGCATGGACGGTCGGGACGGCGGAGCCTTCCTTGAATATTACAAGCCCAACCTCATGGCTCTTCATATCCCCATTCCCGGCAAGCACCTGCGGATCCATGCGCTTGTCATTCCCGAACAGAATGACCGGACACGCATCATCATCTGCCAATCCCGGGATTTCGCCCGTGCCCGTCCACTCAATTTGCTCTTTTCCTGGATGAACAGACGTATCGCGGATGAAGACCAGGATGTGGTGGAATCCTCAGGCACGAACGAAGTGCCACCCGCGCAGTTGGAAAAATCCGTCGCCACCGACCGCGCCACACTCCAGTTCCGTAAATATTATTATAGCGAACTGCGCGAAAGCCAAGCAGACCAGCCGCACTGAGGGTCGATCACCAATGCGTTTGCCTTGCCAGAGTAATCGCATGCCTATCGCGATTGACCGTGGAAATGTCAGCAAAAATGTATTGCAGGAGAGAAGCTTTTTCTCGCCAACGATGCCAGCCATGTCCGGATCCCGTGATGAGCCTTGGATATGAGCGTGAAACTGGAACATCGCGAGTGCGCAATCAAAGTCAGCGCTATAAGGGCCATCTGATGTCCTGGCCATGCTCCGTGTCTAGGGTCAGTGCGCCTTCTGCCAGCAAGCGCTTGTGTCTCCAGAAGGCGGTGCCCCCGATGCCGGGCCAGGATGCATTGTACCGGAGCAATCAGCCCAATAGTACGTATGCGTCGCGGGGACGGTCTGGCAGTGCCCGACAT
>JAKBAU010000240.1 GCA_021808875.1 Pseudomonadota bacterium | reverse complement strand
TTTTGCACAACATTCGGTCGCAGACCTGATGCAGCAATCCGACTATTGGCTCGAGATGCAGGGTCGCCTCACCGAGCCGATGCGCTATGATCCCTCGAGTGATCATTACGTACCCTGCGACTGGGATACTGCTTTTAACATCATCGCCGGACACCTGCGCAAGCTTGAGAGCCCTCATCAGGCTGAGTTTTATACCTCCGGTCGCACATCAAACGAAGCGGCGTTTCTATACGCGGTATTCGTGCGTGAATTCGGTACCAACAATTTTCCGGATTGCTCAAACATGTGCCATGAACCCACGAGCCGTGGGCTCCCCCATTCCATCGGCGTGGGCAAGGGTACCGTGGTGATGGAAGATTTCGAGCACGCCGAAGCTATTTTCGTGATCGGCCAGAACACTGGCACCAATTCGCCGCGTATGATGACAAGCCTTGTTGAGGCACGCAGACGTGGGGTTCCGATTGTCGTCGTCAACCCGATGCCTGAGCGCGCCCTCATCCGCTTTACCGAACCCCAGGACATCGTACAGATGGCAACGCTGGGATCGTCTCCGGTTGCCAGCGAGTTCGTTCATATCCGAATCGGCGGCGATCTGGCGCTGTTCAAGGGCATGATGAAGGTTCTCTTCGAGCGCGCCAGGACCGGAGAACAGGTCCTCGACGAGGACTTCATCCGCATCCACACCACTGGACTGGATGCCGTACGCGACGAAGTACTTTCACTCGAGTGGTCGGAAATTGCTGCAGCTGCGGGCGTCAGCGAGGAACAGATACGCCGCGTGGCCGAGATTTATATTCGCTCCAAGGCGACAATCATCTGCTACGGGATGGGGCTGACCCAGCATCAGGAAGGCTCGCGATTGCTGCAACAGCTAGCCAATCTGCTTCTGCTGCGCGGCAATTTCGGCAAACCTGGGGCTGGCATTTCACCCATTCGCGGCCACTCAAATGTCCAGGGCGACCGCACCGTCGGCATCGATGAACGACCCTCCGAAACCTATCTCAATCAGCTGCGCGCAGTGTTTGGTTTCGAACCTCCTCGTCAACATGGTCATCATACGGTTGAATCAATCGCTGCGATGGAACGTGGCGAGGCTAAGGTATTCATTGGACTGGGCGGAAACTTTGTCCGCGCCGTCCCGGATACCGATCGCGCCTATGCCGCCATGCGTACACTTGCGCTCACGGTTGCCATTTCCACCAAGCTCAACCGTGGCCATCTCGTTCATGGCTCCGAAGCGCTCATCCTGCCCGTGACTGCAAGGTCAGAAATCATTCACACCGGAAAGGGCGAGCAATTCGTTACTATTGAAGATTCCATGTCCAACGTCACCGCATCCCGCGGTGTCCTGCCACCGGCGAGTCCTCATATTCTGAGCGAAATCGAGGTGGTCTGCCGCATGGCGCGTGCCGCCCTGCCCGCGAGCAAGGTCGCCTGGGAGAGCTATGCGGACGACTTCACGCTGATCCGTGACAAGATTGCCGAGGTTTTTCCCGACGTCTACCGGGATTTTTCGCATAAGATCAAGGATCCCAAAGGCTTTCACCTCGACATCGCACCCCGGCGCCTGGTTTGGAACACGCCC
Source organism: Pseudomonadota bacterium (assembly GCA_021808875.1). The sequence continues at coordinate 3,617 of JAKBAU010000240.1, read as the reverse complement.
ACAGGTAAAGCCACTTTTCTGCTTTTTCCGGGTCTTCATACCGATGCCGCTGTACCGGATCCTGGCATGCTTCGGCTCGCGACCGTGCGCTCGCATGACCAGTTCAATACCACCATCTACAGCTACAATGATCGCTATCGTGGGGTCTATAACGACCGCATGGTTCTTTTCATGAGCGAAAAGGATCGCGCCGCTAGAGGTCTTGAGCCAGGTGCACGCGTCACTTTGGAAACGATCACGAATGACGGCGTGACGCGGCGTGTCGAAGGGCTGACGGTACTGGATTATCCCATGCCGCCAGGCGCGGTGGCAGGCTATTATCCTGAACTGAACCCGCTTTTGCCGCTTGAATTTCATGACAAGGTTAGCGGCACTCCTGCCGCAAAGTCGATCCCGGTGCGCGTAATTGCATCCTAAAGCGGCACCTGAATAGGCAACGCAAGAGAATCCGAGCCTCTCAGAGTCCCGGCCTCACAGCATTGGTGCAGGATTCAGAGGCAGCAGATTAGCCCACAAAGCTGATCTACTAAAGAGGCTCAGCGAAGCGTCGCTGCAAAGAGGTTCTTCATCGCCTGCCAGGAGCGGCGCTCGGCGACGGGGTTATAGGCGCAGCCTCGCGCGAGGTTATTGCCCGCCTCGGCGTCGGTGTAGCAATGCGCCGTACCACCATAGAGGACAACCTGCCAGTCAACATGGGCATTTTCCATGTCCTCTTCAAAGCCAAGCCGTGCCGCAGGTGGCGTGTTGGGATCGAGAAACCCCTGCAGAATGAGAACATGTGCCTTGATGTTGCGATCGTCGGCCGGGGTCGGATTGCTCAGATTCGCGACATGGAACCCTACCACGTCCTTGATGTCCGCCCCGCTGCGGGCCAATTCCAGAGCGCCTACGCCACCAAAGCAGTACCCGATTGCAGCGATCCGCTTAGGATCAACCATCGGATTAGCGCGCAGGATGTCATAGGCGGCGAGCGCATGACGGCGATAAAGCGCCCTATCCTGAATGTATTTTGCGGAAAGGGCCGCTGCCTTGACATTGGTGGTGGGGTGAACCCCCTTGCCGTAGATATCGGCAATGAACACGACATAGCCCAGCTTCGCCAGCCGTTCGGCGTGCACGTGCTCATTATCCGAAATGCCTTTCCATGCCGGATAGATGACAACCCCAGGTCGTTTGCCATGGCCGGCATCGTCAAAGACGAGATAGCCCTCATAGGTTCTCGTGCCGATTTTGTAATCAACGCTCTGGGTTCTGACTGCAGCTTGCGCTGGAGGGCTGGCGAGAAACAGTATGAGGACAAAGAGACCGCCAATTGCTCCTGACAAAATGCGCGTGCTTTTCATTGGTACCCCCATACCGGTGTCATTACGAAGCATGCCAGGAGCAGAGTGGGTGGTAAAGCTTGCGACCAGCGATGCCATGAGCGGTGGTATCAGCGTACCCTGCTTTCAGGCACAGGCTCAGCCACTGGCTTATTGCACTGTGGGGGAGCGAGCTGAGTACCCAGCATGCGGGTCTGCCGAGCCATGGGTGATCTTGACAATGCGGCGCAAGCGGTTCGTCCGGTGCAATCTGTGGTGCAACCCGCGGCGTACGGCGACACCCGTTCTTGTTGTCAGTATCGGGTTGTGGTCGATCCTGATTTCTGCCGTATCGCTAGACGCCTGGTCTCAGTCGGATCGCGACACGACTTTGAGGCTGATGATCGGAGAGGCCGAACTTCATGCAAAGGAACACCTTGACGACCCAACAGCTGTACACCGCATGCCGATGCCGTCCGGTACGCTTGCACAGATCCTTGACTCAGACCTGACGGCAGCTCGCAGGCGCCGGACGGCTACTCCATCCAAAAAACGCAATAGGGGATTTTGTTCTTTACAACGGAATCGTCTAGGTCGCGGGTGTGGTTGCGATGCAGTGGCCACTTATTCGCTCAGCGACAACCTCAATCTCGTCATAGATGCACAACTTCCAGTCGACCCCGCACGGACTAAGTTCAGCAGACTGCCGGTGCTGCAACCAACCGCTCCATATCTTGAACAGCCAGACCGGCTCTATATCGCGTTGCGTCGCTATCTCTGAAACCACCGCCGGACCAACCAGCATTGGCGGATGCCTGGCACCAGCATGGAGATGCTCCAGAGGAAGATCCCCCCTGCCACGTGACCAGGGTTTGAGACCAATTACCATCGTGAAGTATTCCGCCGGGTTGCCGGAGATGTTCAGGTGGCGGACACGTTCACGGGGTCATGCGCCCCTGGCGTCCTCGGGTCCATCCGCGGACGTTCTCGGAATATGAGTTCCCTACAGTGGCTTGATTGCCGCACCCCGACGGTTTTGGGTCCGAACTTGCGGAGGCGAAAGCCGTGCCCCATGATCAGAACATTACGGGGGCGATGATGCGATTTCTTGCAACGATAATGTTGGGACTAGTTCTGGCCATGCCCGCCATGGCCGCGACCAGGGCGCCGGCACACCACAGGACCACGGTTGGCGATGAGGCAGGCCTTCTTCCGGTTCACGCGGACGCCAAGAGCGGCAAGATCCTCTTTACCCTGCCAAAGCCTGGACCTGATGGCGTCTCCGCAAGGTTTCTTTACTCCGTGTCTTTGCGTACAGGCCTCGGGTCAGCGCCAACATTTCTAGATCGGGGCCGCATCGGCAACACGCAGATCATCGCCTTCCGGCGTATCGGCAATAAGGTCGCAATCCAGTTCGAGAACCCCCGCTTCCGCGGGACCGGTGAAGCTCAATCCGATCCGCGCGGCAGCAGCAACTTCGCCGTGTCTACCGTCTGGATGGGCAAGATTGCATCGAACCTGCAAAGTGGCGGCTTTACCGTCGATATTTCGAGCTTCCTCGCCTCGGACACCCTCGGCATCGCGGATTCCCTCAATCAGAGCAGCGATAAGATGGGTACCGGCGGCCGGCCTCAAGGAGCGGGCAAGGGCTTCAAGCTGGATTCCAAACTGAGCGCGGCGGTGCCAACATCGGTGAAGGTCTTCCCCGACAACATCGAAATCGATGCGATCCAGACTTACACGTCGCAGCATCCCGGAGCAGAAGTGGAGAACATTGCGCCCGATCCACATCAGGTAAGCTTCACCGTCCATTCCAGCTTCGTCAAACTGCCCGGCCCAGGCTTCGTGCCACGGCTTTTTGATCCGCGCATCGGTGGTTTCTCGACGCAGGTTGTGGATTTCGCAGCACCGCTCGGTCAAGACGTGGTGCGGGATTATGCCAACCGCTTTCGGCTGCAGAAAATCCATCCTGGCCCAGGTCCCTCCCGGGTGAAGAAGCCTATCGTCGTATATATTGACAACCGCGCCCCTGAACCGATCCGTCAGGCTCTCATCGAAGGCGTCAGCTGGTGGAAAAAGGCCTTCACAGCAGCCGGATTTATCGATGCCTTTCAGGTCAAGGTTCTGCCACCAAACGTGGATCCCATGGACGTGCGTTACAACGTCGTGAACTGGGACGACCGCGCCACCCGTGGCTGGTCCTACGGGCAGGAAATCGTCGATCCCCGCACCGGCGAAATCATCAAGGGCATGGTCGTGCTCGGCTCTCTGCGCATGCGCCAGGACATCCAGATCTACGAGGCCCTGGTCGGAGCC
>JAKBAU010000239.1 GCA_021808875.1 Pseudomonadota bacterium | reverse complement strand
GCCGCTCACCGTGCTGCTCATTTTTCTCCTGCTCTTTGCGCTCTACAGCAATTTCAAGTTTCCGCTCATCACGGTTGCAGGCGTCCTGCTTTCCGCGCCTGCAGGCGGGCTTGCCGCGCTCTGGATCACCGGCACCCCTCTTTCGGTGTCATCTGGCGTCGGATTTCTCGCTCTGTTTGGCGTGTCGGTCCTAACTGCGGTCGTCTACATCTCCTATGTCAACGAGTTGCGACGAGGCGGGACGCCTGTGGCGCAAGCCATCCGCGAGGGCGCCATACTTAAATTGCGCCCTATCATGATGACCGCGCTGGTAGCATCGCTCGGACTTCTTCCGGCGGCGCTGGCGACCGGTGTGGGCACGGATACCCAACGGCCCTTCGCCATTGTGATCGTAGCAGGGCTTGTCACCCGGCTGGTCATCAGCGTGTTCCTGATGCCGGTGCTCTACGCTCTCGTGGCTCGCCCCGGAGATACGCTGAGGGTGTAACCCAGTTTCTGTCGGGGCAAAGATGGTCGGGTGGGGCCGGGACGAATCTGCCCCACGCCCGGATCGCCGGGTGCCATGGCCGCCAGGGCATCGAGACGCGTCATCTGGGCATCACAACCTGGCGCGATCGTCTCCTCGGCCAGGCCCCCGGGGGGGGTAGTGCGACCGGGGCAAGCATGAACGCAGGTGAGCGTTATCTTGCCAGCCACTTGCGCCACCGGACATTTGACGCTACGGGGCGCCTGTACACTTGCAGCCGTCATGGGGTCGGGCCGCCGTCAGATGGAACTTTACCCGGTGCATGAGGTCATCCTCCGTCGTGACTGTATCGCCACCAAGACCGCCTTATGCCTGTCTGCCCTGAGGTGTTCTATTTTGACGGACCGGGCCAAAGTAGAATTTGCGGATCAGAAATCGGACACACCATGTTTGTCATCCAGACGCTGATCGAAAATTTGGGGCTTCTGATCGTATTCAGCAGCGTGTTCGTGGATCAGGCTGGCATACCGCTTCCCTGCTACCCGATCCTGCTCATCGCCGGGGCCATGGCTACGACAGCTGACGCGATGGCAGACCTCTTTGCGGTCGCAATTGCTGCGGCCGTCAGCGCCGATCTACTCTGGTATGCCGTGGGCATGCGCTACGGCCGGCGTGTGCTTAATCTTGTTTGCAAGATCGCCTTATCGCCGGAATCCTGTATCCGCCGTACCGAAGACACCTTCGCTCGCTTTGGTTCCTGGACACTGCCCTTCGCAAAATTCGTACCCGGGATTGGCTATGTTGCCGTAGCACTGTCCGGCATCACCCGTCTTACCCTTTGGCGTTTTGTGGTCTTTGATGGGCTTGGCGCGATCGCCTTCGTAGCTGTGCCTGTACTCATCGGGCGTCTGTTCCACAATGTTGTCGGCGCTCTTTTGGCTACCCTTTATCAGCTCGGCGCCTATGGCGCGGTCCTCGTCGTCGTGCTGCTCGCCCTTTACATCGGAACCCGGCTGCTGGAGCGGCAGGCCTTCGCCCGGCAGTTGCGGATGGCCCGCATCTCCATACCTGAGCTCGTGGCCTTGATGCGTGGCCCCGAGGCTCCAGTCATCCTTGACGTCCGCGATCAAACCGCCCGTCATCGTGACGGCATGATCCCCGGCGCAGTCGCTGCAGATCTATCAGCCCTTGACGAGATCGCGCGCACCTATGCCCCTGATGACGAGGTCATTGTCTACTGCGCCTGCCCGAGCGAAGCGTCGGCCGCGGTCGCGGCACTTCACTTGAAGCGCGCGGGCTTTACCAATATCCGTCCGCTCTTCGGCGGCTTTGACGCGTGGGTTGCCGCCGGACTTCCGCTCGAAGGTGCCACGCCAAGCCCGGATGCCCAGCCGGCGCTGACTTGAGTCACGGCCGACGCCATTGAGCGGTAAGGCGATGCCCACGCGGAGCCCCTGCCCCTTTGTAGCAGCGTCAGGCCTCGTCAGTGGATTGGCCCTGTCTTGGCGTAGCGTCAATGCTGATCCGCTCAGGGCCCACATCAAGGCTGCACGACAATGATTGCTCCGGGACGTTGAATCGGTTGCAGTAGCGCTGGGTCGCGACCCCTGAGTCCAGTGATCACTGGCCTGCGCGACTTGACCTTGGCGCAGAAGAACCAGCTGCGAGGTAAAATGGACGACGTTAGTGAACCGGTGCGCAAGAGTCTTTCGGTGGCCGAAGGCTCGATCTCTTACATCGCCTGGCCGCGGCAGGCGCAGGGACTACACTTTGCGCATGCCAACGGCTTCAATGCGCAAACCTATGCGACACTCCTGGCCCCGCTTGCCGACAGTTTCAGCATCGTCGCAAGCGATCTGCGCGGCCATGGCCACACCGAGTTGCCCACACCACCAGGCTTTGCCCAGCGCTGGCAAATATTTGCGGACGATCTGACCGGCGCATTGCAGTGCTTCTTCAGCGAGCCTGTGTTGCTGGCGGGTCATTCCATGGGTGCCATCGCCAGCCTGATGGTGGCAGCTTCGCACCCTGAACTCGTGCGCGCCCTCGTTCTCATCGAACCGGTGTTCGTGCCCCCGGTTATCGGTGAGCGCCCCGTTCCAGACATTGCGGAGCGGGCGGCTAAGCGGCGCGCCATATTTCCATCGCAGGCCGCGATGCAGGACGCGTATGTGGGTCGGGGCGCCTTCAAGGGGTGGCCCGACGCGGTCCTGCGCGATTACATTGAGGGTGGCACCCGTGCAACCTCAGACGGCCAGATTGCCCTGAGCTGCGAACCCAGGGTAGAAGCGGAAGATTTTCGTAGCTCCCCCGTGGCTGCTTATGAGCATGCGAGCCGCATCAACTGTCCGGTGACATTGATCCGGGGCGATGGTCCGGGCTCAACCTGCGGCGCGGAGGAAGCTGCGGCCTTTGTGGCCCGCAAGCCTGACACCAGACTGATCACGGTTTCAGGGGCCAGCCATTTCCTGCCAATGGAATATCCCGACATCGTCCGCAGGCACATCCTGGCACACGCTGGCAGCAACACATGATTACATTGCCGAAGGCTGGTGCAGGCACCAACCTGAAGGTGCATCAGGTCCGCGGTGGAGGATCAATCACCTGATCCATCTCCTGGCTCGGCCGCTCAATCCCGCGGCAATTGACCAGCGCCGCCGGAACACCCACTGCCGTGCATCCAGGCGGCACAGATTTGAGCACGACGCTTCCCGCCCCGATGCGGCTATACTCGCCGACCTCGATATTGCCCAACACCTTGACGCCCATCGACAGCAGCACGCCACGACGGATCTTGGGATGGCGGTCTCCACTTTCCTTGCCGGTACCGCCCAAGGTGACATCGTGCATGATCGAGACGTCGTCGTCGACCACCGCCGTTTCCCCGATCACCACGCCCGTGGCGTGGTCAATCATGATGCCCCGGCCAATGCGCGCCGCAGGATGAATGTCCACACCAAACTGCTCGGAAACCCGGCTCTGAATGAAATACGCAAGCGGTGCCCGCTTCTGGATCCACAACCAGTGCGCCATGCGGTGGCATTGCAGCGCGTGAAAGCCCTTGAAGTAGAGAAATGCCTGCAGATAAGAATGGCAGGCCGGATCGCGTTCAAATGTCGCCGACAGGTCCGCGCGAACCGCCGCGCCGATTTCCGGATCGCTGCGCAGAGCCGCTTCAAATATCTCGCGCGTCAACATCGGGCTCATGTCATCGCCGCCAATCTTCTTGGCCAGAATGAAGGAGAGCGCGTCCTCAAGACGGGCGTGGTTGATCACGAGGGCATGGACATAGGAGGCCAGCGCCGGTTCAGTCTGGGCAAGCTCGCGGGCCTGCTCGCGCAGTGCCGACCAGATCGGATCGCAGCTCGCCACCTTTTCGGGCAGAACAGTCATCAGGAGGCTCCCAAGGGCACCCCCCAGTGTAACCGAGTTCTGGCCATAAGCCCACTCACGCTATCTGCGGATCCGGGGTCGCTGCCTCGCGTGGGTTTGGGCATCCAAACCCAGCGCGGGCTGCAAGCAGGGGTGCGCCGTCCCGCACTTGCAAAACAGGCGGCAAAGAGACAGAGGTCGCGAATTGCTCAGCACCGCTCTTGGGGCTATCCCATAGAGCAAAGGAGATCTTCCATGGCCACAAGCGTTGCAGACCGCGGCACCAATCCGCGCACGCCGACACCGCCCTCCTTCGGCAGGCGGGGGCGTCCATGACGCAGCCTGCCATCTTCGTCAGTCACGGTTCGCCCATGCTGGCCATAAGTGAGACCCCGGCAAGGAGCTTTCTGACCGGCCTAACGAGCGGACTGTCTTGCCCGCGTGCGATCCTCGTCGTCTCTGCGCATTGGGAAACCGCTGCGCCAATGCTCAACGCAGTGGCGCAGAACCAAACCATTCATGACTTCTTTGGGTTTCCGCCTGAGCTTTATAAGCTGCAGTACCCGGCGCCCGGAGATGTCGAGCTGGCCGAGCAGATCGCGGATCTGCTCGGTGCTGCGGGCTTTGCGACCGGCCTTGACCGGAACCGCGGACTTGATCATGGCGCCTGGGTGCCATTGCTGCTGGCCCTTCCCGCAGCCAAAATCCCGGTACTTCAGCTCTCGGTGCAGACGAGAGAGGGACCACGTCATGCCCTGGCGCTTGGCCGCGCCTTGGCACCGCTGCGCAACGACGGTGTGCTCATCATCGGCTCAGGGTCCTTTACGCACGATCTCAGACGCTTTAGGGGCCAGCGGGTCGATGAACCGGAGAGCCCCGACGTCACGCAGTTCAGCGCCTGGATGGACAGAGCAATCGTGCGGGCCGACATCGAGGCACTGGTGGATTATCGAGAACGCGCCCCATTCGCCCGCAACGAGCACCCCACCGAGGAACACATCCTCCCCCTATTTACGGTGGTTGGAGCGGGCGACGGCGGCAAGGCACGTCGTCTCCACCAATCGACCGAGTATGGCATTCTCAGAATGGACGCTTACGGATTCGACTTTCCGGCATGACTCATCACCGGAGGCGGAAAAGGGGTGCTTCATCACCATAAAGCGTCGCCGCGTCCGCATAGATTCGCCAGGCCAGTGTGCGCGCCGTTCACATGGCAGGTGGTTTCGTCATGTGTGGCAGAGTTTGTGCGAAACCCGGAAATTCTTTTGCCCACGCATGGACAGGACGTGAAGCCGCATTATTGTGCCGGACCATGACTAACGAACCATCCCTAAACCGCCCCTCGCCCTCGACCATTGACCTGCTCCTGAGCCGCCGCTCGGGCTCGGCCAAGGCGATGGCCGCGCCCGGGCCCTCCCCATCC
>JAKBAU010000238.1 GCA_021808875.1 Pseudomonadota bacterium | reverse complement strand
CTCGAACAGGCGGAGGCTGCGGGAGACGAAGCGGCGCAAGCTGTTGCGGCAACCGCGGCGAAGCCCGAGCGCAAGCGGCGGCAGCGCAATCTCGGGGCGTTGCCGGACAGCCTGCCGCAGGTCGAGGTCGTGGTCGATCTCGAGGAGAAGCAATGTGCCTGCTGCGGCGGCGCGCTGCATCAGGTGGGGGAGGCGGTGAGCCGGATGCTGGACTTCGTGCCGGCGTCGTTCCGGGTGAAGGTGATCCGCCGGCCGCGTTATGCCTGTGCGTCCTGCGAGGGGCCGCCGGTGCAGGCGCCGGCACCGCCGCGGCCGATCGATGGCGGCATGGCGAGCGAGGCGCTGGTGGCGCATGTGCTGGTGAGCAAGTTCGCCGATCATCTGCCGCTGTATCGGCAGGCGCAGATCTACGAGCGGCACGGGATCCGCCTGGACCGTTCGACGCTGGGCGACTGGGTCGGCCGGGCGTGCTGGTGGCTGCGGCCGCTCTATGACCGGATCCTCTCGCACGTGACGGCGCAGGAGAAGATCTTCGCCGACGACACCACGCTGCCGGTGCTGGATCCGGGGCGCGGGCGGACGAAGACCGGCCGATTGTGGTGCTACGCGGTGGATGATCGCCCGTGGGGTGGGCCGGCACCGCCGGCGGTTGCCTTCGTCTATGCAACCGATCGCAAGGGCGAGCGCCCGGCTGCGCATCTGTCCTCATTCCGTGGGGTTCTGCAGGTCGATGGCTATGCCGGGTTCGGCAAGGTCGTGAAGGAGCGCGGCGATGGCGCACTGGCGCTGGCGTTCTGCTGGACGCATGCGCGGCGCGGCTTCTACGAATTCCACCAGGCCACGCAGTCGCCGATCGCGGCCGAGGCGTTGGCGCGGATCGCGCGGCTCTATGCGATCGAGGCGGAGATCCGCGGACAATCCGCCGAGCGCCGCCTCGCCGTGCGGCGGGAGCGATCCCGCCCGGAGATCGAGGCGATGCGCTCGTGGCTGGATGAGCAACTGCTGCGTATCTCGAAAGGATCGGAACTGGCGAAGGCGATGCGCTACGTCATACGGCACTGGGAGGGGCTGACCCGCTTCCTCGACGATGGCCGGATCGAACTCGACACCAACACCGTCGAGCGCGAAATCCGCCGCATCCCCCTGGGACGGAAGAATGCCCTGTTCGCCGGCAATGACACCGGCGCGGAGCACTGGGCGCTGATGGCGACGCTGATCGGATCTGCCAAGCTCAGCGGCGTCGAGCCGCTCGCCTGGCTCACCGACGTCCTCGAACGCATCGTCGCCGGAACCACCAGGGCCCACGAAATCGACCGCCTGCTGCCTTGGGCCTGGAAAACTCAGGCCGCCCTGCCGGCTACAGCGTAGCGCTCACTTCCCAAAGCAAGGCCGCCATTCAGACAGCGCTTACGTTATAAACGCGAATTTTACCATAAATCATTTATATCTTCCGCGCCGCGTTACCCCAATATTTGTCGCGCACTACGCGGCGCAAAGTTTTGCCAACGGTGCTACGCGGGAGCGTTTCCCAGATTTCGATGCGTTTGGGAGCCTTCACGCTACCAAGCCTTTCCTTGCACATCGCGATTACGTCCTGCTCATCGAGTTGTGCCCCTTCCTTCAGCTGCACGGCCGCGATAACCATTTCCCCCCACTTCTCGTGCGGAACACCGACAACCACACAATCCTGCACCGACGCGTGTGCCATGACGACCTGCTCGACTTCTCCGGGGAAAACGTTGAACCCGCCGGAGATGATCATGTCGCGCTTGCGATCGACGAGATAGACGTACCCGTCCTTGTCTTTGAAGCCGACGTCGCCGGTGTGGTGCCAGCCGAAGGTGCTGACGGTTGCCGTTCCTTCCGGGTCCTTGTAGTAGCCATCCATCACATAATCGCTTCGGAACACGATCTCGCCGACTTCTCCGCGCGGCATGATCGCACCGTCGTCGGCCATCACGTCGACGCGGCAGAACGGCGCTTCGCGACCGGCCGCCGCAATCCGGTGGGCGGCATCCGGATTACGAAGGATTTCGGCATGGTCCGCTGGCGTCAGTACAACCGCCATCATCAGGCATTCGGTCTGACCGTAGTTCTGCATCATGACAGGTCCAAATACCTGCATAGCCTCCTTCAGTTTTTCCACAGACATGGGCGCAGCGCCATAGACGAGGTATTTGAGCGATGAATAATCGTGCTTGCGGACATCGGGGTGTGCTAGGCACATGTAGATTACAGTTGGCGGCAAGAACAGCAGCGAGATCTTGTACTTTTCGATAGCTGCCAGAATTGCGGCCGGGTCAGCCGAATCCAACAGAACGGTTGTCGCTCCTCGCGCCAGGAATGCGTAGTGGAGCACCCCAGCTGCGTGAGTAAGCGGCGCGACGACGAGGTGTACTGGCGGCTCCTCGAACGGCATCATCGCGTAGTAACTCGCGATCATGGTTTCCCACGAGCGGTTCGAGTGCATGGCGCCCTTGGGCAGGCCGGTCGTTCCGCTGGTGCTCAGCAGCGCGACATGGTCGGTCGACAGACGGTTCGGGAATGCAACCGGCTCCGCCCCACCCGGCTCCGACCAGTCAGAAAGAAATGCAAACCCGGGCAGCTTCTGGTCAATGCTAACATATCCGCTGATAGCTGGAACATGTTCACTAATGTAGGGGATCTGCTCACCAAGGTCGCTGTGGAAGAACAGCCACTTTACGTCCAGGGCGGCAAGCTGACGCGCATTTTCCTGCGCAGTGTTGCGGTAGTTCACAGGCACCCAGATGGCTCCGGCCTTGAGGAGGCCGTACTGGCAGGCGAGAACCATGGGGTGGTTGACCGAGAGGATTGCGACCTTGTCATCAGGTCCGACCCCTGAGCGCATCAGCATCTGGCCGATGCGCACCGCAATTTCGTCCATGTCGCGATAGGTGATGGCGCCTTGCGGGTAGACCACGACGTCCCGATCAGAAAACCGGTCAACTCCGCGCCCAAAATGTTCGATGGCCAACATGTTTCTCTCCCAGTTCTGCTTTGCGTCGGCGACGGTCCAGTTGCAGCAAGGACGTCAAAGCGACTCACCGACTGATCACAAAATTACATCTAGTGACCAGTGAGTCAATATGCTGACTATATAGACATCGTTTTGTTCCGGCTGGTGCGCAACAGGAAAGACAGGCATAAGTGTTACCGGCGATGCGGCCTGTCCCGGGGACTGGACCAACCCGGATCAGGTTCTTGCCAGACGTCCGGGTTCGAGAGCCGATGCATTTCCGCAAGCGTATCGGCGGACGGCTCAGCTATCCGTGCACCTTGATCATGCAGCAGCGTCCGGCGTGGCGGCGGGCAATTGCCTGACTATGAAATCGATCCCCCGTTGTTGAAGGCATCGTTCCTGTCCCCCACGATCATGTGTCCGGCACCTGCAATATCGAGCAGTCTGTCTGCGGGAGCAGTCTACGCAATTCGGAAACCCCTTCATCGTCGACTACATCGCTGCGCCCACCGCGCACGAGTAGCGTCGGACAGGTGATACCGGCTGCGACGTTGCCAGCCCAAGCTGCAAAATTGGGGGGCTCGGGATTCGGCCCGGCGCCGAAAAGGCGCGGATCCCAATGCCAGTACAATCTGCCGTCCCCTCTGGCGCGCAAATTGCGGCGAAGGCCGGATATATCGGATGGCCGCGCTCGCTCGGGATAGAAAGCCGAGATCTCATCGGCGGCAGCTTCCAGCGATGCAAAGCCATCGTGATGGCTGTTCATGAACTTCATGATGCGCTGCGCCCCGGTGTTGGAAGGGCTGGGCACGACATCAACCAGGACAAGCGCCGACGCATCGACCAGTCCTTCGACCACTGCACGGAATGCTGTCATGCCGCCCATCGAGGCACCAATCAGAGCGACTGGCTCCGCCTGTCCTTCGAGAACGTCAACCAGGTCTTGCGCCAGCGCTTCAAATGATAGTCGCCTTCATCGTCCCAATGGCTGTCGCCATGGCCACGGGCATCATAGGAGAGAACCAGATAGCCTCGCTCCGCGAAGGCGCGAGCAGCCGTCCCCCAACTTTGCCGTGTTTGTCCGCCGCCGTGCAATTCGACCACGGCCGGACCTCCGGTGTGACCGATCTGTTCACCCGCAAGCCAAAGCCCATTTCTGTTTTGTACAGAGAATTTGATCACATGCACCTCAGCCTCGGTCATTTTCGCGGTGGGCGGTTTCGAACACGCGCTCGCGCTGCCTCGAAGTCCATCTGCGCGTCGTCATGCATTGACGTCTATCACGGTCCGGCCTCGGACAGTTCCAGACAGCCTCTCATCGACCGCTTGCAGTATTCCCGTCAGGCCCACAACCCGGACCATCTGCTCGAGCTTGCCAAGGTCCAGGTCCGAGGCCAGACGTCGCCATGCCTCAACACGCAGCTCTCGCGGCGCCATGACAGAATCGATGCCGATCAGTGTTGCACTGCGGCGAAGAAATGGCGTCAGATCAGCAGGCAGGTCCCACCCCTGAGCGACGCCGCAGGCCGCCACCACCCCTCTGTACCGCAACTGGGCACGCACATTGGCAAGCGCTCTGAATATCATTTTTCGTTCCAATGCCGCCGCCCTGGCCTGAGGCCGGGCAGACCATGCAGGTGCGGTCGCGCTCCTTCGGAGCGCGGCCGCACCCATGGATCCTAACCGCCAATGCTTGGGACCGAATGGATCGCGCGTTTGGGCGAAGCGTCGCGACCGGCAGCGAACCCTCCGTCTGCAATGAGGGTCTGACCGGTGATATAAGATTCCGCGTCTGAGGCCAGAAACGTAATCAGCGCCGCCACTTCCTCGGGTTCAGCGAATCTCCCCAAGGGAACTGTGTCGAGCAAGGACTGCTTGAGCGCGTCGTTATCGCGCATGCCGTGAGTCATGTCGGTGGCTATATACCCCGGCGCAACTCCATTGACGCGTACACCGCGATCCGCCCACTCAATTGCCAGACTGCGGGTCATCGAATCGAGGCCGCCCTTCGAGGCGACGTAAGGCAGTCCCCGTGTCACCCCGACACTCGCCGTAACCGAAGAGACGGAAACAATGCTCCCACCGCCATTTTGAAGCGTATGCATGCCGCCCGCCTGCACCGCGAAGAAGAGGCCTCGTAAGTTCACATCCATCAATGTGTCCCACATCTCAGAGCCCGAATCTGAATGGTAGTATGGCTATCGATAACGGGCGATTTTCCTTGTGAGCAGGCGGATATGGGCGAGGAAGAGCCATGCGGTGGCGCTGGTAACGGTAGCCTCGAAATCCTT
>JAKBAU010000237.1 GCA_021808875.1 Pseudomonadota bacterium | reverse complement strand
CCAGGGGTATTTGATATAGGCGCCGAGGGTGGCGAAAGTCAGGCGCATGCCGCCCTGGAAAGGGTGATGCTCGGTCTGGGTGAGCAGGCGCAGGCCCTGGGCATTGCCCTCGAAGTTGCAAAGGTCATGCGCCTCGGCCGCCGTCATGCGCGCCAACAATGCGCGCCGGTCGGCATGCAGAAACCATTCGCGGATGGCGAACTCGCCGGCGTGTCCGAAGGGGGGGTTGCCGATGTCGTGGGCGAGGCAGGCCGATTGGATGATGGCGCCGATGTCGACGGCGTTGAGGTGGCCGGGCAGACGTCCCTCCAGCTGTTCTCCGACCAATTGACCGAGGGTGCGGCCAACACAACCGACTTCCAGGCTGTGGGTGAGGCGGGTATGGACGTGGTCGTTGCGCGCAAAAGGGTGGACCTGGGTCTTGCGATTGAGATGACGGAAGGCGCTGCTAAAGACGATGCGATCGTGGTCTTTGTGGTAGGGACTGCGGGCCAGTTCAGGGCGCGCGCTGGCGCCTAGGCGATGGGCGCTAAGCAGGGATTGCCATGACATCATGATGGGCGCAGGTCTCGTCCTCGGGCTGGTGCGCCTAGCATGCAATGATCGGGCGGGGATGACAATGTCCCGATAGCTTGCGAAGAGGATCACAGATCCGCACAGAGGCTGGATGAGTCGGCGTGCATTCCCTTAATATGGCGCTCTTACACCCTGAAGGAGCAAGGAGATCCATGCAAAAATATGCCATGCAGTGGGTGGCGCGCGCGCTACTGGTGATGTTGACGGTGGTCTGGATACCGGCACGCGCCGATGTCGTGGCCAGTGAGCAGGTCCTGCAGGCGAGTTCGTCTTCGCCACAGGCGCTGCAGGAGCGCGCCGCGGTCAAGGCCTTTTTGGCGCGTCAGGACGTGCAGTCGCGGCTTTTGGCCATGGGCGTCGATCCCCAGGATGCGGCGGCGCGGACGCAGGCTCTGAGCGATGATGAAGTGCATCAGCTGTACCAGCATGTGCAGTCGGCCCCGGCCGGCGGCATGGACATTCTCGGTACCCTGGTCTTCATTTTCGTCCTGCTTCTGGTCACCGACATTCTCGGTTTGACCAAGGTCTTTCCGTTCACCCGTTCCATTCGGCGCTGATGCGCCGGGTCGCCGCAGGGGCGCTGCTGCTGTGTCTGGCAGCCCTCTCCGGCTGCCTGCCGGTGCAGACGCGCGCCTTGCGCCAACAGGCGGATGCGCGCTTACAGCGCGCCGTCGACCTGCCTCTGCCCTTTCTCGTGCAACAGCGCGCCGATCTATGCGCCCCGGCGTCACTGGCGACCTTGCTGAGTGGCTTGGGACGGCATGTTGCCCAGGATGAGCTGGTGCCGGCGACGTATATCCCGCAAAGACACGGCGCCGTCAGTCTTGAGATGCTGGCGGCGGCACGCCGGCAAGGCGTGCTGGCGCTACCCCTGGCGGCGGACATGGGGGCACTCCTCGATCAGCTCGACGCAGGCCGTCCGGTGCTCGTGCTGATGAATCTGGCTCTGCCGTTCTGGCCACGCTGGCACTATGCCGTCATCAGCGGTTGGGATCCTCGCCGGCGTGAGTGGCTGTTGCACGCCGGCAAGAAACAGTTGCTGCGCTTGCCCATGCCGGTGTTTGAGCGCGTATGGCTGCGCGCGGGTGGCTTTGCCATGATCATCGTCGACCCACGGCGTCTGCCGGGCGATTTGCCCATCCCGGCGCTGCTCTCGGCGGCGGCAGTCCTCGAGAGGGTGCATCCGCGCGCCGCCCTGGCGGCTTACCAGCAACTCGCCGCGAAGCAGCCGCAGGACGCGCGCATTCCGCTGCTCGCAGGCAATGCGTTGCGCGCCTTGCATCATTTCAAGGCGGCGGAGCGGGCTTATCGGCGTTCGATCCAGTGCCAGAGGAATTGGCCGGCCATGAATAATCTGGCCGACCTGTTGCAGGCGCAGGGGCGCCACCAGGAAGCTCTGGTGTGGGCGCAGCAGGCAGCAGCCATGGCTCCGCAATCGCCGGCCAGCCGGACTTTGCAGGAGCTGTCGGGGGCGTCGCCGGCGAATCCTTGAGCGTCCAGACCTCGTGGTGGCTATTGCCGCGGTGACGCAGAGGCGGATGTCGGCGGCGCTGGCGCAGGGCATTGTGCTGCTGCAAGGAGCTCTGCAGCGGCGCATAGTGATGGATGGCGCGATCCATTTCCGGCAAAACCATGCCGATGCTGATCAGCACCAGGGCGATGCTGACCATCAACGAGACTTCCTGGCCGCCGAGGCTGAGACGGCAGCTGCGGTAGTAGGCGTAGCGAATCAGCGACAGCAGGCCGACGCCGAGCAAAACACCGCCTAGGACTTCACTCAAACGGCTGCGCCCGAGATAGAGACTGGCCACCAGGGTGAGGACGATGAGGGTGAGGACCAGGGCGAGGGGGCGGACGCGCTGCGCATGGGGCAGGGAACGCGCGATGACGACGCCGATAAAGCCCCAGATCATCACCGTCGACAGGGCGGGCAGGCTGGGAAAGCTGCCCGGCAGACCGCCGAGCAGGGCCGGCAGGAGCCAGAGTCCGGTGAGGCCGACGATGAAGCTGATCAAGGCCGTGCCATAGGCGGCCCGGCCCATGAAATAGAAGATGAGGCAGCCACCGAGGGCGAGCATGGGTTTGTGGTAGCCGAGGACGGACAGGGCGACGAAGAGGTAGTCCATGAAGGGTTGATGCAAGGCGAGCAGCCGCTGGCTGACCAAGTGGTCGAGATCGCGGATTTGCGGTGAGGCGAGAGCGTGGTAGAGCAGGAGATAGGCGGTCAGCGTCGTCAGGGCGATGAACAGGGCGCCGAGTTGGTGGCTCGGCGCCTGGTCGATCAGGGACCAGCGATGCAAGGGCAGGCGATGGCTGAGGCGGCGCAGCCAGGGTTCGCCGACGTCATGCAGGAGGAGCAGGAGGCGGATGAGGACGAAGATGGCGAGCACCAGCCCAAGCAGGAACCAGATTTGTAATCGTCCCGGCATGAGTGGATCATCGAAGGCGGAACCGAGCAGATAACCGGGCAGAATGTGGACGGGGGCCCAAGCCAGAGTGGACAGGATGTTCATGGCGGTGAACCGCCAGCCCGGCATGTTCAGGATGCCGGCGCACAGAGGTACGAAGGTGCGCAGAGGGCCGATGAAGCGACCGATGATGATGCTCTTGCCGCCGTGGCGGTGGAAAAAGGCTTCTCCTTGTTGCAGCCATTGCGGGTGCGTGCGGAAGGGCCAGATCTCTTCGATGCCGTGTTGAAAGTATTTGCCCAGCCAGAAGCTGATGCCGTCGCCGAGCAGCGCTCCGGCGATGCCCGCCGCGAAGATGAGACTGACGTCAATGCCGGCGCGGCCAGCGATGAGGCTGAGGCCGAACATCATGGGGATGCCGGGCACGACGATGCCGACGACGGCCAGAGCTTCGAGGCAGGCCGTCATGAAGATGATCAGGGGTACCCAGCTGGCGTGGAGGTTCAACCAGGTATAAAGCTCATTCCAGCCCTGCAACATCCACTCCTGTCACGCGCTCTGTGGAAGGGCGAGTGTAGCACGCTCGCAACGGTCTCATGCGTGTCCTCGGCGCCGGCGCGGCGGCATTCCCTCAGTCCTGCGTCATGCCAGTACGTTGCGGCGCGGCGCGCTGGCCGTTTGCGCTGGATGGATAGTGTTCTTCGGCCAAGTGAACAAGAAGGTGGCACCGCGCTGTGGCGGCTGACTTTCCACCCGGATGCTGCCACCGACACTTTCCACAGTCTTCTTGACGATGGCCAGCCCCATGCCGCTGCCTTCGATGGCGTCGCGCGGTTTCAGCGTCTGGAACATCTGAAAGATCTTGTCGTGAAACGGCGCGGCGATGCCTGGGCCATCGTCGGTGACCGCGAACTCGATCATGTCACCGGTATCGCGAGCGCCGACGCTGACCTTGCCGGTGCTGCCATCGTGATGCTTCAAGGCATTGCTGATCAGGTTGCGCAAGACTTTTTCGAGCGGAGCTTTGCAGGTCTTCAGTGTCGGTAGAGGACCGTCCGCTGCGATCTCAAAGCCTGGAGCGGGCGAGAGATAACGGCTGATATCGAGCAACAGGAGGCCGCTGTCGACATCCTCGATCAGCTCGTCGCGGCGACCGACGCGGGCGTATTCGAGCAAACCTTCGAGCAGGGCTTCGAGGCGGTCGACACGATTGCGCAGCAGCTGCAGGTTCTCTCGCGTCTCCTGCGTGATGGAGTCGCCGAGATCTTCGCTGATCCACTCGGACAGATGCCGGATGCCACGCAAGGGCGCTTTCAGGTCATGTGACGCAACGTAAGCAAAACTGTCGAGGTCGGCGTTGCTGCGTTGCAATTCGGCTATGGCCAGATCGCGCTCGTCATGGGCTTTTTGCAGGCGCTCGGCCATCTGGTTGAAAGCAGCGGTCAGTCGCCCGATCTCATCATGGGACTGGAGCGGAACGCGTCGCTGCAGATCTCCCTGCGCCAGCGACTGCAGGCCATTGAGCAGTTGCTGGATCGGCCGTTGCAGCTGTCGTGAGGTTTTCAGGGCGAGCAGGAGCAGGGCGAGCAGAGCCATCAACCCGAAAAAGAGGGTGGCGTGCAAGGCGCTGTTGATCTCGGCGAGAAAGTGCTGGCGCTGTTGGTCGAGTGCCAGCGTCTTTTGATCGAGAGTGAGGCTGCGCAGATGACGCAAGGCATCCATGAGGCGTTTGCCACGGTTACTGCGAATGATGTCGAGGGCGGCGGCGCGCTGGCCGTTTTGCGTCAGCTGAATGGTCGTGCTCAGTTCGGCGAGTTTGGCGGCGATGATAGGACGCAGCTGTGCCGTGATGGTCGGCGCCGAGGCGTCATGACTGAGCCGGTCGAGGGTGTCGAGATCGCGTGCGATGCGGATGATGCCGGAGTGGTAGGGCGCCAGATAGCGTGGATCCCCAGTCAAGATGTAGCCGCGTTGACCGGTCTCGGCGTCGACCAGATCTTCACCGAGTTCCTGCCATGCGCCCTCGACGCGTTCGCGATGCAGCAGATTGGCGGCGATGTCACGGGTCGCAAACAGATGCCACGCCTGGAGTGCCATCAAAGCGGTCAAGGTCAAGGTGGCGATGCTGAACAGTGTCCAGATGCCGCTGCTGACGCTGGTTAGACGGACGCTGTTCATGCCGTATCGCCGTCGGCAGGGGACGCCGGACCGGCCGATTGCTTGGCCCGATACATGGCCGAATCCGCCGCTTTGATCAGGGCGTCGGCGTTGCTGCCATCGGCAGGGAAG
>JAKBAU010000236.1 GCA_021808875.1 Pseudomonadota bacterium | reverse complement strand
CATACTATTCATGAAACGTTATATTCGTTTCAGTGGCAATTTTATTTGTTTTGTGCGTCTTTTCAATAAATGCCGAGAGTACTTCTTCAAACGCATTTCTGGGAAGATAGCTCTTGAGGACATCCATCGGCATTCCATCAGCCTTGATTTGTCCGTTTTCCAACCAGATCAGCCGGTTGCACCATTCGGCAAGAATCGATGAGGAGTGGCTGGCTAAGATAAGGATATCCGCATGTCGAACCATGCCTTCGATCCGAGTCTTGGCTTTTTCCATGAAGGCCGCGTCGCCAGCTAGGATCCATTCGTCCATCAGCAACATTTCGGGTGGGAAGGCTGTCGCCATAGCAAAAGCAAGACGAATCACCATGCCAGAGGAATAATTCCTCACTGGTAAATCAAGGAATTGCGCGAGTTCCGAGAAGTCCTCGACATCGGCCTCCAGCCGGTCGATTTCCGGCCGTGGCAGACCCAGGAAATACCCACGGAGACGGATATTCTCCCGACCTGTGAGATCCATGTTCATACCCTGCCCAGGATCAAGCAGCGAAGTGAGCCGACCTTCCATCGAGAGCGAGCCAACAGTCGGCTGGTAGATCCCTGACAGGGCGCGCAGTAGTGTCGTCTTGCCCGAACCGTTCGAGCCGATCAGCCCGAGCCGATCGCCCGAACGGAGAGAGAACGAGATGTTCCGCAACGCCTGAACAACTGGACGATGCTTCTGATCACGGCCGAAGCGACCGGCAGCCTTGCCCATGATCGTCTTTTTCAGGGACCGGCTATCGCTGTGATAGAGTGGGAAGTCGACCGCGATGTTAAAAGCAGTAAGATATGCCATAATATCAAACCCAGTAAGCGATGCGACCACGAGTCCTGGCAAAACCGATGGCGCTGACAACAATAACCCCAGCCGAGACAATCAGCGCCTTCAGTACCATATCGACAGTCATTGGAGAGCCAAGCAGCGGCGCTCTCAGGATTTCAAGAATATAGAAAAACGGGTTGAGCCGAATCAGAAGATCGGCCTGCGGGTGGCTCTCAAGTATTTTCGCATTCCACATGATAGGCGTCACAAAGAATGCGACCTGCATCAATGCCATGATAACCTGTGGAACGTCTCGAAACCGGGCACAGAAAGCACCAAATAAAAGGGAAATTGCAAAACCATCAATCACCCATAGTGCAAAGGCCGGTATCGCAGCGAACGAATACAGCGACTCATGTATCCCCATAATTGCAAATACAACCACCACAACAACCAGATTATGGGCCAACACGATTGTGTTACGCACCACGGAGCGGGCAGCATGCACCGTAAACGGCATTCGAGTACCCTTGATCAGGGAATCCGAGCTTGAGAAGCAGACGCAACCATCCGTGATCAGGGTATTAAGATACCCCCATAGAACGATGGAGATCGTGAGGTAGGGGAGGTATGTGTGGATGTCAGTGTGAAACAGATCGGCATACAGGAAGCCCATAGCAGCCACCTGAACTCCCATCGAGATAGTCAACCAGAACGGCCCAAGCGTTGAC
Organism: Pseudomonadota bacterium; assembly: GCA_021808875.1. The sequence goes on along the minus strand of JAKBAU010000236.1, from coordinate 3,827 downwards.
CCTCGATACCGCAATTTGATGTCCGAAACTCCCAAGGTCCAGATCAAACGCCAGAGCCGAACGCCGTCTTTAAGGTCAGTGGCCGCCAGCTGCAGCCGCTGCCCCCAACCACGATCTGCCGACAACGAGAAATGCACCGGCTGCCGGAATTCTCGAATCTTCGCGGCCGGTTCAGATAGTTCTGTCATGTGCAACCTTTCCTCTAATCCGGAGCACCCACAGCCATAATCAGCGCGCACCGCATTTTTGAACGCCTGTCGAATGAGGCAAAACCATGGCTTTTCTACCGCTGGTTACGCCCTATTCTACGTCACCGTCTGAAATGAAAGCCGACCTTATCGCCACGGCACCAATGAGATGCGCCGGCAAGCAGGGCGCTGATGGAAATGTTCGTCTCAATAACCGGTCAGACACCTTATCGGACTTTCGGTTCGAATGCCCTACGCGTTTCCGTCACGGCCTCATTGACCAGGGCCTCGAGCGCGTCGGCTGGCATGTCGGCACATTGGCTGCGCACCTCTTCAACCGTCTGGTCAAGAACGCGGCAACGCACTGCGTCTTCGATGAATTTCGAGAGATCACCTTTTTTCATACCGCGCTTGGCGAGAAAGCAGCGAACCGCAATGTCAGTTTCTTTGGAGACAGATACGGTCCATCGCGTTGTACCGTCGAGCATGCTTGTCTCCAAGATAGCCACCTAAGGCGAAAAACAGATAGGCGTATAAGCGCCTATCATACCTTACACAAGCTACTGTCCTCCATGACTCTTGCACATGACAAGGGAGTTGGCTTTTCGCATGTGCGAAGGCAATCGCCAACCCAGGGTTTGTAATCTGCAGGCTCTAGTGCCGACCTGCCAAGGGATTGGCACAAACCCAGTCGCGGTGTCGTTCGAGATGTGATTCGGGCGGGATCGGCAAGCCCGCTCCAGGTTGTTCTACCGTCTGTAGGGATGTCATCGGAATTGCCCAAGCGACTGCGCAGAGTTTGCTCTGGCTGCAACGCATCTGGGCCGGCATAGACATTGTGATATACCTTTAGTCTACCGATTGTATACCTCATGGCCAAGAACGGTTCGCCGGCGAGAGCCGCTGTCGCAGAGCCTAATCATCCCTGCCAGATTGAGGCACTCGTGCATCGTGTTGCGCGATCATCGTGTCATCCAATTTTCGATAAGGTCTTGTTACCGCATCGGCGACGCGCGCGGTCTCTGTATCGTTCGCCGGGTAATGTCCTAAAAATACCAGAACCAGACGCTCAGTGTATCGCCGGGAAAGCCCCGCTTCTTGAATGTCGAGAGCCGCCGGTGCGGCGGCCCTGGATCGGTTGACCGTGTCTCGTAACGGATATAGTCTATTTATGGACATTCAGAGATGGCCATGCCGAAAGCATCTAGCGCCGCACGACAGCCTGATCCCGAGAGATCGGATCATCTCGATCAGAGCCGATTTTCGCCACAGAACCGGAGACGCCTGAGTGCGCCCGGCGTGCGGGCGTTCCTGGCCATCGCGGATCTATGGGGCCTCGACGAGGAGCAGCGGCTCCTGATCCTGGGATGTCCTGCCCGATCGACATTCTACAAATGGGCCAAAATCGCCCGTGAGCATGGCGAGATGACCCTCGATGTCGACACCTTGACCCGCATATCGGCCGTGCTCGGCATTCATCAGGCCCTTGGCATCCTGCATCCAAGCGAGAAAGAAGGTGTCGCCTGGCTCAAGACGCCGCACGGAGCCACCGTATTCGGCGGCAGGCCGCCACTGGCTCTCGTGACAAGCGGCACCCAGGACGGGCTCATGACAGTTCGGCGCTTCCTGGATGCGGCGCGGGGCGGCATCTACATGGAACCCGTCGAGGCACTGGACCGTAACTTCGCGCCATACCGCGACGAGGACCTCGTCATCTCTTGAGCGAGACCTTCTCCCCTGCCCCCAAACCTTCCTACCGGCTGATCCCCTCGAAATTCCCGCCAATCGGCCTTTTCGACACCGTTGTGACGACCGCGGACGCCGCAGCGGTGATGGAGCTCGTCGGTTGGACGAACGACCGCATTGTGAAAGATCGGCTTTATCGCTTACCCAGCGATGAGTGGGTCTATGGGCGCCCCAACGCCAGCGTCGTGATGGCGTCATTTCTCCATGTTTCATCTGCTGGAGCGCGATTCAACGGGCCGGATCTCGGTGCCTGGTACGCCTCGGCCGAGCTACGGACAGCTGCTTTCGAAGTCGCCCACCATCTTCGTCGAGAAGCCGTCGCGACGTCGAAAGCGAGCCTGGTGCGCGACTATCGCACCTATACCGCCCTGATCGATGGCGATTACCTCGATATCCGAGGCGAGCAGGCACGTTGGCCTGGTGTCTACGATCCAGCCAACTACGCGGCCTCGCAGGCCATGGGCGAAGCCCTCCGTGCTTCGGGTGGCGCGGGCATCATCTACGATAGTGTCCGGCACCAAGGCGGCGTAAACGTCGTGGCCTACCGGCCCAGGAAAATACTGCTGGTCACCCAGGCCGATCACTGGCGTCTGACGGTCGAGGCCGCATCGCAGCGGATCGAAATCGTGAGGCTTAAATAGGCAGCATGGTTGGTCCTGGCCAGGTGCATCAGTCGGCAGTGAATATCCGCCTCCAATTTCTTCCGGCCAAGACAGCCATGTCAACGGCGGATCAAAACCAGGCCGGCGTGGCCGCAGTAACCAACCGGATTAGCCAGATCCTTGATGCGTAGATCACTCACGATTCACAGCCTAATTCTCTCAACCTCGTCTTGGGTCAGCCGCTCCTTCGTCCGATCATAGAGCTTGGTTGTGCGCGGGCTTTCATGCGCGGCCATCTCCTGCGCATGCTCCAGCGAACCGCCATTGGCCAAATAGGCGGTGATCCCGGTCGCGCGGAAGCTGTGATTCCCAATCGGTTCGTGAATGCCGGCGGCAGCAGCGCGTCGGCGCACCATGCGCCACGCATCCGACTGGGTCATCGGCTGTTCGGTGAGCATACTGGCGTTGTGCCGCGGTGAGGTACGGAACAGAAAGCCCTTGCCATCCTTCGCGATGCCCGCAACGTTGATGTAAGCGCGCAGCGCCTCGGCGAGGGCATGGTGGCATGGCATGGCATGATGCTTGCCCCCTTTCTCGTGCAACCTGAGCTGCCAACCGGCCCCTTTCGGCCGAAGATCATGCACCTTCATCGTCAAGGCGGCAGTGATGCGGGCAAAGGAATAAGTGAGGGTGGCGATCAGCGCCCGGTCACGCAGATCCCGCACCGTCTCGGTCGGAATGCTGTCGAGCAGCGTTCGCCACTCCTTTTGGTCGAGCACGGGCGTCTTGCCGGTCTTCACCACATGCTTCGGTCCGCGCACGGCAGATGCTGGGTTCACCGGTACTATCTGGCCGGTGACCATCCAATCAAACAGCATGCGCACCGCGGCAAGCTGTTGCTTCACGTCCGGCGCTGAATGGGTCTGTCCGCGTGTCTCTATATATGTAGCGACATCGAATGGCCGGATCGCTACCAGGCTCAGGCCGCGTTGCTCGCACCAGGCGAAGAAAGTGTGGCACGCACGTGCATAGGCCCTCCGTGTGTTCGGGTTGCGGATGTTAGCTGTGAAAAAGTCGATGTAGCGCCAGGCGGCCTGTTCGCCGGCGTCGGCGATCAGTGCTGGGATCACGTCACCAGCCAGCAGCTCGGCGAGCCCGCTGGGTCGTCCTGATGCGATGAGCGCTGGGATATGATCGGAGGGTTTAACCATTGCCTTCCGTACCATGATTATTGCGCATGATAAAGGACGTTATCATACGCAAGAATCATGGTGTAAGGGATCATAGGACA
>JAKBAU010000235.1 GCA_021808875.1 Pseudomonadota bacterium | reverse complement strand
GCATGCCATCGCCGAGCGGATCGATTGCCGCTTCCAACGAGTAAAATCCATCATCGTCACTGCGCGCGCGCACATGGTCGAAAACTCTGGCGAGAAATACTTCACCCGGCCCGCGCGCGACCGCCGATAGTCGTTGCGTCCAGCCTTCCCCGGCCAGGGCTGCAGCGGCGCGAACACTGTCGTGCAGAGCCTCAAGCGAAGGGCGATGATCCAGGACAAGATCCTTTAAGCGATCCTCAAGACCGCGCTGGCGACTGCGGGCCCGACCTTCCGCGCCACGGATCCAGCGCCGCAGATCGGCCATTTCGGCGCCCGACAAAAAAGCCGAAAAGCCTGCGTCGGCCGCATCGAACAGGTGGTGCCCCTCATCAAAAACATAGCGCACGCGCGCAGTGTCGCGAGGTCCATCATCATCTTCAGGGCCCAGCCAATCCTGGGCAGCCTGAGCGATAACAAGAGCATGATTGGCGATCACGATGCGCGCATGGCGCGCCTTACGCACCGCCTTCTCGATGAAGCAGCTGCGATAATGCGGGCATGCGGCATAAATGCATTCACCGCGCCGGTCAGTAATCTCGCGCAGTGTGAGGTTGGCAGCGAGAAAGGCGGGAAAGCCGTTGCCGGAGAGATCGCCATCCTTGGTGGCGCTGATCCAGCGGGCAACCAGACCCAAGGCGATCAGCCGTGGTCCCGGCGCGGACACCGCCCGTTTCACCGCTTCTTCAAAATTGAGCAGGCAGAGGTAGTTTTCCCGCCCCTTGCGCACCACCGCCTTCTCCTCACGCTCAAGAGGATCGGGCCACAGCCGCGCGATCTCACCCATGATCTGGCGCTGCAGGTTACGGGTATAGGTGGACAGCCACAGTCCCGGTCCATTCTTTTCGGCCCACAGGCTCGCCGGGGCAAGATAGCCGAGCGTCTTGCCGGTACCGGTACCAGCCTCGATCAGGGCGAGGCGGGGCACGCCCGCGCGCTCCCTGGGGCCAAAGGCGTAGGCGGCAGCCGCCGCGAAATCCGCCTGTTCGGGGCGCCCCTCACCGGCTGCACTGATGAGTGTGGCCAGACGGGCACGCGCTTCCTCAGGGTCAACGGGCTCGGAGCCTGGCTTATCGGGTGGGGCACTATCCTCCCATTTGCCAAGCCCGCGCCAAACGGCGAAGCCGGCGAGAGGCGATGCCGAGGCAGATACAGGGTCAAACCGTGCCAAAATTTCCCGCGCCCAGCGCCAACCCGCACTGCCAAGCGCTTGGGCGAGCTTTAGCGCAGCTTCGCGGTCATTTGGGCTGCGCCCGCCAAGCTCCTCCAGCAAGAGCCCCGCCGCCGCGTGCAGACTGCGCGCCTGATCTGCCGCGCTCACCGGGACCGGACGCGACAGCGCCCGGGCAATTCCCCCTGCGCTCGCAACCAGGGGATGGGCCGGACGCACGAAGGCGAAGAGTTCGAGAACGTCGAACACCGGCCGGCTCAGCTGTTCCTTGAGACGGCCGGCAACGAACGGCGCATGGGCGACCAGCACGGCACCAGATTTGAACAGCGCGCGCGCCTGCGCGCCGTCAAGCTGCACGATCTGGCCTGCGCTTGTGGCGGTGATGGCCCCACCGATGGTGGGCACCAGCGCTGGCGCCTGAAGCAGCGTCGAATCCGGGTTCAAGGACATCGACTGATCATGCAGAGGCTGGGCGCGATGGGAAGGGCCTTAGGCGACCAGGTCCGGATACAGCGCTGTCAGCGCCTTGCGCACCCGCTGATGTTCGCTTGCCACCACCGCAACGGCGCGCGCGATATCCTCGCCCTCTTCGCCTTCGCGGACCTTCTGGGTGACACTGCGTGCCGCAATCGTCAGCGCCGAAAGTCCAAGTCCGCCGGCAGCCCCCGCGATGTCCTGGGCCAGCCGACTGGCTTCGTCCCAGCGCCCGTCCTGACAGGCCGCATCGAGCGCGACACTCAGCTCTTCGGCGCTCTTGACATAGGATTGCAGGATTTCGAGCAGGGTCGAAAGGCCAAGCGATTTTTCCAGGCCGGCGAAGGCTCCGGCATCGATGGCCGGGGTCTCCAGAGCCGGTACCGGTGCATCGCCACTGCGGCCGACAAGGTCACCCAAAGTGGCATAGAGCGCGCCGGGCGGGGCTGGCCAGCGCAGGATCTGGCGGGCAACGATCGGCATGCGCATGCCTGCTGCCATAAGCGCAAGCACGGGGGTCTTGAGACCGGGAAGCACCGCCAGCGCGTCCGCCTCATCAGCCATGGCGATGATGGCATCGAAGTCCTCGCGTGCGGCGCAGAGGAAGACTTCCTGGGTGCTCGTGACCACGCGGACATGATTGCCGAATGGCTCGACGAGCGCTGCAATCTGCTGGGCCGTAACGAGATCTGCCATCGCCACGAGGACTTTGATGCCGACGGGTGGCGGGGCATCAGTGGCGATCGGAACGCTGAGTTCAGACTCTGCCACGGCCCCCCCTGCCGCCGGGACTGCAAACCAGAAGGTGGCGCCCTCTCCCGGCGCACTTTCAAAACCGATTGTCCCCGCCATGGACTGGACGAGACGCTTGGCCACAGCCAGCCCAAGCCCTGCGCCGCCATGGCGTTTGGCATAGGAGGTGTCGCTGCGATGAAAGGGCTCGAAGACATGCTGGGCGGCTTCGCTGGCAAGGCCAAGTCCGGTATCGATCACGGAAAAGCGCACCTGGGGACCGGATTGTCCCTCATTGATGACTTCGGCGCGCAATTCGACACCGCCACGGTCCGTATATTTGAGCGCGTTGTCCGCGAGTTTCATCAGCACCTGACGCAAGCGGCGCGGATCGGCATAGGCCCTGGGCAGTGATGCCGGTGCGCTGATCGACAGGCGCAGCTGCTTTTCCCAGGCCCGCGGCTGCAGAAGGCGCGCCACCGTGCGTACTGTCTCGCCCGGATCGCAGTCCTCGGCCTCGGTGGCATCTGGAACACCGCTGTTTGAGAGCGTGAGGACATCATCGAGCAGCGTCTTGAGCCCCCGCCCCGCTTCGATCACCACTTGGATGTAGCCCTTCTGGGTGCGATCAAGATCGCTGCGTTCCAGCAGTTGCGCCATACCCAACAGAGCGTTCAGTGCGGTACGGATTTCATGGCTGATATTGGCGATGAAGACAGTCTTGGCCCGCGTCGAGGCCTCGGCAATGTCACGTGCTTCCTCGGCAGCCCGCTTTTCTGACGACAGCGAGTTCACCAGGCCCACATTGGCCTGACGCAGGGTCAGCGCCTCGTCGAGCATCTGGGTGAACCGGGCGCAATAGCTGTAAAGAGCCGCGCCAAAGAAGAGGACGAGCACGCCGGTCATCGCCGCATAGGCTTCGTGTTCGAGAAGGAGCCGGGCCGCCAGAGGAAGAAGTGCAGGAACCACAAATGCCAGAAACGCCGGGCGGTAGGCGGAGCGGGCGATGAACTCAACGGTGGTGACGCCAAGAATGCCAAGACACAGATAGGCCTGGGCTGCGTATAGATGAGGAACGAACCACAAATAGCCGCCGCCGATGCCCCAGACCATTCCTGAAAGCGCCGAAAGGACAGTATAGCGGCGGGCCCACTGCTGCGGATCGCCATCCGACGAACGCTGCTCAAAGCGTGCTGCGAGACGAAAGGTCGCGAGGCTGATGATGATGGCCATCAGCAGCGGCGACACAGACGCGAAGAATGGCAGATGGCGGGGACCAAGCAAGGTGGCCGCCACACACAGCGCGGCAAACGGCAGAAACAGACTTTGCCGCGCCAGACTGAAGAGGATCGCCACGCGTCCCAGCGCAAGGGCCTGCGCATCGGCGCCCTGGCTCAAAGCCGGCGATTGGCTGGGCTCTTGCATTGACGCGCTCCCTGCCGAAAGCCTAGCTTCGGCCCCCTTTCGGAAGCCTTAAACCTGTCGTTGCACGCATGACCCCTGTCGCTCCCCTTCCTGCCGCACTGACGGCCCGCGCCTGGCCCTTCGAGGAAGCGCGCAAGGTCCTGGCCCGCGTCGAGCGCCAGCTGGCCAGTGGCAAGGAGGTCAAGGAGGTCCGCTTCGAGACCGGCTACGGACCCTCCGGACTGCCCCATATCGGCACATTCGGCGAAGTGGCGCGCACCACCTGGGTGCGTCGCGCCTTTGAGCGCCTGAGTCCAATCCCGACCCGCCTGATCGCGATGTCCGACGACATGGATGGCCTGCGCAAGGTTCCGGACAATGTGCCCAACAAGGAGATGATGGCACAGCATCTGGGCAAGCCTCTGACCTCCATTCCCGATCCCTTCGGCACACACGAAAGCTACGGGCGCAATATGAACGCCCGCCTGTGCGCCTTCCTCGATCGCTTCGGCTTCGAATATGACTTCCGCAGTGCCACCGACATGTACAAGTCCGGCATTTATGACGCGGCGCTGCTGCGGGTTCTGGCCAAATATGACGAGGTCATGGCGGTGATGCTGCCGACCCTCGGCGATGAGCGGCGCGAGACCTACTCGCCCTTCCTGCCGGTCAGTCCACGCTCGGGCAAGGTGTTGCTGGCCAAGGTTGTCGCCCGTGACGTTGCGCGCGGCACCATCACTTATATCGAGGAGGACGGCAGCGAAGAAACCGTGCCGGTGACAGGCGGGAACTGCAAGCTGCAGTGGAAACCTGACTTTGGCATGCGCTGGGCGGCACTGGACATCGACTATGAGATGTATGGCAAAGACCATTTGCCATCACAGCCGCTTTATGACCGGATCTGCCGCATTGCCGGTGGCGAGCCGCCAGAGCATTTTGTGTTCGAACTGTTTCTGGACGAAAACGGCCAGAAGATCTCCAAATCCAAGGGCAACGGACTTTCGATCGACGAGTGGCTCAGCTATGGGCCGGAAGAGAGCATTGCCCTGTTCATGTTTCAGAAGCCGAAGGCTGCCAAGAAACTCTACTTCGACCAGATTCCAAAGGCGGTCGATGATTACATTGCGCTCCTCGAGGCCTATCGCGGCCTTGCCAGCCCCGAGGCGCAGCTGGAAAGCCCGATCTGGCACCTGCACAACGCAAACCCTCCCGGCGAACGTTATCCGGTCAGTTTTGCTCTCCTGCTCAACCTGGTCAGTGCGTCCAATGCCCATCATCGCGACGTGCTGTGGGGCTTCATTCGCGCCTATGCACCAGAGGCCAGTCCGCAGCACAATCCGGGCCTTGACCGGCTTGTCGACTATGCCATCCGCTATTATGACGACTTCGTGCGGCCTCAGAAGAAATTCCGGATTCCAAACGACAAGGAGCGGGCGGCGCTTGTCGAGCTTGCCGATCAGCTTGACGCGATGGGAGACGAACGTGACGGTGAAAAGGTCCAGTTCGAAGTCTATGAAATCGGTAAGCGTCACGCGTTCGAGCCGCTACGCGACTGGTTCAAGGCGATCTAT
>JAKBAU010000015.1 GCA_021808875.1 Pseudomonadota bacterium | reverse complement strand
ACGGTTGAGCACTTCGAAGCGCTCTTGCCCTGGAACGTCAAAAACTCCATCCACTGATCCGGCGCCGACCACAATGTCCCGCCGCCGTCAAGCCTCCGCGGTCCACGTGCAAGAATTGGCACTTACATAACAACCGCGCTGAAAATGCCATCAGACCGTTTGTAATTGGAAGGCGCGCATGGCTGTTCTGTGACACTCAGGCTGGCGCGGTAGCCAGTGCGCGGCTCTTCTCACTCGTTGAAAGTGCCAAGGCAAACGGCGTCGAACCGCATTCTTACCTGACGTACCTCTTCACGCATCTGCCGCGCGCATCAACGGTTGAGCACTTCGAAGCGCTCTTGCCCTGGAACGTCAAAAACTCTATCCACTGATCCGGCGCCGACCACAATGTCCCGCCGCCGTCACCCCGCTGTGCAGCACGTGGGAAAATTGGCGCTTACCAGCATCTGAAGGATTTGCCCGCAGACCAATCCTAGATAAGACAGTTTGCTGCGGGCAGCGACGCAACTTACTGAAACCATGGAAGTTTAGGGATTATTTAGTGGCGAAAAGGAAGGCGCGGCCTCCAGTAGCTCTTTCTTGCGCCCATCCGGCACGCGTTCCCATGCGTCGGCCGGGAGGAGCGAACCGAAGAGGCTCGCATCGAAGACATGCTGCCGGCGCATGACGCGGTCCCACTGATACGCGTCGTAAGTTCCCTCGAACAGCAACTGTCGAACCTCGATGAACGGCAAAGGGGCTTGGCCTCCGTTCGCGCGCCACTCCTCAAATAGCCGTTCCCACAGGCTTCCCTTACGATCAACGCGACCGATCTGCTGTTCAAGGACGGCCGGGTTCCACTCGGCGTGGAACTGTACGACGACGCGGCAGGACTCGTGGAGGTTGAGCCCCTCACGACCAACCTGGCTCTGCGCGATGAGGACCGACGGCGAGGCCCCGGGTCGGTTGAACGCGGCCTGCATATACCGGCGTGTTTGCCAACTTGTGTCACCATCGAGCAAACGGGCGTGATGGCTTTGCCGTGTTGTTGCGTCCTTGACGAGTTCACGCAGAGATTCTTGCCGAAGCTTTGCTAGCTTCTGAACGTCCTTCTCATCGCCCAACTCGCCAAGGAGCGGACGGAGCCGTTTGTCGACGAACTCAATGGTCAGCGCTTCGAAGCGCTCATCGGGAACATCGTCGGATTTCGACGTCGTCGCGAGCAAGTCGTCGAGGATGAATGATACGAAGTGTTCTTTGAGTGCCCGCTCGAGTTCTCGGTCGCCTGCTGCGCCTCCGAGCAGAGATGGGTCGGTTCTCCACGCGACGATCGGCTTCCTCGCACGCCTGCGCACCTTGGGGCGGAGCCGCTCGTAGGCCATGTGGCTATTGATCAGCGCGCGGCGCATCTCTACGTCGTTGCCACTCAAGAGACGGCCCGAGAGTGCGCCCTCCGCGCGCAAGCGATCGAGTTGGCGAAGCGCGATCCCGAGCAGCGCCGCGTCAGTGTGCACAGCGTGGGCGATCGGCCTGTCCTCATCGGCCGCACGCAACGCGTGACGAACGTTGAGCACGTCGCGCAGGAGTCGAAGTGGGCGCAAGAAGACGCCAAACACCAGCACCTTCTCGTGCATCCGCGTCCAGTTCTCAATCTCCTTTACGGCAGCGAGGATGCGGGGATGTTCATCCTCGTGAAGGCCAGTTTTCATCTCGCTCTGAATCTTGGATCGCCAATACTCAGTGCGTTTCAGCTTACCGCGTGTAACATCGTCACAATCGTCTGGCGGCGCAATTCGGACGTTCGCATCAAAAAGATCGGCGCTGAGATGGCCAGACGCGAGGCGCGAATACATATCCCTGATGAGATGCGTTAGCCGTTTCTGCTCTTTCTCGTCCAAACTCTCCTCCGGAAGCTGAATCGACGACTCGAACAACCTCCTGTTCAGACCCAATGCACTCTGGCTCATGCACTCGGCCGCAAAGAGCACGTCCAGCCAGGGCGATCTCTGGCCAACCGTCTCGGTCCACTCGATTTGCACGCGCTGGAGCCGTCGATATGGATGTGGTAGTCCATCGAGCAGCGCAGCACCCGCGCGAAAAGTCGTAACGAGAGGGTCTTCGTCTCGTCGGCGCCGTGTCACATAGTCCTTCAATTTCCTTTCAAACGCTTTTGCTTTGCACACGAGATCGTCGAGGCGCTTGCTTTCATCCGGAGCAATTGCGGCAGTGCGTGCCGCGTTCTGAAACTCTTCAATGACTTTCTTGCCTGTCACCCTGTCGAGGCGGCTGCGCGCGCGCTCACGCCCAAGCAGGTGGAGCCACTGCTTGAGATCAAGCTCCATTGGGGTCGCGGTGAGGCAGAGACGCCTTCCACTTTCGCTTTGTTTCAAAAGCTTGTTCACCAGTCGAGACAGGACACTCCCGGACACCGTTCCCACCGCCGTATCGTCAACGTCTGTCCCGCCACGGCCCTTGTGCGCCTCGTCGATGACCAGCAGGTCGAACTCACCGAGCCAGAGGCCCAGCAACTCCTCGGTCAGGGGACGACCATCGCCGCCGTTACCGAACTGCGCGAGGAGCGCGCAGTTGTTCCGGCTTGACACATTGAGCGGCGGCAGCGCCTTAATGCGCTTGCGGAGGTCACGACGCTCACGAACGAGCGGGGCGACCTCGCTCGCGATCCGCGCCATCCCGTTCCAACCCCACCATGAAGCCGATGCGTTCTCGACCTTGCGCTGGAGTTTGCCGATGCGCGTCCGCCTGTCTTTGCGCTCAGTCCGCGAGGCGAGATGTAACTCGACGAACGCTGGCAGTGCCGCGCGCCAGACATGCGAGTTACTGCCGACCAAGGGCGCACGAAATCCGTGGGAGATCAGCCACCATTCGGATACGCCCGGACGCGGGCTGAAGTCCTCCCACGACGCCTCGTTAGGCGACACCTCGCGCAGGAACTCCGTGAAGGTCGTCAGTTCCTTCGGCAGCGGGCTGGTTGCGCAAAGTTTCCGCGACTCTGTTATCCACTGGTGCATGAGCCCATGTGGAACGACGACGGCGGCGCGGCCGCCTGCCTGAAGGACTGCATGGACCGCGGCGCACGCAATGCGCGTCTTGCCAGTACCAACCTCATCGGCCAGCAGGACGCCGCTATCAGGCAGCCGCTTGGCTATCCATCCGAGCGACGCGCGTTGCCCAGCGTCCAAACGTTGATATTTACCCTCCGGGTCTTGTTCCTCCTTGAGCCCCATCGGAAGCGGCGGCTTCTTTGCTTCCACTAAGAATTGCCGCTGTAGAGTCTCCGCCACACTTTGCCACGTGAAGTTCATCGGAGCCCCCAAACGAGCGCCGCGCCGTCCAGCACCTCGAAATACCGGGCTAGCTGCTTGTCCGACAGGTGTGGAGAGCGCAACTCGGGTTCTCGCAGGTGGGCGAAAATATTGAGCCGGTTTTCTCGCCACGTCGCGATTAGCTTCTCCGGAAATGACGCGCGGAACATCCGGTCAAGGTGCTCAAGCCAGTCGTCGAGCATCGACTCGGGTAGCGCGGCTTGGAGCGCGGCTGCCTTCTCGACGAGCTCGGCGGCGGCGTGCAGCGCATAGCTCTTCTCCTGCTCGATCGCCTCCCCCTTGTCCTGGCCCTTACTTCGACCGTTGTCGCCGTCATCGCGATCATCGTCGTCGGTGTCTTCGGCGGGACGGATCGGGAAGTCGAGGAGCGCCGCGAGCGCATCGGTGTAGGTGTCGAAGCGCAGTGGCAGCCAACCGATCCGGCCGGCACCGTCCACGACAGGCACAACCCACTCGCGATCACTCGCGTCGCGCACATTGAGGGCCGTGGGGTTCTCGTCATCCTTCAGCGGGACCTCATCGTCCCGCTGCACGTCGAACCAATCACGCCCCGTCCACGAGATGCCTGCAGGCGCTCTGGCGGCGTCTTCGCGCCAGAGGAGGCGCAGACGGTGAGTGGGTGTCGTCTCGACAATGGCCGAGAGGATGGGCGGCGCTTCCAGCATGCTCTGATCATCCGGTGCGTCGCCAACGCGGCCGACCATGAGCTTGTCCTGCGGGAATCTAGCGTCGTCACCGATTGACCAGAATAGGCGACTCTTGATGGCATCCGCATCCAGACGTTCTGGAACCTTGAAAACCACTCCGGCTTCAATATTCCAAGTACCGTCATCTAATGGCTTTGCCTCACTCGACAATAAGCCCCGCTTCGTGAGGTTGCCCGATCCGAGATAGAGCAAACCGTCACTAATGCGATCCTCGCGACGCCAACCAACGTAGATGAACTTGGCATGCAGGACGCGCAATTGCTTGGCGATGACGTCCGTTGGCGTGTGTAAGTCCCAGCCGTCCCCCTTCGCGTCCGTGACCCACTGTTTGATTGCCCCTGCTTCGCTTGGCTCCACGAGCGCAACACGTCTTGATTTCTCCTTGAAAGGGGCAATCGTCTCGAGCTCAGATAGAACCTCGGGCTTCGCCCCTCTTCCGTTCGGTCGCTCGTAGAAGCCCGAGCCGCACAGCAGCAGATTCCTCGGCTTGTCCTTGAGAGCGCTGCGGAAGCGTTCTCGAATTTGCTCGTAGAGTGGGCGATCGAGGGAGTGAATAAAGCGGGGCTTCCGGTTCGTTTTGATGGACGCCGCCGCGTCAAGGAGGACATCAAGCCGCGATGTCAGCCTACGCTCCTGCGGCACGAGCCCTTGTTCGTCGCGGTAAAAGCGACCAGAGAGGAGCCTATCCACGAGCGCTCCCGTCGCCGCAACGTCGGCGCGATCCAAAGGCCCCGCGGTGCCGTCGAGTGGTGCGTCGACGACCCAGACCAGCTCAAGCTGCTGCCGCGCGGAAGTGTATGTGTAGTTGGCCGTGAGCACCGCCAAGCGAAGATGGACCGGTGCGCCGGTGCGGTTCGGGGCGAACGCTAGCAACGCGACCTTGGCGTGCAGGAGCGAACCACGATTGATCAAGCGCGGTTGGAACTCATGAAGGCCGGGGATACGTCCTGGAGGGAAGACCTCTTTTCTCGATGACGACGCGTGCCCGTCGAGCATGAGATACACGAGCACGTTCCCCAGTTCGGCGCGCTGTCGCGGTCGAAGCCCCGTGAAGCGTTGCACGGCGTCCTCAAGGAAATCCTCGGCTCCCGTCATGGCAACGAGGACTGCGCTGTGTCCGACCATGCCATCAGGCGGCACGAAGATATCGAGCAGCGTCTCGGTGTTCATCGCGCACCTGGCGGATCGACTTCCCGCAGAAGCGAATGAAAGTTCGCGATGCGGAACGTCCGGCCCGTCCGATCGGGTTCTATGCTCGCCGCACCGTCTTCAAGATTGCCAGTTTCATTGGTAGCATCGATGACACGGAACAGCGCGCCTCGGATGATGGAGTCATCGGCGAGTGCAAGTACCTCGCCGGCGCGACAAACCATGAGCCTGATCGCCTTGCCATCATCGGCAGCAGCCACCGCGTCGGCGAAAGCACGACTCGTCGGCTCGTTCACGCCCGCCGCGTTCGCCTTGTTCACGTAATTCGTCGTAGCCGAGCGGAGGTTCTCGAACACGCGCTTGATGTCCTGGTCGCCAGTCATCGTAGCGAGATTCACGCCGCCACGCGCGGGCTCCACCTTGCGGGTCAGGCTGGCGACCGCGTCGCGGGCGCGGTCGAGTACGGCGCCGAAGGCGCGCGCGGCGATGACCTCGTCAGCCTGCTCGGAATGCCCGGCTTTGCGCAAGCAAATGACAATATCACGTTCGATGTCCCGCATTTCGTCCGCACGCCCGACCGCGTGAGCCAGCCGCTGGCGTTTCTCCTTCGCCTCGTTCCTCTTCTGGGTGTCTGCGTCCAGAAGTCGAGCTCGAACGCGTTCCTTTTCTTGCTGTGTGGGACACTCAGGAGAAAGGGCTCGCCGGTATTTGTCGCGCGAGGCTGGCAGTTCCTTCTCACCACCAAGCCAGCCGACGAGCCACCTGCGAAGGGTCGTGCCACCTTGCCCAACGTGCTGGTCGAGGAAGGCATTCGCGAGGTCGCGCCCGACCGGCTCCAGCTCAAGGAGATCGAAGCGCGAACCGCGCGCAAAGCCGAGCCCGCGTTCGACGCTTATCGCTCGCGTCGCAGCCTGTCGGTGAGTGTTCTGCACATAATTTCGCCTTTGATGAAGCTGCTGAAATGTCCACTCCTCGGAATTTTCATCACGACCGAAGGCCCGGCTTCCAAGGATGCGCGGGAAACGGGGGTCCTGATCCGGGTTGGCAACGTACTCCAGCTTGCAAGCCAGCGCCTCGATGCCGTGACAAATGGCCGTGGGCTTCGGCGCGTTCGAGCCGTGGTTTGCAAGCTCCTCGTGAAGCGCCAGCGCCGCTAGAGGCCACGACAGCTGCCGTGCGAACCAGATGCGTCCGAGCCCTGGCACCACGAGTTCGCGGAAAAACAGGTCGGCCGCGCGCAGGTCGAAATCGAGTGAGATGCGCGAGACCGTTATTTCGCTCGGGGCAGGCGAAAACCAGATGCTAGTCATCTCTTCGCCCTCGGAGGCACGGTGTTTGCCGCAGCCACTTTCTGTAGGTGATCATTCAGAAGCGTGGACAGTTTCTTAGGCGCCAACACGATCAGATGCCGGCCCCATGTAAACAGGTGCCAGCACATCTCCAATCCGCCACCAGCCTGAAACCGGACGATCAGCGATCCGTCGGCCTGCTCTTCGAGCTTTTGTGACGAGTGAAGCAGGTATTCCTTGGCGTCCGCGGCTACCAGCGCCCGATAGAGCCAGTGTATGAACAGCATGTAGTGCAGGCGCGTCTGGATCGTGCTCGTGCCCGGAAACAGGTGATCGGCGATGGAATTCCGGATCGCGCCAAGCCCCAGCTCGTCGCGGGTCTCGCGCTCCTGAAAGAGCGCCATGACGCGTTGCGCGCGCTGCCGCTCGGCATCGTCGAAATCAATCCAAGCAAGTAATGACATTCACCTAGCCCATTCTTCTTCAGGACGCCGATTCACATATCGATTGGAATCATAGAGCCTTGGGTTAACAACACGATCAGACCTTTGGTGGCGCCCGTCACCTCGAGATAAAATCGCATCTGTGCTCGATAATGGTCGAGCTTGCGTTGCTCGGGATCTACATCACTTTTCCAGTCGACGATGACTTCGGGTAGACCTTGCTCGTTCAGAGCAATCGCATCTACGATGCCCGAAGCCACCGTTTTCTCATTTTCGCTGTTCCGAAATACCGGAATTTCCGCCATTAGCCTTGGTCGCAACTGGGCGACCTCGGGGATTTGCAAGGCTAGTACAACGCATCCTGCCATTTCATCCGCTGAGAGACCCTGTCTTGGGTCGTCAGTAGGTACGCATCCAAGTTCGGCAATTAGCTCGAGAGCTCTCTCTTTGACCACAGATTCTGCTTCTCCGAGTTCTCCCGTGATGATTTCCTCCATGAGCTTGTGGAGAATCAGGCCGCGCTCGCGGCTGCCTTGAACAGCTGGTTGGCCGTTCACCGGTAGCGCAGCATCAAGCTCGCCATTGATCCAGGTGCCGACTGCTTCCGGCTGCACAGCTGTCCCGGTAGCATTTTCATCGCGGCTTGGCGCGAGCCAGACAAGATGCTTCTGCAACTGTGCAATGTTTGTAGCTTGCGCGGCGAACTGATCACGGGTCTGGGCGTTGGCACCGACTGCGCGACTGCCGGTAACTGCAGGCTTGCTATTTGATAAATCGAGAGCGGGCAGTTCTGCCAGCGGAAAATCCACTGCCGCTATCCATGCCGAACTCTGTGGGGTCACGTCGAGTCTTGGCAGCACAAGCAGTTCGCGGGCACGCGTTGCCGCGACATACCAGAGACGCACCCGTTCCCGATCTACTTCGTCCTTTTCGGCCTGTAGCGCGGCATCGTAGCCCGCAGGACGTACTCCCAGGACCGGACAGAAAAGCGTGTTCGTTTCGCGGTCGATAAGGGCGCCCTGAGGCGATTTTGCTGCCGTCATCGTGTTCACGGGTATAACGATGGGCCATTCCAGGCCCTTGGCTGCATGCATTGTGAAGAGGGCGACGGCTTCTTCCTGGGCGTCAGGCCTACCCTCGACGGCCCGGGTCTCTTCGCTCCAGGCCCCGGTCATGGCTTCGGCGAAGGCACGCAGACCGCGGAGTGCATACCCGGTTGATAAGCTCAGATAGAGATCGACATTGGCCAGGGCGCGCTCGGCCTGGCCATGATGGCGTTCCAGCAGGAGCGGGCGGACGCGAAGGACGTCCACCGCCTCCGAGAGTAGGGCATGTGGTGTTGTGCTCGCAGCCTTGCGGTAAAGGCCTTGAAGCTTCTGGAGAACAGCACGCGCTACGGAGTGGTTGACGGCTTCCGGGGAGGTCAGCAGGTTCAGCCGCGGCAATCTTGCCGGCTCGTCCTCGGATCGCGGAAGTCCCTCGATGATGTCCAGGAGATCCTCTTCGGAGAGCCCCACCAGGGGGCCGCGCAACAGCGCACCCAATGCCAGCGTATCTCGCCGGTCGGCAAGGACCCGGGTTAGAGCGATGAGATCCTGGATCTCCTGGCGTTTGAAAAGGCCCTTTCCCGCCTGTGTGGCTACTGGGATGCGCCGCCGCTCAAGTGCCTCCTCATATCGCCAGAGGTCTGTGCCGGTCGGTGCAAGAAGGGCGATGTCGCCCGGTCTGCAGGGACGGCGTTCCCCGGAGCGCCGGTCGAGAATGGTGCGGTTTCCGATCAGGCGCGCGCAAGCTTCGGCGACAGCTTCAGCCTCCGCGTCGCGCTGCTGCTCGGCGCTGGCCTTTCCATCGGCATCTGCGACGGCAACGTCTAGGGCGGCAACGATGGGCCCTTCGGTATGATCTTCATGGAACTGATCAAGGGCTGTGAAGCCGGGCTGGTCAGGCGCGGACAGGACAGCCTCAAAGCACCTGTTGACGAAGGTCAAGATCGAGGCGCATGAGCGGAAGTTCGTCGAAATCGACCTGAACCCGTCGTCGTGCTGCTCGCAGAAGATTTCGCGGGCTTCGGTGTAGGCGCGCACGTCTGCGCCCCGGAAGCGATAAATGGCCTGCTTGGGATCGCCTACCAGGAAGAGTGCACCCGGCCGGATCCTGAAGGTGGCCCAGTCCGCGCTGTCAGAGACGGGCTCACCACAGAGCCGCCAGAAGATTTCGGTCTGGAGGGGATCAGTATCCTGGAATTCGTCGACGAGGACGTGGGCAAAGCGTTTGCCCAGAGCCTGCCGCACATCCTCATGGTCGCGCAGAAGGTCGCGGGCTGCATAAATCAGATCATCAAAGTCGAGGAGGGCGCTGGCCCGCTTGTACGTCCGGTAGCGCGTAACGATTTCCTGGCAATCGACAACCATCGCGGAAAGCGCCTGTCCGGCCGCACTTTCAACAAGGCTCGTCCAGGTATCGCAGCAACTCTCATAATGAGCTGACGCCTTATCGAATAAGTCTTCTCCCTCGGCCTTCGATAGTCCGGCCAGCTTCGCAGCCTTGCCCCACGCGGTCTTTTTGTTGAATTTCCGGAAGGCGCCTGCCTTGGTGCAGAGATCCTCATGGGGTGAGCTGGTGAGGAGATGGGCTATGCCGGCCGGCGTGTTGGGGTCTGGAGCGCCGGCAAGAGCTGCGGCCATCTCGGCAAATCGTTTTGCGATGGCTTCCGTCTCCGGTTCGTCCGCAGGTGCCGCCTCGACGAATTTGGTAAACTTTGCTGCTGCCTGTCGAAAGGTTTTCACCAGGTGTGCAAGAGGGCTTGGTGGCGGAGACTTGAGTGACCGCCGCCCGCGCAGGTTTTGGGCGATGGTGCGGACAAGCTCCAGAGCCTTTCCCGGGTCCTTCAGGACCAGTTCGGCCAGAAGTCCGTCCTCTTTGGACAGGCGCTCGCGCAGCCACGTGTCGACAGTTTCGAGGAAGACCAGGTCTGCCTGATCTCGGTCGAGTACCGAAGCACCGGGGTCGATATCCGCTTCGGCTGGATAGGGCTTGATCAGGCGCTGGCAGAAGCCATGAATGGTCGAACAGATAAGTTCGTCGAGATGCTCGCGCGCCCGCGTCAGCCTTTCCTGCTGTTTCTGAGTGAGACCCGCTGGGAGGGCGACCTTCAGCTCGTCGGGGATTTTGCCTTCGAGAAGGTTCTCTACATATTTGCGGACACGCTCTACGAGTTCGCTGGCGGCGAGCTCGGTGAAGGTGACAGCCGCGATGGTTCTGGGCTCGATCCCCTGGGCCAGCATCATCGCGATGCGCCCGGCCATCACCGCTGTCTTGCCTGATCCGGCACCTGCTTCAACCAGCATGGAGCTGTTGTGATCGCAGATCGCCGACCTGCGTGCGCCGTCATCCTTGAGACGCTTGAGCTTCGCCGACATCACATGGCCTCCCAGAGGGGAGCCAGGTCGTTCAATTTCTCGGCGGAAAGCACAAGCTTGCGCTTGCAGTAGGTCGCGGGTGCATTGGCCGGTAGTGCAAAAGCAAGGTCGTCATACCCGTCGCCCGTATCCGGGCCGAGCAGGGCGTGCCCCGCGATCAGGCTGGCCTTTGCGGCGGAGAGATAGGTCGTGAGTTCAGTGAGGGCTTCCTCGGCGTCCTCAAGCGGAAAATAACCCTCGTCGCGCAGATAAAGAAGTGAGGCTGAGATCTTCACCTTGTTGCCCAGAAGCGCCTTGACTGCAAAGGCGTAGAGACAACGCTGAAGTTCCTTGCCACCGTCGAGCCGCATGTCATCCTTGGGCAGCCTTCCGGTCTTGTAATCGCAGACGGCAGCCTTTCTGCCGCTCTTCGCAATGTCCAGCCGGTCAATGTAACCGGCGATGCGAAAATCGACTCCGGGAATCGTGACGGCTGTACCTGGATCCCAGGGCAGGGCGCCATTGGATTTAGGTTCCATGCCGCCGAATGGAACCTCACTGTAGCTAGTCGCGTCAGGCAACCGACCGCCCGGATAGGTGAGGGCTTTCAGGGAAAGCAGCTCAACCTCACCAAGAGTGCGTTTCCAGATCAAGGCCGGTGGTGCCGCCTGCTCGCTCTCCCAGCTCGTGGCAATAAAGTTGACAGCTTTCTCGACCGCCTTTTGAATCTTGGCTTCAGTGGCAGACGCGTACCCTCCCGATCCTTCCAGGTCCCGCAAGGCCTGGTCGAGCACCCGGTGAACCAAATCGCCAAATGCGAGGGGATCAAGTGTAAGTGGCTCAAGGCTGCTCTCTGGGGCCGTCCAGCCAAAGGCGTAGGTCCAGACAAAGCCGAGTGGATTGCGCAACAGCCCTTTGAGCGAGCTCGCCGAATGGGTGCGAGCGAGGATCTGCTGCAGCACGGGATGATCTGCGCGCACCAAACCATCGTGAGGTGTGATCTTGTTGCTCCGCCAGTTGTTCCAGCAGCGTTGTGCGCTGGCGGCCTGTGGCTTTTTCCGGAATTCTTCCGGCCGGGCCATGAGCCGGTCGGTCTCGCTGAAGGCATGGACCGGTGCCGCGTTGCGGCGCAGATATATTTCCTCGTCCAAACCGGCCAGAAGTGGACTGCGACCCAGTAGACGCCCGTCACTGTCGCGGCGGGCGCGTGACAGGACCACTTCACCGGAAGCCGTCGCCAGAATGGTCTCGAAATCGCGTCGGTCAGCGAGGCTGACAGGAAGCGGGTCCAGTTCCCGCGTCGGAATGATGTGATCGGGAATCAGCCGGTCTTCCGAAATCCCGCGCGGCCAGCGTGAGGAGTTGAGGCCCAAGAGGCGCACGAACTTCCGGGGAGACGCGGCCAGTGCACTGGCTGGCATGAAGGCAACGGACACGCACCCTTCGAGCCCATCATCCTGCCTCAACTGTTCGAGGGTGAGATCGAGCGAACTGGCCGGCCCAGCCACAAGCGCCTGGCGCCAGATCGAATGAGCCCGTTCACCAAGGAATGCCTCACCAACTTCGGCGGCGGCATCGGTTCCTTTTGCAAGCAGTCCGATCGCGCTTTGCAGTGCAGGAGTGTGATCCGTCTTGTCCGGCCAGTCCTCGGCTGTAAGCCGTGAAAACAACCGGTCCCAGGCATCGGTTGTGGAAAGCGGGGCATCGGCTGGCAGAATGCGCTGCCAACCCTCCGGCAGGGTCCCAAATGCGCGTGCACCGCGGCACAGAGCCATAAGACGGCGCAGACGGGACTGGTTCAGGCCCCGAACGAGGACATCGGCGAGGGCTGCGGCCGCCTGACCCTCGCGCGTTGTGACCACGGGTATGCCGTGGGCAAAGTGCAGATCGATGTCGGCTTCCTTCCGCAAAGCCAGGAAGTAGTCGTCGTAAATCGCGGGCGAGGTCGTGGCGATCGCGATCTCTTCGGGCGCCACCCGTCCCGACGCCAGAAGCATGCGGACCCAGCGCATGGCTTCGATGGCCTCGTGATAGGCGGTGGCTGCACTTGCGCAGCTTTTAGCCGGTGTATGCGCAGGGCTCTGTTCAATGCGAATCCCTGCACCGTTCAGCCAGTCAGGCACGTGGCGGGGCCCTGCAGTCCATTGCACAGGAATATGTCCGGCGAGTTCGGTGAGCAGCGGTCGCCAGCAGGGCGAAAGCTCCGTGAGCCCGACAATCTCCATTGGGCCGAGCACGGCGGGCGCATGGACAAGGCGCGGTCGCGCGGCCGCCACGATGTCAGCGGGGCGCTTCATCGAAGGGGGGAGCTTTGTGAGCACGGCCGCTTCAAGATTGGCGAGGGCTTTGAGCCGAGGGTGATCTGCTGCACGGGCGGAAAGATCCAGACCGGCTCGCCAGGTCTTACGCAGTGTGTCGGCAGCGGCCGATATCATGCCTGGCAGGGACTTGATGCCTTCAAGTTCACCCATCGGGGTTTCCGGTAGCACCGACTGGATCACTTCGCGCAGGGTTTCATCATCGATCGGACAGGTAAATCCGCCGGCAAGCCGGGACGCCGCCTGCTCGAACGTCATGATCTGAAGGCCATGACGGCTTGCGCGTGCGGCAAGCAGCCTTTGTTCCCGCATCGCGAAGCGGCCATGGACAATCAGCGTGGAGCGAAAGACTTTCTGCATCACGCCCTCATCCCTGCGTACGGGAGGCAGGCTGCACTTGCAGTTTCCCGGACAGACCTTGGAGACGATGTCCACGCACCGTCATGGGTTTCTGAAGTCCGCAGAGTCTCTGCAGCAGTATCGCCGTCGCGTCTTTCCTGTGAATCACAGGCGCGCGTCCTCATGATGGTATCCGGCGGTAAATCACTATGCCCCCCGACGCGCTCGTATCTTTGATCCAGATATGCGTGCGCGCCATCTGACCCCGTATGAAGCCTAGCAAGGACTTGGTCGGCGCGTGAAGAAGATTCAGCCATGACAATTCGGGAGTTGGTTATGATGTTTGATCCACACGAAGCCATCGGATTTTGAGAGGAATGCCACGTCGACCCCTCCGCCGACGGTTTCGCGCTCGTCGACGGACATGCGCATCTTGAGCGCGGTCAGGCTGACGAGGACTTCTGCGGTCCTGGTCAGGTCGAGGGGACCGAAGGCGTCGATTGCCGTGATGAGGGGATTGGTGTAGGCGGGAAATACATCCTCGAACAGCTTCTTGCGAAATTCCGAACGGACTGTGTCGAGAACCTTGCGGTTTGACGGTTTGCCCTTGAAAGACAGGCGTTCCTTCACCACGCCAGTGACATGATCCGCCAGCTGTTGGTCGAGCCGCGGATCGATGCCGCGGAAGAACATGTCGACCGTATGGCGTTGCGCCCGCGGTATCACCACAGCGGAATCCTCGCGGGTAATGGCGGCCTTGTCCGATTGTACGTAGCGCAGCTTGCCTCCCATCATGGAACCTACCTTGAACTCAACCATGTGTGGGAAATGCTCGGCTTCACCCATCCCGCAGATGACGATCCAGCTGCGGTCACCTGGTGCGAACCAGTTCTTTGAGTACATGGAGCGCACGCAGGCCCTCAGACCCTCGTGAAGAGAGGCGTCGAGGGCTTCCGAACCGAACAGATCGGACGCAATTTCCGACAGGATCTGGCCGTTCTGGGCAAGGAGCCGTTCGACGAATTCCGCATTGAAGCCATCGAGTGGCTCGTAATGCTTCCAGATGTCGGCATCCTTGTTGAGGAGGCGCGCCAGCCGTGGGAAATTGTTCTGCATGGTAGTAGGCTGAGCGCCTTTACGCTGCCGTTTGGGAGCAAAATTGGCTTTCCAGTAATACTCAACGGTGTCCTTGAACCATTTCTGCTGGACAGGCTCCGGGAACAGATTACGGGAATTTTCCAGATAGTGCAGGAATTCAGTCGCATAATCCTCGAGGCGTTCCAGTTTCTGCCCGCGGCGCTGGCGCGCAAAGGAACTGAAGAGCAGGCTCCACGGCACTCCCATGAACTCCGCGCAGCCATAGTTCATCATCGCAACCGGAATATCGGGCGCGATCTCAAAGAGCTTCTGGGCATGATGGAAGACCTTGGGCCCAAGGGTCACGGCGCTGTCGGCTGCAACGGCAACGCCGGTGCGGTTCATCACGATCACTTCACAGGTCATTGGCACTCCTCTTGATAAACTGCTGCTCAAGTTCTGTGGTGGCGCCGTTCAGCGGCACCAGGAAAAAGGGCCCCTCAAACTGAACGCGAGGGGTGGTTCGCCTGAGGGCGTCGTGCTCTTTGCGCAACGCGTGGTAGACACCGAAGGTGGCCAGGAGCAGGCCTGCGCCAAAGATGAGCGCGGCCCAGATCCAGAGAGGAAAGGCAACCCATTCAGGCCGGACAAGACCGGTCACCGTGAGACCGGCCATGGGCGTACTGCCGGTGAGCCAGGCCCGCCATTCGCTGAAGACGGCGGGCAGGAACTCGCCGAGGAACACCCCCCACGAACTCTGCCGGAAATTGCTGCCGAGCATTGGCCAGGCCATATGGTCTTTGAACTCCCTCTGGCTCGTTCTTTCTCCCTCTCGAGCCTTCGGGCTGGACACTAACCGGGGGGTACGTCAAAAATGGACGTATGGGGGAGGGCACGGGTGCCTTACGAAAAAGCCGAAATCATTCACCGCATTGCGCTCGACATGCAGGGGTCGGCTGAAGGCCTATCCCTCGAAGACATCTCCAAGCGCTATACGGACGAACCCCTGAGCCGCCGGACTGCCGAAAGATTGCGTGACGCGGTACAAAACCTCTTTGAAGTGGAGCACGCCAATCCCGGGGAGCCGATCAAGCGGTGGCGCATCCGCAACAGCCGTCAGCAGCCTATCGCGGACATCACAGTCGAGGATCTCGCCACCTTGGCTACCGCGATAGCTCTTTCCCGCCGCGAAGGCCTGGGGCCCCAGGCAGACAGACTTGAACGCATCACCGCCAAGCTCAAGGCGCAGCTTCACCGCGCGACCATTACCCGCCTTGAGCCCGACGTCGAAGCGCTGATGGAGGCTGAGGGCATAGCCATGCGTCCAGGCCCTCGGCCGCAGATCAACGTCGATATTTTATCGGCCCTCAGGACAGCCATACTGGGCATGCGCAAGGTCAGGATCCGCTATCACTACCGGATCCGCGGTCAGGACGGGCAGGTGACTGTTCGTCCCTATGGGATTCTCTACGGCATCCGTCATTACCTTGTCGCCTGGGCGGAGAATTCGAAGGAGCCCGGGGTCAGGAATTTCTCACTGTCAGATATCCAGGCCCTTGAGTCGCTCGACGAGACCTTTACCCGTGATGAGGGATTTTCCCTTGCCGATTACGCGCAGCGTTCATTTGGCGTCTACCAGGAGGAGCCGTTCGAAGTTGCCTGGCAATTCGACAAGGTTGCTGCTCCTCGCGCCAGGGAGTTTGCGTTTCACCCTACGCAAACCTTCGAAGAGCTGGATGATGGATCTTTGGTCGTCCGCTTCAAGGCTGGCGGGACAGTGGAGATGGCCTGGCATCTTGAGATGTGGGGAGAGCATGTGACTGTGATGGAGCCGAAAGACTTTGCCTCTGAAGCACGGAGGTTGAGGGAGAAGGCTTTGCCCTGAGGGATGGTCTCTTTTGCCACATGACATTGGAGATGGCGTCTTCTTGGGTTGCGTCGGAGGTAGGAGATGAACGCAATTTTGGGTCATGACACTCTGAAGGCAAAGCAGCGGGCCATTCGCGGTGGCTTTCCCGAAACCATGGGGCTGCGGGTTCATCGGTCTATCAGCTGGATCGGTCGTGCCGAGGCATGCGGTGATGATGTTGATGCCTGCTTCATATTTCTCTGGATTGCATTCAATGCAGCCTATGCGGACGAGCGGGATTTTCAGGCGATTGCATCCAGCGAACGTGCAGCCTTCGCTGACTACTTCGGAAAACTCGTTGCGCGAGATGAGGGCAAACGGATCTATCAGGCGCTCTGGCAGCAGTTCTCGGGGCCGGTGCGGATGCTCATGGAGAACTGGCACCTCTTCAACCCTTTCTGGCAGCACCATAATGGGATCGCAGGCTATGAGGACTGGGAGAGGAGCTTCGAGGCCGCGTCGCGCAAGTTTTCGCAAGCTTTTCAGGTTGGAAACACTGTCCTGGTTCTAAGCCTCGTCTTCGACCGGCTCTATGTGCTGCGCAATCAGTTGGTCCATGGCGGGGCGACCTGGAACAGCGGCATAAACCGACCGCAGGTGCGGGATGGTGTCGCCATTTTGAGCTTTCTGTTGCCTGTCTTCGTCGACTTGATGATGGATAATCCGGAGGAAAATTGGGGACGGCCGTTCTATCCCGTGGTGGCTTAAGAAGCATAAACCGGGCTTTAGCACGCCACGCTCTCGACCAAGTTTTCGGCGGCCAGCCTTACCCCCCTCAGTTCCCCCTGCTCAGATTTGGAGCTTTGAGTTTGCATCTTTTGAAACAACCCGAATTGCTAACGCTCCTTCTCAGGGCGCCAAACCAAAATGGTGCGGACTATACTAAAGCATGAACAACATCATCGCAGACACAATTTCATATTACGACATGTGCGCCGACGCTTTTGTGGCGGAGACAGTCGGACTTGACATGGCGGAGATTTACGACCGCTTCCTGTCCCATATTCCGATTGGAGGTCTTCTGCTTGATGCTGGGTGCGGCTCGGGCCGTGATGCCAGGGCTTTTATGCAGCGTGGCTACTCGGTTCGAGCATTCGATGCCTCGACAGAGTTGGCGGCCCGGGCGTCTGCATTGATAGGCCAACAGGTTGATGTGCTGCAGTTCAATAACTTTGCAGGCGCGCCAATATTCGATGGGGTATGGTGTTGCGCATCGTTGCTGCACCTCCCGGAACCGGAAATCCCTGGTTCGATTGCCCGCCTGTGGGCGGCTTTAAAGCCGACTGGAGTCTTTTACCTCAGTTTCAAGATTGGAAGTGGGGAGCGTATAGACCGCGGCCGCTATTACACCGACGCCACCGAGGAGCGGTTGACCAAATGGCTTGCGGAGCTTCCCGATGTTGAATCCCACTTCTTTTGGACTACTCCAGACAGCCGTCCGGAACGCCAGGAGGTGTGGTTAAATGCAATCGTTCGGCGAGGCATCGGCGCTGGTGCCAGACTTATAACGGGTGAGCTGTCCAACCCCTTACTACCGCAATTATCCGCTGCAATCGGATCTGCAACAGAGATCGACCTAGCTGTTGCCTTTATCAAGACCACGGGCTTGCGCCTCCTTCTCCAAGACTTGCATTCGGCTCTCAACCCTGAGGAGCGGCGGGAACGTTCCCCGGCGCGGTTGAGGGTGCTGACAAGTGACTATCTCGATGTTACCGATCCAGATGCTTTGCGTCTTTTGCTTTTATTGAAGGCAGAGGGCGCGCAAGTGCGCGTGTTTGAGGCCGGCCCGTCCAGCTTTCACTTAAAGGCGTATATGTTTGCGCGGTTTGGGTCAGCTGAAGCTCTATATGGAACGGCCTTTGTCGGTTCGAGTAACATCAGCAGAGTGGCATTAACCGAGGGCTTGGAGTGGAATTACCGAATCGACTATCCAGCTGATCCGGGATTTCTTGAGGTCCGCGCCCGATTTGAAGAGCTGTTTCGTGATCCACGAACACATGAACTCACAGACGCTTGGATTGACGCCTATGAGGCCCGCCGCCAGCTTCCCTCCCGTTCTATTGCCCCCGGGGCAGAGGAGCGAGAGCCGATCCCGCAGCCGTCGGAGATTCAAGCCGAAGCGCTGCAGGCGCTGCGAGCTACGCGCGCAGAAGGTTATAGGCGCGGCTTAGTGGTTCTGGCCACCGGCCTCGGAAAGACATGGTTGGCTGCCTTTGATGCAGAAAATTGTGCCGCTCGTAGGGTGCTCTTTGTAGCCCATCGCGAGGAAATTCTGTATCAGGCCGCCGAAACCTTCCTGCGCATCCGACCATTCAGCCGGGCCGGATTCTACACAGGGTCCCGGCGCGATGAGACGGTTGAAGTTCTGTGCGCGTCAGTACAGACGCTAGGCCGGCCTCATCATCTGGAACGCTTTCAGCCTCAGCATTTCGACTACATTGTCGTCGATGAATTTCACCACGCGGCAGCTCCAACTTACCGGCGTATATTGACCTACTTCGAGCCGCGCTTTCTCCTCGGGCTTACGGCAACACCTGACCGAACAGATCAATCGGATATTCTTTCGCTCTGTGATGACAATCTTGTTTTTAGCCGTAATCTGTTTGACGGTGTTTCTGCCAATTTGCTGGTCCCGTTTGATTACTATGGCATTTGGGATGAGACGGTCGATTACCAGGAAATCCCATGGCGAAATGGAAAGTTTGATCTGGAGCAATTGGACAACAAGCTGGCAACATTGGCTCGAGCCCGGCATGCGCTGAACCAGTGGCGAGCACATCGCCAAACGCGAACCTTGGCATTCTGCGTTTCAATTAAGCACGCCGAATATATGGCCGATCAATTTCGCCGGGCAGGAGTTCGAGCGTCCGCAGTGTACTCGGGGTCAGAACTTGGGCGCAGCGTGGCGTTGGATAAGCTCTCAGCCGGCCTATTAGACGTGATTTTTTCGGTCGACCTCTTCAACGAAGGGCTGGATCTTCCGGCAATTGACACGGTGTTGATGCTGCGCCCCACGGAGTCAAAAATACTCTTTTTGCAACAGTTAGGTCGCGGCTTGCGCCGTGCGGAGGGGAAGGAAAAATTGGTTGTTCTCGACTTCATTGGGAACCACCAAAGCTTTCTCTATAAAGTGCAAGTGCTCGGGCAGACTGGTAGTACGTATAGAGAGCTGGCCGCCTTTGCGAATGAGATGCCAGAAGGGCGGCGCAAATTGCCGGCCGGTTGCTTCCTTAACTTCGATCTTAGGGTAATTGAGTTCCTAAAATCGTTGAATTCGAGCGGCATACGGGCGGATTACGACGCGCTTAAGGCGGTGCTCGGTCGACGGCCAACCTTGAGTGAATTCTATCGAGCAGGCTCAAGCGTGCAACAGGTGCAGCTTCAGTACGGAAGCTGGTTTGCCTTGGTTGCAGAGTACAACGATCTTTCGGATGATGAACACAAGGTTTTTCGTACACATGGATCGTTCTTGTCTGAGTTAGAAAGTGCTAGGTTAACTAGGTCGTTCAAGTTGGTACTATTGGAGGCGTTCCAGGAATTGGATGGTTGGCGTGTCGCGCCAGAACTCCCGCAATTGGCACATCGCTCTTGGGAGATATTGCAACGTCAACCTCCGTTGATCTCAGATCTGCCTGAGGAGTTCATAATCTCGGAGGATGGTCATTCGCTTCAGTGGCAGCAATACTGGCGTCGTAATCCGATCAACGCATGGGTCGGGGGTAATACCGATCGGGCTGGGATTGCCTTCTTTCAGGTGGCAGAAGATCGCTTCAATCCAACCTTTAAGGTGATGCCCGAGAATGCAGATATTTTTGCAGATTTCGTGCAGGAGATCGTTGATTATCGGCTGGCGACATATGAGGTTAGGATAGGTGGGGTGGACAATCCGGCAAGCGGAGTCAGTCCTCGACGGCCTTTGCAAAACCGGGTCGAGCTTGCGTACTTTCCAAATCTACCGATGGCCTGCGGCCATTTCAAAGCCGGTACCACAGGGTCCGAAGAACATCGCCAGCTTGGGCATAGCTACGGACAACTTGATCCGGCGCGCCATTTCATTGTTCGTGCTTCCGGCAATTCGATGAATGGTGGGGCAGACCCTATCCATGACGGCGATTTCCTTCTCTTGGAGCTCGCTCCTTCGGAAGGCTTTGATAGCTGCACCGGTGGCATCTTTGCCGTCGAACGGCAAGTTGATGCTGGTGAGAAGGAATACTTGTTACGTGAGGTCTCCCGGTCGGATGACGGGAAGTATGTATTAAAGGCGCTAAACCCTGACTATGCTGATCTATATGTTAACGAGGACGTGTTCCCGGTCGCAAAGTTCTGCGCAGTTGTCGACCAACTTGATTTCGCTGTCGGGCAGAGCTTTATGCGTGAGGAAATTCCCCTGCTATTTGGAGAGAAATTTAACCAAGGTAGCTGGAATTCCGGCCATATCGTGCTTCATGACCAGAAAGTGCATGTGCTGCTGGTGACCCTTAACAAGCAGGGCAAGCGGCAAGATCAACGTTATCTCGACCACTGGATCAGTGAGAAGCGGTTCCACTGGCAAAGTCAGAATATGACCAGAGCATCGAGCCGTCGCGGGCAGGAAATCATCAATCATGAGAGGTTGGGGATCTCGCTGCACCTGTTTGTGCGTGATACTAAGCTAACGGGAGGCAAAGCTGCGCCTTTCGTGTATCACGGGAAAGCGCGTTATGTGCGGCACTCTGGCAGTGCGCCAATGAGCGTGGAGCTAGAAATAAATTAGCAAGGTATAGGTCGCGGCCTCGAGGCATCAAAACGAGGACAGTGTATCTTCGCCTGTCCAGAGGTGCGAGCAGCTGGGTTCTGTGGGTATTCCTAAGGCAGAATGCTGACCTGCGGCTCTAAGGTCCGCGGGCTTATTGGCAGGGTGCTATGAGATTATTCGCGAGCTTATTCAGTATGCTTAGAATCAGTCTGCCTATTCTGTTGCAGTTTCCCCGCTCTGAGTCCTATACTTGCAGCGGGGCGGATCTTTTCGATTAATCTGTTAAATTTGTACCGTAGACCGGGTCCCCGGTGCTGCCCCCGGTACCTTCAGGCATGGGGGAGTTGGCGCTTTGGGGATGGACAGCGATCCTGATCGCTCCGCCGATGCAGCGGACCGTTCGGCACTCATCCGGCTCTTCGACGATACGAGAAGACGCCTCGTCGAAACCGGAACGCGCAATCGCCTGGTGCATGTGAATCGGGCCAATACGCGGGGTAGTGTTCTCAACATTGTCAATGAACGCTCCGACGACGTCTACGCGATCCTGTCAAGCGGCAAGACGATGCGCTTTCTGGCGCTAGGGGGTGATGGGGAGCCGGCCTCCGATGTCGTACTGCCGCCTGCCGGTGGCGAAGGGACTATCGACGAACAGCGCTACACCGACACCTTTCTCGAAACCCGGCTCGGTGCCGACGCCCTTCAGAAGCGCCTCCTGAAGATCGCCCGGGAAGCGCAGGGCGCTGAAGAGGAGAGTGGCGTCAATGTGCTCTACCTCGCCCTGGGGTTCGTGACCTGGTTTGAGGACAGGAATTCTGGCGTCGTGCGCGAGGCGCCCTTGGTCCTCATGTCTGTCGAGCTGGTGCGCAATGCGCGCACCTCGACCTATGATATCCGGATCCGTGACGACGAGTTCGAGACCAACCTGCCGCTCCATCAGCGCTGGAAGGAGGACTTCGGGATCGATCTGCCGGAACTCGAGGTGGCAGAAGACTGGAAGCCATCCGATTATTTCGCGGCAGTCGAGGATGTCATTGCCCAGCGTCCCAGCTGGAAGATCCACACCGACGCCATTCAGCTCGGGTTTTTCAGTTTCAGTAAGCTCCTCATGTATCGTGACCTGGCCATTGACGCCTGGCCCGCTGGGGCCATTGGCGCACATGCGCTCACGCGAGGTCTTCTCTATGAGGGCTTTTCTGGCGAAAGCCCGCTCTTCAGCGATCAGGACCGTCTCGATGACTGGCTTCCGCCTCAGCAGCTGTTTCATGTCGTCGACGCCGATGCGTCGCAGACCAGGGTTATCGAAGAGGTTCGGGCAGGTCGAAATCTCGTCGTGCAGGGGCCGCCCGGAACGGGAAAATCCCAGACCATCACGAACATCATCGCAGCGGCGGTCAATGACGGAAAGCGCGTCCTCTTTGTCGCCGAAAAGATGGCGGCCCTCTCTGTGGTGCACAGCCGTCTGGTCAAAGTGGGCCTGCGTGATGTCTGTCTTGAGCTTCATTCTCGGGGTGCCAACAAGAAGATCGTATTGGCAGAGCTGGCCCGCACGATCACGGCGGCCCAATCCATTGGCCCAGCCTTCAACAATGATGACGAACTGCTCAAGGTACGCGATCAGTTGAACCGCTTCGCCGATGCTCTGCACCGGCCCCTCGGCAACTCCGGAGAAACCCCTTATACACTCTTGGGAGCGCAGGCGCGCTTCTTGGGGCAGGGTGCGCCACCACCCAGACTAAAGGCAGAGGCACTGGCCGCGTTGTCGCGCGAACAGGAACAGGCGCTTCTGGATGCCCTGGCCGAACTCGCTGCACTTCTAGCCTCGAACGGAAACGGGCGGGACCATCCCCTTGCGGGCGTGCGCAGGCTCGATCTGCAACCGGTCGATTTGGCGCGCATCAAGGAAGAGCTGGATGCGGCGATGCCGCTGCTCGATCGGCTGACTGTCGCAATAGCAGAGGCGGCTGGAGCGCTCGGTCTGAGCCAACCCGCCTCGATTGGGAGCGCTGCGGCTATTGAAAACGTGCTGTCATGCCTAGAGGGCCTGCCAGAGCGCGACGGAGCTACGGCCGCGGCCATGCTGCGCGCGGCGAGCCTGCCCCGTCTCAGAGAGGCTCTGACGGTCGGGCGCGAATGGCAGGAGGTGCATTTGGCCTGCAGCGGGACCTTCGTCGAGACTGCCTTCGACCGCTCCGCCGCCCATCTGCGGGGTCCCCTGGCCGCCGGCGCGCAGTCGTTTTTCGCGCGCTGGAATGGCGCCTACCGTGTGGCCTGCCGCGATCTGACCGGATTCTTGCGTGAGCCATTGCCCAAGGCGCCGTCCGCGCGTCTCAAACTGGTCGACTCATTGTGCAATGTCCAGGCAAAGCGGAAGAGCTGGGAGGCCGAAGAGCCCCTTTGCGCCCGCGTGTTCGAGAATTCCTGGCGGGGAGCAAAGTCCGATTTCGATCATCTCTGCAGCGTTGCCGCGTGGTGCGAGCGGCTTAAGTCCACCGCGCTCTTCGGCGCGGCCGACTCAGCTCTGCAGCTGTCGGAAAGGCCTGACGTGCTCAGGCAGCTTCGCTCGGACCTCCAACAGGCGGTCCAGGCCGTTCGGGATCACGTCAGCGAGCTCATCGAGGCGCTCGATCTTGATGTTTCGATCTGGGGCGGCGGCGATCTTGAACAGCTCGATCTTGAGACGCTTTCAAGGGGGCTTGCCCGCATGGCCTGGAGCCTCGAGGGCTATCCCCTCTGGTGCCGCCTTTCGGCTCTGGAGACACAACTTCGAGGCGCTGGCATCGGCGAACTGGTTGAGGCACTCAAGGCTGGACGGGTTGATTGCCAGGGTGCGGCGACCGAGCTGCGCTTTGCCCGCGTTGAGCGCTTGTGGGCCCAGGCCCTGAAGCGATCTGACGAGCTTCACCAGCTGACGTCTGTCGACCGCCAGGAGCTGGTCGCGAGATTTGCCGAGCTCGAACGCAACAAGCTGCGAGACAATGCGTCGATGATCCGTACCCGACACCTGCAGCAGGTTCCCCAAGGTGCCCAGGGCGAGATGGCAGTTATTCGGGGCGAGATCGCTAAGAAGCGCGGGCACATTGCCCTTCGCAAGCTGTTCGTCAGGGCAGGGGAGGCCGTGCAGCGGATCAAGCCCGTACTGCTGATGAGCCCGATCTCGGTGGCCCAGTTTTTGCCACCGGGTAAGGTGCAATTCGACCTGCTCGTCATTGACGAGGCCTCCCAGGTGCGCCCCGAAGACGCCCTTGGCGCCGTCGCCCGGGCCAATCAGATCGTCGTCGTCGGCGACAAGATGCAGCTGCCTCCTACCTCCTTCTTCGACCGGCTGCTCGCCGATGCCGCGGAGCTCGAGGATGACGGGGATGATGCCGACGACTTGCTGCAAGGTGCTGCAAGCGCCGCTTCAATGGAGAGCGTCCTCACCCTGTGTGAAGCACGTGGATTGGGGGCCCGTATGCTCACCTGGCATTACCGCTCGCGTGATCCGTCCCTAATCGCAGTCTCCAACCGCGAGTTCTACGACAGCGGCCTCATCCTGCCGCCCTCGCCGCTGCAAGAGGATCCGGCGTATGGGTTGTGCTTCACACGGGTCGACGGGCTTTACGACCGTGGCGGCAAACGCGACAACCGAAAGGAAGGGGAAGCAGTCGTCGACCGTGTGGCCGAACACGCACGGGCACATCCGAGCCTGTCGCTCGGTATCGTCACCTTCTCCTTTGCCCAGCTCAACCTGATTACTGAGCTCCTTGAGGCCCGGAGGCGGAAGGACCCGACGTTGGATGGTTTTCTGCGCCAAGGGCAGTCGGAAGACGTGTTCGTCAAGAACATAGAGAATGTTCAGGGAGATGAACGAGACGTCATCCTCGTCAGCGTCGGATATGGACCAAGCCGGCCGGGCGCTCGCCCTAGCAACGAATTTGGCCCGGTGAACGGTGATGGCGGCGAGCGGCGCCTCAACGTGCTCTTCACGCGCGCACGAGTTCGCTGCGAGGTCTTCGCTTCATTTGATCCTGAGGACCTTGATGTCAGCCGCTCGGCCCGCGAAGGCCCCCGAATCCTGAAGCGCTTCCTCGAATTTGCCAAACATGGCCAAATGGACGACAGCAGCCCGACGGGGGAGAGTGCCGATTCTCCCTTCGAGGAGGATGTGGCCGACGTCATCCGAAGTTTCGGATTTTTGGCCGATCCCCAGGTCGGGTCAGCCGGCTTCCGCATCGATCTCGGAATCCGCCATCCGGAGAAGCCAGGGGCCTATCTGCTCGCCGTCGAATGCGACGGCGCGACCTATCATAGCGCCCTTTGGGCCCGCGAGCGCGATCGTTTGCGCCAGGATGTGCTTGAAAGCCTCGGCTGGCGGTTTCATCGAATCTGGAGCACGGACTGGTTCTACAATCGCAAGACCGAGATCGAGCGCCTCCGTCAGGCACTGCTCGAGGCGCGCGACGCCGCCAGAGAGGGTATTCGTGTCCAAGGCGCAAATCACGGGCCCACACGCGTAGCCGAAGCCCAGACCATCGGGCAAGAAGTCATAGAGGCGCCGGAACTCGTGGTCAGGCAGATGCCGGCCTACAGGCGCTATCAAGGCCGGGTTCGGGCGTCCTATGAGCCACACGAAGCACCAGACGCGGTGCTTACACAGCTTGCATTGGCAATTGTCCAGTTGGAAGGGCCGGTTCACGTCGAAGAGGTCGCCCGGCGGGTGTCGGCAAGTTTTGGCAAAGAGAAGGCCGGTTCGAGGATCATCGGTGTCACGCGCGCAGCCCTACAGAAACTAAACGGCAGCAGTGGCACTCTGCGCGCAGAAGACGACTTCTGGTTCACCGAGGAGCAGGCCAAGGCAACGCCGGTTCGCGACCGCTCGGCAGAAGCGGGCGCCACACTGAAAGCAGCCTCGATTTCGATGCTTGAGATCAGAGCTGCGGTGAAGCTCGCGCGGGACGACAATGCCGGCGGTGATGATGAGGATCTAATACGATCTGCGGCCCGCCTTCTGGGCTTTAGGCGGGTGGGTCCCGAGCTGCATGATAGGATCGCGAAGGGGTTGTACGCGTCCGCATAGTTCACAGCCAAAGGAGGCTTTGCCGCAGTTCAACAGTATACAGCCGAACCCGTGAATTACCGGGAACTGTTCCTTTCCGGCTGCGGATGAAGGGTGGTACCCACGGGCGCTGCCGGTGCGCACATTTGAGTTGGGAGATGTGGATCGGGTCCGAAGACGAACCCCGCCGCTGGCAGGCGCAAGCCATTGAAAGGGCAAAATAAATCCCCTGCCTGCAGTTCTGCCTACCAGTGCCGATCCGTACCCCGCCCAAAGGGCAAATTCCATTGCGAGGTCAACCCGTTATGGTGCTCCGACAATGGGGTCCCATTTCGCGGCTGATTTACGCTCCATACCCCCTATGACTTGCAATAACATATTGCTAATACACGTATTTTAATTGACATGTGTCAAGTGTTTGCGCATGGTGAGCGTCAAGTGTTTGCAAGCTAGGTGTACTGTGCGTCGCCCAAAGACGTTGCGCCAAAAAATCGAGGACAGAATCGCCCGCAGAGCGGGCGAGGACGTGTTCCTCACGCGCGAATTCGCCGATCTCAGCGGCGAAACCCAGATCGCGCGCGCGCTCCATGGCCTGGTGCGCGACGGCAAGCTCATTCGCCTTGGATATGGCGTCTACGGTCGCGCCATCCTGTCACGGCTCTCCGGCAAGCCGATTCTCTTTAGCTCGAACGGCCTTGCGAGCGCAGCGCGCCAGGCCCTGGACAAACTCGGCGTCAAATGGGAACCGACCGAATGGGAAAGGGCGTATAACGAAGACCGCTCGACGCAGATACCGGTCCGTCCGGTGCTGCGCGTGAAGGGTCGCTTTTCCCGCCGTCTGAGCGATGGGAACACGGAGCTCGTCCTTGAACGGTAGCCCTAGCATCGAAGAGCTCGTCGACGTGCAGCAATTCTTTAAGCTGCAGTCCCCGTCCCTAGTCGAAAAAGATTGGTACGTCGTCAAGGCATTGGCCGCGATCATCAGGGCCGACAGCGGACCGTTCCAACTCGCCTTTCAGGGCGGCACGGCGCTCGCGCGCGCCCATCGCATCACCCAACGTATGTCAGAGGACATCGATCTCAAGATCGTGTCTGCCGAGAAGCAATCGCGAGGGGCGTATCGGCGTCTGCGCGAAAATATCTCTGCTGCGCTTCTGTCCGCCGGATTCGAGTTTGATCCGGCGAACCCCGAACATCGCAAGACGATGTGGGAGGCCGAATATGTTCTCTATCGCCTGCCATACAAAAGCATCACCGCACCCCATGCCGAGCTGCGATCCTCGATCAAGATCGAGGTTTCTGCCTGGCCACAGCGCCGCCCGCCGGTTAATCGCCCCGTCGCCTCCTTCGTGGCCGAAGCCTTCAACCGACCGCCGGAGATAACGGCGATCGCTACCTCGGACCT
>JAKBAU010000014.1 GCA_021808875.1 Pseudomonadota bacterium | reverse complement strand
CGATGCGGACGTTCTTGGTCTGGACGCTCAGGGTGACGATCTCGCCCTGGAACTCGCTGCCGGACTTCTTGAAGGAACCGATGTTGGCCATGTCACTTCTCCTTGGCTATTTCGAGCCCGCGACCACCGCGGCCTCGATGGCGATCTGCAAGCCGGAGGCGATCGACGACGCACCAGCTTGCTGGCCGGAGCGCAGCGGAGGATGGCGGCGGCGGGACTTTCTTGGCTTCCGCGAGGAATGGCCGAAGGCCAGGGGAAGAAAGTCGCGCCGCCGCCGTTGCGGCTCAGGCGAGCGAGGCGCAGCCGTCCTTCGGCCAGATCAAGCCATTGAGAGGCCGTGTGGCCGCGCGCCGAACAGCATGCACGGGAGAAGACGTGGCCGGCGTTGGTTGCTGCGCACAAGAGGCCCGGCTTTCCAGGCGGGAAGGAAGAAGCCGTGGCGTGCAGATCGGACGGACTGCGACCCGCCCGAACCGCGGCGCTCGCGACGCCTCAGTTCATCGGTCCTGCCAGCCGGTGAGATTGGGGCCAACTTCTCGAAGCCGCGCGAGGGCCGCCCCTATTTCGCGTGAGGTTGTCGTCTGGGTCACCCGCCGATTTCCAGCCTGATCGACGACGAGGCTGACGATCACCCCTGTCTGGTCGCGCCTGCCAGCCGAGGTGCCGCCGGACCTTCTGCGATGCCCCGCCCTTCGTCGGGTGGGACGAACATCGCCATCCGTGCCCAGGCCGTGCCGCCGACAGCGACCGCCCCGATCACGGCGAAGGCCACACGCCAGCCCTCGGACGGAATGCCCATCTGGCCGAAACCGAGCGCGCCGTTGTAGCCGGCGATCGCCGCAGGGACCGCGTAAATGAGTCCGATGGCTGCGCGGATCAGGGGTGATCGCACCGTGGCAAAGGCAATCTGTCCGATCGTCAGAGTGACGCCGCCGGCGATGATGGCGACGATGATCGCACCGGCTACGCCTGCACCGCTGTGATAGGCGGCCAAGCCCGCCGCCAGGCCGGCAAAGAATGGGAGGGCGTAGACTGCGAGCGTGAACAGCACCCAACAGAAGAAGCCGATACCGAATACGCTGAGGACGAGTCCGATGATGAGCATGGTGGATAACTCCGTGACAAAACGGCCAAGGGTCGCGCCTGCCACCACCACCACGGCGCGGGCCAGAGTATAGCCGAAGGCGATGGAGGGCGGCAGTGGAAATTCGGCGTCGGATTTCCACCGCCGCCGGATGTGATCGACGCCCCTTCAGGGTTGAAAGGGGTCGAATTCGTGGATGATGGTGGCGGGGTCGCCGTCATATTCGGCCGACGGCATGACGCCATATTCGCCGTTGCCCGTGTGAAAGACGGTGATGCAGACCATCAGCGTGGTGGCGAGGTTCCAGCCACGGGCGTGAGCGATCGAAAGGGCGTACGACATCGTTCCGGCTCCTGTCTTGGAGGCGGGGACCATCCCCGCGCGACAGGCGCCCGATGTGTCCGGCCCAGGGCCGCAATCACCGTGCAGGCGAAGCCGGAGAGGCCGCACGCGGGCGTAGCGGACCCTTCACGGGTTGATGGCGTCAGGCCCTGGGCTGGACCAAGGATCAGCGCCAATGGGAGCGGGGTGGTGTATGGCTTCGAGCCGGGCAGCTCGGAAATGGGCCGAGTGCTGATGGCAATGTCGTGTCTTGGCGCCACTTACCGCTGCATTCGTTGGGTAGGAGCTTTAGGGGGCGTGGACCCCGGAGTCCGCTTCGCGCCCACCAGCGTCGTTCCGGTGACCGTGTCTGCACACGAGCTATCCGGCCGGTTCCCAGGGGCCGAATGCGAAAACCGGACAACCCTTCGCCCGAAGGCTTGTAACGCAGCTTGGGACCAGAACTCGACTGATGCGGAACCAACCTTGATAGCGAGTCGCGGAACCACGCGTTCTTGATTCGGGGAGGTAGAATCGATATATGCCAACCTGATCTATCGCGCATAGCTATGATCACACTCGCAGACCTTGGCGCATGCCATGGAAAAGCACCTAGGCGTAAGCCTGGGAAACCGACGGTCGGAAACGACCCTTCGTCCGACTTCGGACGTCGCAGATGGGTTTCGGCCCTGTTTGACCGGTTAGTGGGGGTAGTGACAGGTGGTTAGATCTTGAGGTCGTTTCTCTATATATTTAGAGTGCGGCCAATTTTCTCCCCCTGACAATGTCATTGGGGTAGATATTGACGTAGGCGGATTTGGATTGGATTTTGCCCTTTTGGGCGCACGCCAGCACTATCGCCGCCATGTTTCGGTCTTCTTCAAGTTGAACATCGTGATGGAAGCCGGCAGCAAGTGGACAGCCGAAGCGAAATGCGCCCCGCAGTAGCTGCCCTGCGCCTTCCTCAACATCGTCCTCTTCAGGCACCTCGCGATTGGCGCCGTGGTGGGCCAATAGACCGGCACGAAGGAAAATTAGGCCGCGGTTGTCTTGGTAGGCGCGCCGGTTCGCGCCTTTGTGGAGATGCGGAACCCTCTTGTCGTCAAATTCCTGCGCCTTGAGCCCATCGATTTCGGCATCCCAGGCGAGGTCGCCGCGCCGCAAGGCCGAGAAAAAATACGCTATGGGTCGATCCGGACCGATGTGAAAATTCTTGGGAGGGAGTTGCAGCGCCTCGGCGTCCCGCACAGCACCTACCCGCTGCTGAATGGCCTCGAATACACTCATCGTTGCACTTTCGGGGGTCACCACTGCCTCAATCGCACGGCGAACTTCAATCGGATCATGGCGTAACTGGCGGCCCTCCCGAAATGCGCTGAGCGCTGTAAGAGGCACCGGAAAGACGAAAAAATCGAAGGCGGTGAGCAACGGCTCCTGCGTCGGTCCCGGGACATACAGCAAGAGGATCGACGACGGTGCTGGTTGTTGCTGGGCCTTCCGCTTTCTCTGGCCGTATTCGATGACGTTTGCCAAGATCTGGTTCACCTGTGCGGTGCGGTAAGGCCGGTTGTCATCGGGCGAGGCCGCGATCGGTATAACGCGCACCGGCTTGCCTATGGCACCTGTGACCCACGCCTCGACTTGGCCAACGAGAGCCGGCGGCAGTCCGACAACGATGGCCAGTGCCTTTGTTGCGACCGGTTCAATAGCGGCGCGCACCGCTTTTCGTTGACGACGTCGGTCGCGTCGATCCGTCATTTGTGCCGGCTAAGTAACGCTGCGATGTCGGCAGGGATGACGATCTGGTTGCGCAAGTCCGGACGCTGGGCGGCGATGAAGCGGTCTAGCGCCGACATCGTGCCGATAGCAACCTCCTCCGCCATGGGCCGCTGAACGTCAGCGACCTCGCGGCTTAAGGACGCGAGGTCAATCGCCCCCGCGCCAGCCCACCGCTGGATGTTTGCGCCGAGTCGGGCGACATCGCTGGGTGCCATCCTACCCAACGTTACCAAGCGTAAACCTGGCAGCCGAAACTCAGGCGGGACCACGTGGTAGTTCTCGCCGTCTTCGGGCTGCACGAGCGTGTATTTAAACGGCGGTCGCCGGAGGATGAAAACGGGCCCATTTTCAATGCCGCGAACGCAGAAGGCGAGCAGGACGGGCCGAGCCAGGGCACCGAGAAACTCCGCGTTCCGCAAGCCGAGCAGGATTTCATCAACGCGCTCAGCCTTAGCCGGCGTCGCGATGGCGACGCGGGCAGGGGTCGTCTCGTCTTGAATAACCCTGACGTCGGGTTCCAGGGTTTTCAACCAGTCCTTCAAAGACCGTGTCTCACCCTCGATGGGCCATACCTTCCGGGCTCGAAGCGCCTGTCCCAACCCCGCAAGATAGAGCGGTTCATCGGACTTGCCATAGTGTTGCTCGGCAAGCTCAAGCACAGCCTGTCGGGGTCCCTCTGTCATCGTCATTTGATCCTGATTCGCGTAGATCCCAAGCCTTAGTTGTCCTGCCGCCCATGAACATACAGCAGCTTTCGGGCGACCCAGCCACTCGTCTAAGTGGGAGAATTGCCCTGCAGCCCCCGTCAGCCAGCGCTGCTGAATGCAAGCTTTCAGAGTCGCGCAGTCGGCGAGCTAACGCAAGGTCAGGTCGACGGCGGGCAAACACCGGTTCGCTTCCAAGGGCAGCTTTTTGCCCCGCTTTCTCCGGACCAGCCTTACTCTTTACGGCCAATCTCTGCCGGTGAGCCGCCGTTGCAGAGGACCGGTCTGGGTCGAGCCGAGTGGTGGGCAGCAAACGGCGCTCACGCGCCGCCGCTCCCGAATTTCCAAACCGGAATGCCGAGCTTTTTGGCCTTGTCGGCGAGGTTATCCTGAATGCCGGTGCCCGGAAACACCATGACCCCGATCGGCAGCACTTCCAGCATTGCGTCGTTGCGTTTGAACGGCGCGGCCTTGGCGTGTCTGGTCCAGTCGGGCTTGAAAGCGATTTGCGGCACCTTGCGGTGGTCGGCCCATTTGGCGGCAATGCGTTCGGCACCCTTCGGTGATCCGCCGTGCAGCAGCACCATGTCGGGGTGCTTGGCGTGGACCCGGTCGAGCCTGTCCCAGATCAGGCGATGGTCGTTGAAGTCCAGCCCGCCGGTGACGGCGATCTT
The DNA here is from genome assembly GCA_021808875.1 of Pseudomonadota bacterium. The sequence goes on along the minus strand of JAKBAU010000014.1, from coordinate 22,572 downwards.
CGGGCCGGCGGGCACCAGCACCTCGGTCTCGGCCCGGCGCTTGGCGGCGAGGAAGTCGCGGCTGTCGATCATCGCCGAGGTCAGGGTGCGGTGGTTCACCATCGATCCTGCGCGCGGCCGCCAGGCGGAGTGCGTGTGGCGCTCGAACTGGTCGGCGGCCTGGTCGCGGAACAACTCCATGCTGTCGCGGCGTTCGATCAGCGTCTGCCCTTCCGATGTCAGGCGTTCCAGCTCGACCGAGCGGATTTCCGAGCCATCCTGTTCCCCCTGGCTGCGCTTCTGCGCCTGCTCATTGTCGTCGAGTTCGCGTTCGATCCGGCCGATGGCGCGTTGGAAGACGTTAACCGTCGACCAAAGCAGGTCTTCGAGGTCGGGTTCGAGGCGGGTGTCACCCAGCGCCACTACCAGGGCGTCGAAGATGTCGGCCACCGCGCCGGCGACGATTTGTGCGTCGGGCATCGGCCTCGGGTCGGGTTCGTCCTGGAACGGACGGTAGCCGTAGAGCTGGAGTTCGGTGAGGACGTGATCGGTCGGGGATGAGGTGTGCGGCGGCTCGAAGCTGGTGTCGTCGTATTCGGTCGTCATGGGGTGCTGCCCTTCGTCGGATCGACCGCGCCCATCGCGGCCTTCATGGCGACGAAGGCGGCGGGCGGACCGGACCTGCACCCGCAGCGCAGCGAAGGGCCGAAGCGGAGCGGAGGATGGCGGATGCCGGCTATTTTGTTTCGCGATGCAAAGGCGGCCCCTCTTGGGCCGCCGGCGGAAAATAGCCGGCCATCCGCCATTGCTTGTCCGGGTCGCGTGCCGCCCGATCGCCCTCTCAGAAGGCCGTGGGCGCGGTCCTCTCCGACGATTGGCGGGCGGCTACCCCGCGACCGGATGCGACATGACGCCGGCGCCGCTGGACTCCTTCGCCGACGCAATGGCGGCCTCCTCCAACGCCATGAAGCGAACGACGTCCTCCGGGACGATCTGCACCCGGATGGCTACCCGCAGAGCATTGATGGCGAACGCGCGGAGATCCTCGTTGAAGTCGCCCAGACGGGGCGACAGCGTTATCGCCTCGATCCCGGCCTCGCGGCTGCGGTCGATCAGGTTTGCCACCGCGCCATCGCCGGCCGGATCGTTGTCGCGGGCGATGTAGAGGCGGCGCAGCTTCCGGGGGAACAGGATGGCCGACAGATGCGCGGCTGAGAGTGCCGCCACCATCGGCATGGTGGGCATGACGCATCGGAGCGACAGCATGGTCTCGATACCCTCGCCAGCCGCCATGACATCTTGCGCCCTACCTAACCGGACGGCATTGCCCAGGAGGTGGCCCATCGCTCGCCTCGGCGTGTCGATCGGCGCCTTGTCCCGCCCCGACGGATCGAGCCATGTGCGGTGCGCGCCGGTGATCGTGCCGCCAACGTCCGTGACGGCGGCGATCATCGCCGGCCAGGTCTCGGTCGGTGAGTCCGGATCGGGCCGGTAGTAGCAGCTTGGATGGAAGCGAAGGTTGGCGGTTCCGTGAAAAGCCGTAATGCCGCGTCGGCGTAAATACGTTTCTGCGATTGTGCCCGAAATTGGCTGAGACATTGCGAAGAGTCGTTTTGCCGATTCCGGCGATCCTGCCGGCGCTGACGAGGACGGTCGAACATGGTCTGGCGCCGGGTCCGGTCTTGGCAGGCTGAAAAAGCGCCGTGCTTCATCGGCGACGTCGGAGAAGTCGGCGAGGCCGCAGCTTTCGCGGATGATGTCGAGCAGATCGCCATGTTCGCCGGTCGCCGCGTCCGTCCACTTGCCAGCGGCGCCCTTGCCGGATTCCGGACCGTGTAGCCGGACGAAGAGGGAGCGCCCCGGCGTGTTGTGGACGTCGCCAACCAGCCAGTAGCGGCCTTCCCGCCGGCCGTTGGAGAGGTAGCGGCGGCACACCGCCTCGGCATCGCGCGCGAGACGGTGCGCCAGATCGGCGGCTTGGTGGCCCATGGCTAGGCCGCCGCCCGGTCGGCGATGCGCTCCAGCGGATAGCGCTCCAGCAGTTTCGCCAGAATGCCCGTTCCGGTGGCGTCGATCGGCACGAACATGCGCAGCTTCCAGGAGATGATCTCGTGGAACAGGCCGTAGGCGCGGAGCCGATCGCGCATCTGGTCGGTGAAGCCGGTCAGCTCGATTCGGTTGGTGCCCATGACGCGGACGCGACGAAGCTGAAGGCCGTCGGACAGATCGAGGATCGTTTTTCCGCCTATCAGCGCGGTGAAGGCGTGTTCGGCCGATAAAGTCGGCGTGTCGGTGTCGAGAGCGGTGGCGACCCAGCCGGGCGAGACGCGGCGGCCGATGATCCGCTCGCCGGCGTCGGTCTGGAGCCGATAGACCCGCGAGGATTCATTCGGCAGGCGCTTCCAGATCGGCAGCAGCAGGCCGGCAACGATGTGGATCTCGCTGTCCGTAAATTCCGGCACCTGGGCGAGTTCAGCCTCCCATGCGCGGGCGAAAGTTTCGCGGTAGGCCTCGCGCCACTGGGTCTGCGGCATCATTGCCAGCGGCAAGGCCGGATGTTCCATCGGCCGGATCAGCCGCACACGGCGTTCGACCTCGCCATCGTCGAGCATCACGCTGGGCGCCGGAACCTGCACGGCGGCACGGCCGGATTGCGTGTTCACCAGCAGCACGGCGCGCTTGTCGGAAAGCCGATCCAGCGCCTGGTCGAGCGTGACCGGGCGATTGCGCTCGCGCTGCGTGATGGTCAGCAGCCGGGTTTCCGCGGATGTGCCCGGATGGGTGTAGATCGTCCGCCAGCCCGTGACGGAAAAACTCTCAGCGGTAAGAGTTTCCAGCCCGATATCGTACGTACCGCTCGCTATCGCGCCTTCGATGCGGGCCGTGAGCAATTGCTCGAAGGCGGTAAACAGGATGTTTTGCAGATCGATGGTAAGGGCCAGCAGGCGGTTGAGGAACGTCGTGATCGGCGGCAGCTCGTCGCGGATGCCGTTGCTGTCAGTCAGCTTCAGGCCTGTCGCATCCTCGAAGACTTGCAGAGTGCAGAATTCCACCTTGCCCGCGACCAGCAGAAGATAGAGCTGGCGCAGCGCGTCGCGCGCATAGGGACTTTCCAGATTATCCTCGGGCCGGAACAGGCCCTGGCCGCCAGTCTGGCGCTGGCCCTTGGTGATGGCGCCCAGCGTATCCAGTCGGCGGGCGATGGTGCTGAGAAAGCGCTTCTCGGCCTTCACATTGGTGGCGATCGGCCGGAACAGCGGCGGCTGCGCTTGGTTGGTCCGGTTGGTGCGCCCCAGCCCCTGGATGGCGGCGTCCGCCTTCCATCCGGCTTCGAGCAGATAATGGACGCGCAGCCGCCGGTTCTTGGCCGAGAGTTCGGCGTGGTAGCTGCGGCCCGTGCCGCCGGCGTCGGAGAACACGAGGATGCGCTTGGAATCGTCCATGAAAGCCTGCGTCTCGCCGAGATTGGCGGAGGCGGCGCGGTTCTCGACAACCAGCCGGTCGATGCCGTCAGAGCCGGTCTTGCGGATGATGCGCCGCGAGCGGCCAGTTACCTCGGCCACCATGTCGGTGCCGAAGCGCTGGACGATCTGATCGAGCGCGCCATGCACTGGCGGCAGCGATGCCAGCTTTTCGATCAGCCGATCCCGCCGTGCGACTGCATCGCGGCTCTGCACCGGCTGGCCGTCGCGAAAAACGGGCCGCGAGTAGAGATTGCCCTCGCTGTCGGTGAACGGTTCGAAAAGCTGCGTCGGAAAGGAGAGCGCCAAATAGTCCAGCACATATTCCCGCGGCGTGATGTCGACTTGGACATCGCCCCAATCCTCGGTGGGAATTTCGGCAAGCCGGCGCTCCATCAGCGCCTCTCCGGTCGAGACAATCTGGATGACCGCGGCACGGCCGGCCACGAGGTCGCGATCGACCGCTTCGATCAGCGAAGGCGTCTTCATCGCCGTGATCAGGTGATTGAAGAAACGCTGCTTGGCGCTTTCGAAAGCGGAACGCGCGGCGGATTTGGCCTGGGCATTCAGCGTGCCGGTATCGCCGGTGACGTTGGTCGAATTCAGCGCCGCGTCGAGATTGTTGTGAATGATGCCGAAAGCACCGGCATAGGAATCGTAAATACGGATTTGCTCATCGGTGAGTTGATGCTCCACCAGATCATATTCGACACCCTCGTAGCTGAGCGACCGTGCCGCATAGAGGCCGAGCGCGCGCAGGTCGCGTGCCAGCACCTCCATGGCCGCGACGCCGCCGGCCTCGATCGCCTCGACAAACTCGGCGCGGGTGGCGAACGGGAAGTCCTCGCCACCCCACAGACCGAGCCGCTGGGCATAAGCAAGATTGTGGACCGTGGTGGCACCGGTCGCTGAGACATAGACGATGCGGGCATTCGGCAGCGCGTGTTGCAGGCGCAGGCCGGCACGGCCCTGCTGCGAGGCGGCCTGGTCGCCGCGCTCGCTTTTGTTGCCAGCGGCATTCTGCATGGCATGGCTCTCGTCGAAGATGATGACGCCGTCGAAATCGGCGCCCAACCAATCGACGATCTGCCGCACGCGCGAAACCTTCGCGTCACGCCCATCGGTGCGCAGGGTGGCGTAGGTCGTAAATAGGATGCCTTCACTGAGCCGGATCGGCGTGCCCTGGCGAAAGCGCGACAGCGGCGTCACCAGCAGCCGTTCCTGCCCCAGCGCGGACCAGTCGCGTTGCGCGTCCTCGATCAGCTTGTCGGATTTGGACACCCAGACGGCGCGGCGGCGGCCCTTCAGCCAATTGTCGAGCAGGATTCCGGCGACCTGGCGGCCCTTGCCGGCACCCGTGCCATCACCGAGAAACCAGCCCCTGCGGAAGCGAACCGCATTCTCAGAATCGTCCGGCGCTGCCGAGACGGTGTCGAAGGTCTCATCGATTTTCCACGTTCCGGCCAGATGGCCGGAATGGGCCTCGCCGGCATAGATGACGCTCTCAAGCTGTGCGTCCGACAGTAATCCGTCTGAAATTACGGCGGGCGGCAGATGCGGCCGATAGGAAGGTTTCGGGGGCGCGACCGATGCCATCGCCACGGACTGCACCAGCTTGGTCGGATGCGCCTGAGAGTCGGGAATACGGATCGTCTGCAATCCGTATTCTTCATAAAGCGCCTCGGTTATCCGTCCGCTCTCGGCCGGCTGCCAATCCAAGGTCTCGTAGGCGAGTTCGATGGACTCGGCCGCGACTGCAACGGCCGGAAGGGATGATGGGCGGACGGTGGTGCCGAGCAACGTCCGAGGCACGACTGAGCGGCACACAGCGGGAGCGGCGGCGGCACCAACGATCGGCAGCCTCGCCGGGACATTGCGCACCACCCAGTCCAGCAGTGTGGCGACGTCTGGCGCCATCCCCGGCAATGCTGGGAATTTGCATCGCTCGTCGGCGGGCTGCTTGTCGATCACGGTCAGGCGCGTGTCGATGGTCGTGCCGTGCTTGGCATAGACCGCACCGTCGATCGCGGCGGAGAACACCACACGGCCTCGCTCCTGAAGCTGAACGAACGCATCCATCCAGGCCGGATTGTCCGGCGCGAAATTGGCGCCGGTGATGGCGACCAGGCGGCCACCATCGGCGAGGCGTGCGAGGGCTGAGCTAACATGGCGGAGCGTGCTGCCGGCCATACGGCGATCGACATGGGCCATCGCCGAGAAGGGCGGGTTCATCAGCACCACGCTGGGGGTGACGCTGGCGCCGAGATGGTCATCGATCTGCGCCGCGTCGAACCGGGTGACGGGGATGCCGGGAAATAGGTGGGTCAGCAGCCCAGCGCGGATGTCTGCTAGCTCGTTGAGAACGAGAGCGCCGCCCGCCAGCTCGGTGAGGATGGCGAGCAAGCCCGTCCCGGCCGATGGCTCCAGCACCAGGTCTGCCGGCGTGATCGCGGCGGCGGTGCTGGCCGCCAGACCGAGCACTATCGGCGTCGAGAATTGTTGGAGCGCCTGGCTCTCCTCGGAGCGGCGCGTATGCGTCGGGAGAAGCACGGAGATCTTGGCCAGCATCGGCAGCATGGCGGCGGGTGACGCGGCACGCCCGAGCATGGCGGGGCCGAACTTCCGCAGAAACAGAACGGTCGCCGCCTCACAGCAATCGTAGGCGGTCTTCCAGTCCCATGCGCCTTCCGCATCGGAACCGCCGAAGGCGCGCTCCATCGCGGCGCGCAGCATGGCTGCATCGATGCGGCGGCCGCTTTCGAGATCGGGGAGAAGCAGGCGCGCGGCCGCGGCGATAGCGGCAGCCGGATCAGGGTTGGTCGGAGCATTGGCGATCTTCGTCGCCGCGAGCGCGTTGCTGGCAGGACTTGGCATTGGGGAACCTCGGGAGAGCAAGGACGGGTCGAACCGAGGGGCGCTCTCTCGACCCCAACTGGCTCAAACCCGTCCCGGCCGTCCTCTGCCTCTGATAGGCGTCGGTATGCCAGATCGCGTCACGCGCCCGTCCGGCGATCCGGCGCGATCAGGCCGCGCCACCACGCGATCCGCTCGTCGCGCGTGGCGCCCGCGAGCCACAGCAGTAAATCGCCATGACAGGCGAGCGGAGCGCAGAAACAGACGAGATCGCAGCCCCGCAACTCGTCGAGCGCCCGCAGAAGGTGATGCTGGTCGCGCAACCAGCTTTCATGTTTCGCGATAACGTTGGCGCGATCACCATCCGCACCGATGCGGAATGGATTTCCCCATTTGCTGCCGCGGCCGATATAGACGGCCCCATACGGCACGCCGGTGTTATGCTTGTTGAGAATGCAGCACATCGCTCGTTACCTCCTGATCCGCCCGTCGCGGCGGACTGGCGGCCGGGCGTGGCAAGGTTTCGTGGGTCACGCATCGTCTGTAGGGCGATGGGGGAACGGCTTGTCCGTTGACCCGCGAAACGCCGCGCCCAGACAGGTCAGGCCGCAACAGGATCAGGATGGCGACTGGGGTGGCAGGGTCTCGGACGGCGGGCGATAGGCGTCATAGGGGTTGCCGTCCGCTAGATGGCCAAATGGCGTGAACACGTAATCCGTGCCGTCGCGGCCGACCGCGCAAATGACATATCGTGTCTCTCCAGTCTTGGCGTCGGCGCATTCCACGAGCGCGAGATTGTTGTCTTCCGCGGCCCTTAACAGCGTCTGGAAATTCGCTCGGGCATAATCGGGGATGCTCATCGCGCGCCCCCTTTCCTGCGGGCGGGCGCCAGTGTGCGCGCCAACCAGCCATTCGTATCTGTCCAGGCAACAGTGGTGCGTTTTTCGAGGTCGAGGACATGCGCGCCACCCCCGAAGGCGTCGATCCGCGGGCGCGAGCAGGTATTTGCCCACTGGAAACCCCAGCGCCCCGCGAGCGCGAACGCCTCGGCGCAGCGCAGCACGAAATCGATCGCCTGCTGCGGATCGCCGGTGGCGTCGTCATGGAGCCAGAGTTTCGTGGCCCCAAGGTCCGGCTGGACTGACAGAAGAAAACCCTCAGAGGGCACTTCCTCGCGGGCAGCGTCCTCCATGAAGGTTTGGTAGAGGTCGAGCGCGCGAGCGGCGTTGTCCGGGCTGCCAACGTCGAGCAAGCACGAGAAGTGGGTGTAGAAATCGGCCATTGCAGGGCTCCTGAAACGACGAAGCCCGGCGCGATGGCCGGGCTTCGTAGCGATTGGGAAAGGGAAAAATCAGGCGGTGGCGGCGAATGGATCGACGTCGCGATGGATCGGCTGGGCGCGGCCCATCCAGGGTTCGGGACGGATGCACCGCACCCAGTCCACGAAGCTCGGTATAAAGCCGAGATCCTCGCGCACATGCTGCTCGCCGATCAGCCGCACCGGTACGACGCGGCCGGTCGAGACGGTGATCGTCGTTCCGAAAAACCGCTCGGCCATGAAGATGCCTTCGGCGTGGTGACGCAGCGCGCGGTGGCGGAAGTCGGCTGTTATAGCCTTCGGCTCATCGAACCATTGGTGAATTGGCAGATAGTCTTCAGCCGTGCCGCCCCATTGTTTTACCGAGGAAAGCGCATGGTGGTAAGGATGGCCCATCGCCGCCTCCTCAAAACACATGCTGCGAATAATCGGATTCCATACGCCGTTCGTTGTAGTCGAGCGTAATGGTCCGGTCGGCGACGATGAACGCGAAGTCACCGTAGGCGCCATCGCTGTTCTCCCAGCCGTCATGGGTTTGGCCGAGGAAGCTGTAGACCAGGGCCTCGATGGCGTCGTGGATCGGTAGGCTCTGCCGGTCGAGGTCGTTGCTGCCCCACACTGGGCGCGCGATCTCAATCGCGCCGGGTGGCAAGGTGACTATCTCATCGCCGGCTTTGGCTTCGATATTCTCGATCTGGCCGCTATCGCCGTATCCGTCGAACGTCACGACGACGACGGTGATATTCGCGGCAGCGAGCGCGTCGAACAGGGCGGTTTTGTTGGCCGGCAACAATTCGTCGGCACGGCTGGAATGCTCGCGCTCTTGGCGATCCCAGGCGGCGAAATCGAGCGCCGGGACGGGGGCGGGTTCGCATTCGGTCATGTCAGGTCTCCACAAGAGAAAGCCCAGCGCGATGGCCGGGCTTTTGTATGGAAATGGATCGGAAAACGGATGCGGGGCGGCCGAAGCCGCCCCGCTGATGCGTGCTATTCCGCCGCGATGGCGTGCGGCTCAGGCTCCTCGGAATCGGCGGTGCCGGCATCGTCCTCGTCGCCGGCAAGGAATTCCGGCAGGGCCTCCGCCTCACCGGCCGGTTCGGCAATCGTCGGCTCGGCGCCGGCGAGACGCAGCGGCTCCGGGAGCCAGCCGGTGCCGTCCAGCAGCCTTTCGGCCTCCTTGGCCATCTCGGTCTTCTTCAGGTGGTCGATGAGCTGCGCGGAGTGCTCGCCCTTCGCCTCGCGCACGGCTTCCAGGATACGGGCCTTCGGCACCCGGCCGAGATAATTATCGACGGTCGGCTTCCAGCCGACGGCGGCCATGTCGAGATCCACGGCATGGGCGAGCTGATCGCCATGAGCAAACGCATCCGGCCGCCGGTTCCACGGCTCCTTCACGACGTTGATGGTGAGCGAGGCGCAGTGGGCGAACAGCGCGGCCTGGCTGTCGCTGTCGAACGCCGTCAGCGTGTCCCACAGATCGGCCGGTGTTTCCGGCAACTGCTTAGCCCATTGCGCGTGGCGGGCGTCGATGGCCTTGGCCGAAGCGGTCTCGGCCAAACCGGGCGCCTGTGCCGAGAAGCCGGACTGCTTCGCCGTGATCTCTAGGCAGGTGCTGGCGGCGTAGCGATAGAAGGCATTGAGGCAGAGGGCGTGCAGCACCGCCTGGAACGCCACCTGCGGGTCGTTCGCCACCCCATCGCGCAGGGCCAGGGTGCGGTGAGCGGTCAGTTCGGTCACCAACCGCTCGGACAGCGGCCGGATCGTATCGTCCTCCTCCGGTGCCTCGGGCTCGGGTGCAGATGGTGCGCCGCCGATGGTGATAACCGCGCGCTGGACCGGGATCTCCGTGCTGGTCTTCTCCGGGGTGTCGTGGGCGTCGGTCCGAACCGACTCGACAGGCGCCTCATCCTCGGGTCGGACGAAGCCGCGCTCGATGCGCAGCTCGCCGTCGCTATCGATGCTGACGAAGATGCCGGCGCGAGCGATGTCGGCGGGATCGAACCGGATCGGCCGGTTTTCGAACGCCGCCATGGCGGTCTCGATCTCGCCTAGCCGCTGATCGACCGCCTCGGGCAAGTCGTCGCCGCCGGCGTGCTCGGCCTCGAGCGTCTCGTATTCGGTCCGCAGCGCCTCGAAGTTAGCAGCCTCCTCCTCGGTGAGTTCGGTGGTCTCGCCGACCGGGCGGCGCAGATCGGCGCTTTGGCCGTAGGGGAAGTCGGTCGCGACCGCGATCCACTTCCAACCTTCATCGCGCAAGGCCTCCGCTTCGGCCTGGAGCTTTTCCGCCACCAGCCGATCGAGCAGCGCCGGGTCTTGGAGCCAGCCGCCGTCATCGTGCTGGAACAGATCGCGCATCACCACGCCACCCGCAGCCTCGTACGCCTCGATCCCAACGAATAGCGCGCGCCGGTCGGCTGCTCGGACCGCACCCTCAGTGAGCTGCCGGCGGATCAGGTACGGCTCCTTATTGTAGCTCCGCGAAACGGAGTCCCAGACCTGCTCCTGCCGGGCGTGGTCGGCGGTCACGGTGAACGCCATCAATTGCTCCAACGTCATGCCGTCCTCGGCATAGATGTCGAGCAGCTTTGGCGACACCGCGGCGAGGCGCAGGCGCTGCTTCACCACGCTCGAGTTCACGAAAAACCGCGCTGCGATCTCCTCATCGCCGAGGCCCTTCTCACGCAATGCTTGGAACGCGCGGAACTGATCGAGCGGGTGGAGGGCGACGCGCTGGACGTTCTCCGCCAGTGAATCCTCCTCGGCAATCCCGCCGTCGCGCACTATGCACGGCACGGGCGCGGTCTTGGCCAGGCGCTTCTGCTTGACCAGCAATTCCAACGCGCGGAAGCGCCGGCCGCCGGCCGGCACCTCGAACATGCCGGTCTCGTTGCCGTCAGCATCGACGACGGCGCGGACGCTGAGGCCTTGCAAGAGCGTGCGCCGGGCGATGTCCTCGGCGAGCTCATCGATCGAGACGCCGGCCTTCACGCGCCGGACGTTCGCCTGGCTCAGCACCAGCTTGTTGAAGGGAATATCGCGTGAGGCGCTGAGGGTGATCTTCTGAACGGCGGTTGCCATGTCGGTTTCTCCGTGACGGGCGGTCGAAAGCCTCTCTCTCGACCCGACCTCGTCACGAAACCGGCGCAGCCCTCTTACTCTTGGACGGCCGCAGACCCGGAAAACCGGAAAAGCGGGAGCACGGATATCCGGCTCCGCGTTTCGGCTGAAACCCGACCTGGGTGCCACCACCGTCAGGCGGCCTCCTTCTCGTCGTCGGCCGCGATTGCAGCGTCGGTCTCGAGAGGTTCGGATTGGAACGCCAGGATGTAATCCGCCGCCTTCGACGCGGCGCTGGCAGCGCGCACGATGGCGCGGTTGTCCTCGCGCAGCACGTCGAGCCACGAACCGATATAGTCCGCGTGGCGCACCGTGGGCGTGATGTTTAGAAAAGCACATAAATAGGCGGCTGAAATTTCTGCGATTAGTTCCTCGAACGCGTATTTCTTCGACCCGAATGAGCCCGACATATCGCGGTTGAGACGGGAGGAATGGCCGCTGGCGTGACCGATCTCATGCAGCGCGGTCCGGTGCCAGTTGATCGGCTCGAAATAGGCCTGCGGGGGCGGCACCTGCACGAAATCGTGCCGCGGATCGTAGAACGCCCGCTCGCCGCCGATCCGGAAATCCACGCCGGTTGCGCGGATCAACGCCTCGGCGTGCGGCAGAACCAGATCGGTTTCGACCGGAGGCGCCATTGCCATCATCTCGTCCGGCAGGCCCTGGCATTGCGCGGTGTTGAAGACCGTGAATCGCTTCAGGAACGGGATGGCTTGCGCCTCCTCGCCGGTCTCCGCCGCGCGCCGGCGTTCGTCATCCGGCGTGAACCGGTCGGCATAGACGACGGTCGTGCCACGTTCTCCCTTGCGCACATGACCGCCGAGGCTGAGCGCCTGGCGGAAGGTCAACCAGCTCTGGCCAGCAAAGCCGTGCTCGATGACCGCGCCCCAGAGAATCAGCACGTTGATCCCCGAGTACCGCCGTTGGGTCGACGCATTCCTGGGCAGGCCGAGCGGCGCCTTCGCCGCGGCTGTCCCCCAGGGCTGGACCCAAGGAGCACCGCCTGCCTCCAGCTGGGCGATAATCCTGTCGGTGATTTCCTGATAAAGCCCCGTTCGGTCCTGGCCGGTGCGGGCATGAGCAGCATGTTTGGACATCGCGGATCTCCGCGACGGGCGCTCGCCGAGCCTTTCTCGACAACCCTCAACCCGTCACGGAAAACTCGTCCGCACTCTCACTCTCGGGGCGTTGCGGGGTGCCCCCGCAGATGGGGGTGTGCCGGCGACCGTGGCGCCGGCCAGGGGGAAGGCTTTCCCCTCCCAACAATTCGATCGCGCGATCGCGGTCTATGCCTTCCAATCAGCGGTCAGTTGACTCCCAATTAGCCGCTGCCGCCAGTTCAATTCCTCCCAGAAATGGGATGAGCAACCACCGCCAATCTACTCGACAAGCGCCTTGAAGACTGCATCGGCACCGTCCTTGTAGAATTCGATGCTGATTTTGGTCCATAAATCGTCGGGAAGGTCGTTTAGCTGCCGACGGGCCGAAACAGGCATCAGGAGTGTTTGCGCCTGCTTGTCAATCGCGAGTTCGGCAATCCGGACGGCGTTCGGTATCATCTCGATTGACCCGCCGAGGTTGAGCGCGCCGACCACGATGGTCCCGCCTCGCGTGTTGCGCCCAAGAAGCCCGCCACAGAGTGCGACGAGCACTGGAACCCCCAGCCCGGATCCGGTTTTGTCCGCATCCATCGGACGCATCTGGAGGGAGAACTCTTCCTCGCGCGGGTTCCGATCTCCGACCAACTCCTTCGACCTCGTGTAGAGGTTTTGCTCACCGACGCGAACGCTCTCGCGAAAAGCCGGCGGAGTCGGTTGATTTAGAATCTTGACCCCACCGCCTGGTCCACATGTCACGTCGATCCGATACAGTCCTGGACCGGTTTCGCCTGCCCCCAAGCTGACGCCCCACACTTGGCCGGGTGGCAGCGGATCGCTCTCGATCGCTTCATCACTGTGCAGTTCTGGCGTCGATACGAACTGCTCGGCCCCATCAGGAGCCATGATGTAGCTGAAATGGGTGCTGCGAAATTCGCTCTTGAAGACGCGACGCTGTTGCTCCTTCACACGGCGGCGGGACTCCAATGCAACCCGAACAATCCATTCCAGATCGGTATCAGGGACCGGCATCTCCGGGTCGGGAAACAGAAGTTTCGTAAGGCCGCTGACCGTCTTGTTGACCGCTTCGAGATCACGACCGCTGAGGGCACCGCCGAGATGGATCCGACCCTGCAACACCGATACGCGGTTGCCGGCTCGTAGTCTGGTCCAGCATTCGCTGAGGAAGTCGCTCACCAGACCGAAGTGATCGGTCAGGTGTTCGCTGGGCTTGAGTTTTGGATAATCCCAACCGGGTGCGTAGGCATGAATACGGTCCATGAACGCCGTATCATCGCGCATCTCGGGCGGCATTGGGCTTAGAAGATGGCCGATCTTCTGCTGTTGCTCCACGTCGACATCGAGGTTGCCGACCATGACGACGCTTCCCTCGGCGCGGATGCTCTCCTTGCCGCGACTGAATTGGCCGGAGGCCATGTAGCCTTTCATGATGTTGACGCCGTCCTTCTGGTCAAAGGAAATGCCGGAGACTTCGTCGAAGCAGACAACGTCATATTGGCAGACCAAGCCGCGCTGCCCGCTTGCGTTGTTCACGAACATCTTCGCGACGGTTGCCTTGCCGCCCGAAATCAGATGGGCATACGGCGATATCTGCTGAAAAAGATGGCTCTTTCCAGTCCCGCGCGGCCCGAGCTCGATAAGGTTGTAGTTCCGCTCGACGAATGGGATCATGCGCAGCAAGACGACGCGTTTGGCGCGTTCGTTGAAAGCGGCCGGCTCAAGACCGATCGAACGCAGCAGGAACTCGATCCACTCAGCCGTGGTGAAGCTACGGCGGGCCTTGGCGTAGATGTCCAGAACGTCCGACTTGGACATTTGGATCGGGCGCAGCGACGAAACCCCGAATGGCCGGCCGCCTTTCTCCTGAGCGATGATCCCGTCGTATGCGAGTGTGACCTCGGCATAAAAGCCGTCAGTCAACATCCGCTCATTGTCGCGCACCAGTTGGTCATCGATGCGGACATCGCGCAAATTTAGGCTCGGCAGCTCCGCGACATAACAATCGTTTTTCGCGTCGAGCTTGGCGCGGAGAATGTCGATGATCTTGACCGACCCCGTTTCTTTGGCGCGAGCCTTGAACAGTTCCTCCTCGCCGGTTCGGACGGTCCGATCCTTGAGCTGCTTTTCGACGATCTCCAGCCCTTCGGCGATCTCGCGTTCATTGACGCTCGCGCAATAGCGACCCAGCAGGAACTCGACGACATAGGTTGGAACCGGATACTGGCGGGAGTATTTCCGCACGAGGTCTTTGCGGACGAGGTATCCGTCGAAGACTGAGGCGGCCAGCTTGTCGAGTTGATCCAGTTCAATGCTCATGCGTCTTCTCCGACGGTAGTCGGCTTGGAATCGAGCACCCGTCCTGACGCGTCGGAGACGACAACCGAGGCAGCCGCGCCTTCGTGTTTGTCGTCCGAGACAGCAAGGCTCGCTTCGCCGTTCGTTCCTAATTCCTTGGCAGCCGCGACGATGCTGGATGCCGCTTGTTTCCAGTTGAGACGCAGGTCAACTTGTAGGCCGGGGGCACTGGACTTCACTGCCACCCGGCACCGCATGCCGCGCCAACTGATCTCGGTGATCGTGGCCGAAACCGCTTCCTCGCCACGTTCGACGACGAGCTCGTGGATGACGTATTACTGAAGGCTGATACCGCCGTGAGCGTATTCCGTGTTCGCCATGAAGGCGCCGATCCCCGGCGGCGACGCAATGCGCAGCACGGGGTTCCAGTACCACGGGTAAGTGGGGATGCTCGGAGTCGACCCGCCCTTGACGGCGGCGCAGCGCGCCCATTTCGTGGCGACCAGATGCGGCGACAGTTCGACCTTCGGCAGGCCGCCCGGGAGAAGGAGCCATCCATGGTCCGTGACGACACGGACCCTGCTCCATCCCGCGCTCAGCAAACTGCTGACGCGATCAACGAGGGTGTCGATCTCAGGATCAATCTGGCGAACAAGGAGACCTTCGAGCGAGTGGCCTAGGGTGTCGAGTTTGCCGGTCTCGGTCCAGCCACCGCCGTCGCCGCTTACGGCCATCCTGGACTGATCCTGGTCGAGGATCTCGACGCCGGCACGCGCCATCACATCTCGCAGCCGAGAGGCGTTCGCGGGCTGATTGCTCGACGTGATGATGGGGGCAAAGTCTTCAGCATCGGTCTTGCCAGAGCACGCAGCGTGGGCAGGAGACGCGACTGGCTTCGCCGTCGCCGTAACTGTTGGAATCGGGGCGATCCGATGCGACATCCGCACCCGAAGTCCCTGGGCCTCAAGGCGTTCCTGCAGGATCGCCCCCACGTCGAAGCGAAGCCCGTCGGCGAACAACACGCATGTGTCTCGCTCTGCCGCGACAGCCGCCGTCAGCTTGTGCGGGTCCACACCCGGGGCGGACATCAGCTCTTGGAATCGACGCGCCGAGCGATCGAGCCAGGGTTCGTAAAGCGCCCGCACGACCTTCGTGACCAGGCCATTTTCCGCACCTTGCTTCAGGCGGCTGAGCGCCTCCATCGCCGCACGGTCGCATCGCCACCCCTGGGCGGCGTAATCGGCTGCCATGGCTTGCGCGGTAGCACCTCCGAGGGCGGTCTTGGCCGTCTTTGCCAGTCGGCCTAGCGGCTCAAGCGCCACCGCATAGGGGCTTTCGCCAAGTTGCGCCCAAACCCAACCGCGGCGCTCTCTGTGTTCACTGTCCAGCTTGTCGACCTTGTCGCACGCCTGGGCGTGCGGCAGGGCCAGGATGCCTTCGAGTTCCTTGCGAAGCCTGTCTTCCTGCTCCTCATTGAGCCCCGGCCGACGGGAATGGTCGGCGAGGCCCAGCAAATCGCGTGGGCGGGCTTGGCGCAAAACCGTCGATACGCCCTGGTAGAGGCGCGGCGCATCGCAAAAGCGTCGCCAGACTTCATCCCATTTGCCGCCACCCTGGAGCAGGGCATCGGCAGCCCCCTGAGTGCCATCCTCATCAGGATCGAAACTGAATTCGCGCCAGCAAATATCTTTGAAAGTTGCCCAGCGATTTGGATCGCAGCGCGCCTCGAATGCCTCGCTGTCGCTCATCCAGCCGAGCAAATCGCGAACGGGATCACCGATGGCTAGCCTATCGAAATCGTCGGCTTCCAGCCGGTGACCACGTAAGCCGGCCAGGGGTTCCGGCGCGAGCAGCGCGAGCGCGCGCAGCATGGCGTCCCGCGTACGGTTGTCCTTGGCGATTTCGAGTCCGACGCCGTCCTCCGACGTCAGAAAGGCGTCAACGGTCCAGTCCCTGCCATTGCGCTGGTGCCAAACCGCACCACGGTATTGTAACTCGATCAGGGGTTGAAGATCTGTGGGGCAATCGCCCCCGGCGCGAAGATCCTGTCGGCTCACGTTGGGCAGATAGAGGATCGGCACCACGCCGGGCGGCAGCAAGGCTTCCGGCAGGCTCCGCTCGATGATGCACTTGAGCCATATGACTGGCCCCTGCCGCTCTCCAGGTGCGTAGGGGCCGAGAGCATAGAGTTCGGGGATGGCTTTCATGAGCGTTGCGATCAGTGGCCGCCACTGCCCATCTGCATCGGTCCAAAGCAGCGCGACAGGTGCGGCGGTACCATCCGGCGAGCGAAAGCCACCGTTGAAGGACTCGTGTAGAGCGTCGATGAGTGTCTTCGGGGCCAAGATGGTCAAATCTTGCCTCCCAGCGACGCTCGTTGGCGATCGCGAGCGGCCTGTTTCGCTGCGCGGCTGTAGTGGAGGTCGTTCCAGCGGTTTCCGTCAAAATCGGTGCCGCCAGTAAAGTCGGATGTCTTTTCATCCCAGTCCCAGAACCAGGGATAGTCAGCCTTTTCGCGCAAGGGTTCCTTGCCGCGATCTTTTCCGTATTCGAACTCCTTCCCTTTCGGACGACCTCTCAGTATGCAGGCCCCCTTTTTGCCTCCCAGGGGAGCCGAATTGATGAACGGGCGAATGTTCATCCGCACGCCGTCATCGATGTCTGGATCCCAGCCCATCGGTTGGGCTTTCAGCGCCTTCCAACGTACGAAAATATCGTAAGGGGGTTCACCCTCAAGTATTTTGATGAGTTCGACCCGTAGATACTCTGCCTGCGCGAGGCGTCCGTCCGCGCCTTCGACGCCTAAATTCTGATCTGCCCGCTGCCGGTCAATCCAGTCGCCGAGATAGGAATAGATCAGCTTCTCTAGCGTCCTCCGGCCTTCGCCACTTGGCGCGGCTAGGCGGTGGTAATTGACGAGAGCATGGAAGCCATCACGTCTCCCGTCCCACACGTGCCATATGAACGGTCGTTGATGGAACAGCTCGCAATGTTGCGCGAAGAAACCGTCGCGTAGCCAGTCGTCAAGCGACTTGCCAACATAGTTCACTTCGCCGAGCAAGCTATTGAGCTTTGCAGCGGACCAATCCCGGCCGAACGCATTTGCAAGGAGCGCGTTCAATCGCTGCTCCGCCGGCGGTTCGCCCTTGAGAGCCGTGAGGCAGACGATGCCATCGGTATCGGCATAGGTCTCAAGACCATCCGCACCGACGACCTCGCAGTCCGTGAAACTCGCGCCTGTCTGACGTGGCCACCGGTAACCAAGAAGGCGTGCCACAGCAACGTGGAGCGGTTGCGGTGCTTCCCCAAGATTGGAAGACCGGCCCTCGTTGTCCGACGCGTTTGGATCGGCCGGACCGCAAGGATGACCTTCGAAAATCCATTGGGTAGGATCGTTGGAATAAGGCTTCGGTAGGCCGGTCGGATATACTTCTGTTGCGACATCCCTCCAATGCGCGAGGTCAAAGGGAACGCGAAGAAGGGTCCCATTGTTAATTTTCATTCCGCCTTCGAGTTTCCCAAGTTCAGCGGTAAAATTTGCACTCCTAAGGAAGGCAAGGAGCGCTGGAGTATTAGACGCGTCTCTGCAAATTATTGGTGCTACATTACTATCGAAGGCTTCCCCGGTATAAATGAATGATAGCATATCTCCCATCTGGTTAATCGCAACACCAACTTGTCCGTAGGCAGCATTGTCACGTCGTGAACGGATCAGGTCAGAACCATTATTGTCCCAGCGCAAAATACTATTTCGGCCTGTGAAGTCGGCATTTGATGATGTCGTGCCGAGGTAGGGACGCCAGGGTTGTCTTAGGTCTGGTAGTTCCCAGAATTTCTTCACAAAGCGGTCATCATCTCCAGTCTTAACGCCCTGTGTACCGAACGCGATTGTCTCGATAGCCGGTTGCTTGTCCAAATGTTGAAAAAGAAAGGTCCGCTTCTCACGCATTACACGGGTCTCAATCTCGATCAAAGGATCGATACTGGATGCCTGAGCTTTCTCCGCAGTGCCTTCTGTGTTGCTCAGATCCAAGACCCGGACAACTGGAAGCGAGCTGATAGATGTCGATAGCACCGTCGCGCAGACAGAAACCACTTCTCCGGTAATGGTTTGAAAAGCACCCGACCCATAGCGGAGTACAAGATGCATTTGACGTGGAAAGATAACATTTTCGAGGAATGCCCGATAACGAACCTGCTGTAGCCATGCTTGGGGACTTATTGTCGCCACTGTGATTGATTGAGCGGAAGCGATGAGGCGGTCGAGCATTGTTACCGACAAGTCGATCTTGGACCGCTCAAACATCTGCTCCGAAAATTCCAACAGTTGTTGGCTTTGCCGGCGGTTTCCTAAGAATGGCACATTCGTAATCACGAGTGTGAACCGCTGACCCAGCAACTCTGCTGCCTTTGCCATGCCCTGTGCGGCCACGGCCATTTCGCGCGTGTCGTCGGTATCGGCTGTGGCCAGGATCGAAGCCAGGAGCGGTTCCAAATTGTCGAACCCCTCTCGGAATATGTCGGCGCCTGCTCGGCGCGGGTCGATCAGACTGCCCAGCCAAGGTGCCTTGGAGAAGAGGTCGTAGAGCGCCACCAGGCCGTTCTTGACTCGCTCTTCAAGGCCGACCGTCAGCAAATTCTTTTCTACGCCTAGCAAGTCGCGTTTCGCGGCGGGATCGGCAGCGGTTACTGCTTTCTCTGCCAGCCTAAGCCACTCCGGTTTGGTGACACCAATAGAAAGACCTGAACAGGCGAGATTGAGCTGCGGCAGCGCGCGATAGCCGACCGTGCGCCATGCGGCGAAAGCAAGGTTGAACGCCGCAATCTGTGTGCACCGCGGATCGATCTCCAGACCGAAGAGATTGTCCTGCAGCGCCGCATCAATGGCCGAAGACTGCGATAAACCTTCTTCCGCCATGCGCAGAGAGGCCAGGATAGGCAGTGCGAACACCAGGAAGTGCCCGGACCCCATGCATGGATCGAGAACTGTTATATCCTTCGCATTTTGCGGCCAACCTTCGAATGCGCCGGCGGCGGCACGCCACGGCCCCACCGTTCCGTCGCCGGCCTTGTCCCGGACAAGGCGCAAGTAGGTCCAGTCGATGTCGCCGATCTTGCAGGCCGCACGCACCGCATCCTCGTCTGCAGCCGATGTTGCGAGGATTGGATTGCGAGCAAGTAATTTTCTGGCCCACCATGCGCCGAGCGTGTTGTGAAGCAAGAAGAGGACCATGTAATCTTCGGTGAATAGCTGTGTGACAGCCGGCAGTTCGTCCGCACCGATCTTAATCTCTGACTTGTTGATCGCATCTTTGTTGTCGGCCTGCCAGAACTGGTAGACCCAGCCAAGGCTGTCATCCGCCTCGAACACGGGTTTAGACAGACCCTTCAGTAAATCTTCCATCTCGGAACGTGTTTCTGGCGGAAGCGCGATTTGCAGCACCGGATCGTCCTTACGGAAGATCTGCGGCAACATCCGCTCGGCGTATTCGCTCGCCAGTTCGAGCCAGTCCGTCGCCTTTTCACGGGCGAGTTCCTGCACCTCGTCGAGCGTGATGGCCACGCCGGACTCGGGTTCGATC
The DNA here is from genome assembly GCA_021808875.1 of Pseudomonadota bacterium. The sequence goes on along the minus strand of JAKBAU010000014.1, from coordinate 2,849 downwards.
AGGAGGTCAGTCTCGGCCAGGAAGCGCGCGAATAGCATGCGATGCCAGTGCTCGTAAGCGCACTCTTGCACGAGGCGTGCGGTCTCTTGCGCTCCCGTCTTTGCATCGCGCCGGTCTCCAAGTTGCCGGCCATGGGCTCGCAAACGGGTTCGAAGAGCGCGCTCCTCCGTATTCAGATCTTTCGGCGCGTCACCGTCGCCGACGCGAAGCTGCTGCACGGCTTGGCGGGCGCCTGCCTCAGCGACGCGACGCGCCTGCTTGACCGTCTTCTCCAAATCCTTTCGGAGGTCACGGGTTATCGAGATCATTTGGGTTCGCCCTAGTTCACAAGCACGGGGCCGTGGCGCACCGCTTCAATGAGTGTTGCCGTCTGGCGCTTGACCCAGGCCTCGACTTCCGCGGCGTCTCGGAGCGTGCTGCGCTCCAATGTGACCGTCTGAACCTTGGGCTCCAACAACCGCGCAGCCCGCTCGATTGCCAGCGCCACGCGGCCGGCTATGGCATCAATCTCCGCCTGGATGTTCGACAAGGGCTTCTGATCCAGATGACCCGCCAGCGCATCGTCGCTGGCGATGTCGGGCTTGCTCGGTGCGCTCAGGCCGACCGCGGCTTTGATGGCGTCCTGATCAGCCGGGGGGACCTTCATCCAGACGCTATTGCTGGCAAGCGAGGCCATGGCCGCGCCGAACGCTGTCTCATAGTCAGTTCGAGCCTTCTGCACGGCGTCGCGAAGCAACCCCGCCAGACCAACGCGGATCGCGCTCGCCGGGTCAGCCTTCTCCAACAGCAGACGTTGACTGCGCACGGCCTCGATCTGCTCCAGATGAGGCTTCGCTGCGGGCAAGGTAGCCGCGTGTTTGGCAAGCCCCTCAACCAAATTCCAGGTCGGCAGTCTCTGGGCAATGAGATCGCGGGTGGTCGTCCACGCCTTGATCTTGTCCTCCCAGTCAGGCGCCTTGGATTTAATGGCCAGCAGTTGCTCGTTGCCGACCAGCCGTTGTGTGTCCTCGATTTCGGTCGTCGCCGGGGACGTGGGCAAAGGCGCGTCACCACCGGCGGATCTCGCAAGGGAAATGAAACCGCTGAGAAATTCTCCCGCGCGGACGGCCTCCTCGCCGCTCTTGCAGGAAAGTCCCAACGCCTGGAAGAGCTTCCGCAGGATCAGGCGGTCTCCCACAGTGAGTGTCGCGTGTTCGACCCGGAAATCCGCTTTGGCAATCTTGTTCTGATCGAGCTGGCCAAGCGGAATCGCCTGGCCGTTCAGGGTGGCGGTAAGGTGTTGGAGCCGATGAAGGGCAATCAGCGCCGCATCGACAGCGTCACGCGGCCAGCCAAAGGGCGTTCCACCCAATGTCCTGCGGACATCCGACCCCGATTTGCCGGCACCGATGGTGGTGACCACCTGCTGACAGACAGCGTGCTTCTCCGTCGCGTCGGTGTGTCCTGTTGGCTGGAAGGGATGGTCGGCGCCATCGCGGGCACGTTTGATCACCGCTTCCCATGCGGCCGAATCTGCCTCTTTGAAGCGCGGAAACATCCGCACGAGTGAGGCTTCGGTCGCGGCCCTTATCTTGTCATCCAATGACGTCAGCAGCACCTCGCTGCCGCCGCCCTGAAAGACCTTGGCGTTGCTTACGATTTCCCGGATCAGACGATCGCGATCACCGATTGCGCGCGCTCGGCGGCTGTCCATGCTTTGGCGGGCTTCGTGGCCTTCAGCCGTCGTAGGATTGCCTTTGGCATCGAGGGTCTGCTGTGCGGATTCGGCGTCGGCGATAAAGCGCCTTAGGTCGTTCGCCGCCTGGCGTGGGATCAATACGAATAAAATTGGACTATCAGTACCTGCCGACCGCGCAGCTTCTAGTACATCTTTCTCACCACAAGACCATTGATCTCGAATCCAAATCGGCACGCTGCTGCCATCTACGACTGGCGCCGATTGTTCGCGATGGATCAAAAACTGGCGTGGCTCCTTTGCTGCCCCCTGCGTGATTCTGATACCGCGCACCAGTTTGTCGATCTCTCCGCAGAGCAACTGGTCACGCTTGAACTGGATTGCGGCTTCATCATTGTTGAGTTTCGTCTGCCGATTACGAAACTCCCGATCCCAGTCACTGCCTTCGCGGGTCTGAAGGCGATACTCGTCGCCCACCAGCATCAGAACGCCCTGGTCGCTCAGCTTTTTGAGCTTGTCCTCGACTTCAGACCGCAGTTTGCCGTTGTCCGCAGTCAGATCGTCGATCAGCAGGTCAGCGAGGTGATCCTTGGTGGCGCGAACGCCAATATCGGCGCCGGCTTCTCGCTTCAACTTTCCGATCAGAAAGACCAGGCCGCAAATGCGCTGCGCAATTGGCCCTTCGGCTCGGCCAACCATAATGATGCGTTCGTTGATTTCGCGAAGAAGGACGCCCGTGTTCACCATCTCTGGGGCGAGTGCCTCGAAAAGCTCATCCGCCGGCACGACCGACCCGAGAGGACGCTCGGAGACCTTCGCAACCGCATCGTGGATGATCCGCAACTGCGAGCGCAGCTGGCTGCTTGTGCCTGCGGCATCGATCTGGCGGAAGCAGTTCTCCCAAAACCGCCGCCGAACCGGCAGCAGTGGATAATCGTCGACGATAATCGCGCGATCCTCGATGGTCTCGCCGATGCGGGTACCCTGGAGTTGCCGCGATACTTCGCCGGCGTGCTTGTCGAGAAGCGCGCGCACGTCGGCGACAGCCGTGGGCTTTTTTTGGAGCAGCACCTTCCGAGTGACCGTCTCGACCTCGGCGTCGGACAGAGGAACACGGATCGTGAAGCGGTCGAGCAGGTATGTCAGAAGCTGAATTTCGGTGAGAGCACTTTGG
>JAKBAU010000013.1 GCA_021808875.1 Pseudomonadota bacterium | reverse complement strand
AGGGCGCCGGCAATCGCATCGTGGACAAATGGTCTGGCACGGCGATGAAGGTGCTGGACACCACGTCGCACTGGATTGAGCACAACAAGGACCTGGCTGACTCCTACGCCGAACTCGGTGCCGGCATCATGGCGCTCGGTCTGTTGAAGCCAATGGCGTGGGTGATGCGACTGCTCGGTCTCGGGGCGGTGAACACGGCGGCCGGAACCGGCGCGGTTCTGGCGTCGCCGCTGCTGCTGAGCGGCGATAGCGCGGGCGGTGACGACATGGGCCGCGAGGCCGCTCGGAAAGCAGGCGGCAAGGTGTGGGAGGACTGGCAGGGCGCGCATCCCAACCCGCTTGCCTGGATTTGGCGGCATGTCGCGCCCCATTGGGCCGGCGGCACCGCCGCACCAGCGATTACCGTTCCGCGTGCGCCGTCCGCTGCCGCGGCGACGATGCAGCGCACGCACGACTATTTCCGGGGCAAGGGCCTGACCGAGGAACAAACGGCCGGCATCCTGTCGAACATCGCGGCGGAAAGCGGGTTCGACCCGACGCGAACGGGTGACAACGGCACGTCCTATGGGTTGTTTCAGGAGCATGCCGCTCGGCTGGCGGCGATGCGGTCGCGGTATTGGACCAATACGCCGACCGAACAGCAGCAACTCGAGTACGCTTGGGATGAGCTGAATGGTCCGGAGAAGTCGGTCCTGGACCGGCTGCGGTTGGTCAATACGGCGGGGCAATCCGGGGCGGTGTTCACCGGGTTTGAACGGCCGGCGGACGGCCAGGGCGAGGCGTTCCGGCGCGGCCAAGCGGCGGATCAGTTCGTGCAGCATCCCAGTGGCAACGTCCATGTGGACGTGACGTTGCGGGGTGCGCCTCCGGGGACGACGGCGCATGTCACCACCTCGGGTGCGGCAAACGCGGGGGCACCACGGATCGAAACCAGCATGCCGATGGCGCGATGAGCGGGTTCACCAATGTCACTGGCTTCGCGCCGCCAACCAGCATTGCCGGATTCATGGGCCTGCTGCAGACCGCATCATTTCGGGGGGTGCCGTTCAAGGTCATCGCCGCCCAGGTCAAGAAGGGCCGGCGGTTGGCGATCCACGAATACCCGTTTCGCGACGGCGGCTGGGCCGAGGACATGGGCCGAGCGCTGCGGACATACTCGTTTTCGGGTTATCTGATCGGCGATCTGGCGCCGGCCATGCAGCTTCTGCTCGACAACGCGGTCGAGACGGCCGGTTCCGGCCTGTTGATCCATCCGACGATCGGCGCGGTGAAGGTCGCCCTGGTTTCCTCGGGGACCGCTGTGCATCGCGACAAGATGCGCGTCATAGAAGTCGCGTTCGAGTTCATCGAACAGGGTGGCACCGTCTTTCCCACGGCGATCATCGCCACGGCCATCGCCGTGCTGGCCGCGGCCGATAGCGCGCTGACGGCGGCCGGGACCGATCTGGGCGCTGTGGCGATCCCGGCCGCTTCCATCGGCCCGGCCGTAACGGGCGAAGGCGCTTCCGTGGTGACCAGCTTCGCCGCCGCGACCGCGCTCGGTGGGGCCAACCCGACGGCGATCGTCGGCATGGCGGCTGCCCTGCCGCCGCCCGATGCCAACACGAATTATGGCCGGTATGGCGCGGGATCGGCGTCGGTGAGCCTGCCAATCGGCACGACCGTCGCCTCGCTTCAGGCCCAGCTGGCCAATCAGCGGGCCGCGCTGGCCTTGGCGGCTGCTGGCTCCAACACGGCCGCCGCGACGTATTCGGCCAGCACCGACATGCTCGGTGCCCTGGCCACGCTGGTGGAGGCGATGCGGGCCGGGATCATCGATCCGGCCGACCAAATTCGAGTGCTGAGCGGACTGGCCGGGTTCACCTTCGCGGACAACGCCGACGGTTTGGTTGGCGTGGGATCGGCCAAAGCGACGATGCGGGATGCGATGGCTGCGGCCTGCCGGCGGGCCGCACTGGCCAGTCTGGCGCGGGCCTCGGCGTCGTATCAGCCGGTCAGCTACGACGATGCCGCCGCGCTGCGGCTGTCACTCGCTGCCGTGCTGGACACTGAGATTACGGCCGCTGGCGATGCCGGCGAGGATGCCACCTATGTCGCGCTGAAGGCCCTGCGTTCTGCGGTAGCCCAAGATTTGACAGTGCGTGGCGCGAGCCTGCCGAGCGTCGTGACGGTGCGCTTGCAGGCGCCGCTGCCGTCGCTGGTGATCGCACAGTTTCTGTATCGCGACGCGAGCCGGTCGGACGGGATCGCGGCCGAGGCCCGGGCGATCCATCCGGCGTTTTGTCCGGTCAGCTTTCAGGCGCTGGCCTCTGGACTGGTGTCGTCCGGGATCACGGTTGCCTGACCCGAGGGGGGCAAATCAGAGGTTTGTCACTGGGTTGAATGCGTGCCCTCGACCCATAGCCGTCGTTTGCGTGTGCTCACATGGATGGTCACAAAGCGGTGAGAACGGCCGCTTGATGGTTGGTGATGGCGTACCGCCATCTTATAGCTGCCTAAACGTCGTTTCGATAACCGACGAAAAATTGCGATGGAGCCGGGATTCGGAGACAACCAGATGGGAAGCGTCGTACAGTATCTCGCGATCACCAGAGATGAGCTTGGTCACCAAAATCTGCGCTGTGCTCCGAAGATGCCCTCAATGACCGTGGGTCGGGTTGATCGGTTTCAGAAACAGCATAGATGGAGATAGAGGAGATCGTGACGCCATGGTCCGCAATATTACGCTCGACAATCCAGCCGAACGGCAGGAGGATGATGAGTTCAACCGGTGGGCGTTTAGCCAGCGTCTGGCCGCGACGATTGCCGAGTTCGATGCATCGCAGGGTGCGCCAGTGTTTGGTCTGTTCGGAAAATGGGGCTCCGGCAAGAGCACCGTGCTCAACTTCGTTCGTGCGGTGCTGGAAAAGGACTATGGATCGCGGGTGACGGTCTTCGCCTTCAATCCTTGGCTCCTCAAGGACCAAGATGCTCTGTTGCAGGAATTTTTTGTTGGTCTAGGCAGGAGCGTAAACGCCAAGGTCGAGAAGGTTGGCAAGACGATTGGCGAATTGATGATGCGCTATGGCGGAGCACTGAGGATAATACCCCTTTATGGCGACGCCGCTGCCATTGGAATAAACAAATTGGGCGAGGATATCTCGAAAGATTCTATACAGCAGCAGCGGGATCGCCTGACACAGGCAATGCATGAGACAACTGAAAAGGTTGTTGTCCTAATTGATGATTTGGATCGGTTGGACCATAACGAGATAATGACCGTTCTGAAGATGGTTCGTCTGTCAGCGAATTTTCCTAACGTAATTTATCTGCTAGCGTTCGATGAAGAGCGTGTGGGGCGGATTGCTGCCGACGCCTACGGCGAAGCGGCGGACGGTCGACAGTTCCTGGAGAAGATCATCCAATACCCGTTCTCGCTCCCTGCCGTCAGCTCAGATCGGCTTGCCGCATATGTAATGAAGCATGCGCGATCGGCCTGTGATACGGCCGGAATTGGGATTGACCGACTGGCCTGGGACGAATTTTGTCAAATCTGCAAGGACGCCTTATTGGTCGTAATGACGACGCCGCGCCACGCCATCCGCTATGCCAACGCGCTTCGGTTTGCACTTCCGATGCTGAAAGGCGAGGTTGATCCATTTGATCAGATGATTATCGAGGCAACGCGTATTTTTTTTCCTTATGCTTATATTATCATGCAGAATGGTCCAAATATCAGTGCCACAGACCTTGATTACGAAGTAAAGTCGCGCAGAATATCGCCAGTGGAAGGCAAGGCGGCTAAACGGCTGTTCGAAGTGCTGCTGTCGAGGCAACCTCCCTCGACCAAACCGATAACAGATTCTCGATACCATGGCCGCTACTTTTCCTATGCAGTCGCGGTTGATGACATATCTGACATGCAGCTTCGCAGTCTACTCGCGCTGTCCGAAGCCGGTGATCAGGCAGCTGTCGATACGGCCGTTCGCGATTTGGCCAGTAAGCGGCTGGATATATTGATTGAGCGGCTCTCGTCCTCGCTAGAGCCTCTGAGCGTTCGGTCGGCTAACTGCCTTGCGATAGCTTTGGCGCAGGTCGGTGACATTCTGCCAGCAAGCCCTCCCATTGAGGAGCAGGCGCTCGCCTTAGCAACCGGGGATTTGATTGCCAAACTTTGCAGACATGATTTCTTGCGGCGCCTGGGAATGCACAATGGCCAAGGAAATTTTGTTGCGGGGCGTGTTATTGAATGTGCGACCTCGTTGCCGTTCGCTCTAGTGATTTATCGTGAACTTGAGAGCCTTGAAAAGGCTGAGCAAAAAGCATGGGACGAGGAGGCATCCTCAACCGACGGTGACAGTACATTTCCGAAGCATGAGTGGACCGAGCTTAGAGACAATTTTTGCCGACGGATCGCGGCCGATGCTCGGTCGAAGCCACCCTATGCGCAATATTCGCCGATAGATGCGCTGTCCTTGCTCAAATTTTGGCGCGACGCGAATTCGGACGAAGAAAGAACATGGCTCGAACAGCGCTTAGCGGATCATCCTTGTGAAGTCGTCGCAGTACTTGGCATGTTCCCCGGGTCTTGGTTCGAGCTTTTAGATGGGTCTATTGCCAGCTTGTTGAACCCATCGGCGTTCGCCCGTACGCTGGAATCCTTTTTCGGTGGCGCTTTGACGGACGTGTACGCTTTGTCGGACGGAATCGAAGCTGCGCGCGCCTTTCTCTTTGGTTATCGAAAGAAAATGTCGACGCCTAATGAGGCACCGCCGACGCTGTAGCCCTGACCACAGCGCCTACCCTTGTGAGCTTTGCGCCTTGTCTCCTGCTTCTGTGTAGGATGTTGCATCTCCTTATGCACCCTCGCCAGCCATACGACTGCCTGCATCAGGCTCCGCGCTTCCGCCGCATCGGGGAATGTCCGCGCCCCACCCGAAGCAGAACCCGGGACTGAGCCGCAAAGTGCGCACGCGATCAAGTCCACCAAAAGGGGACCATCGCCACCTGCGGGACGAAACCAATGGACCATTGCTCCCGCGTAGCTTGCTGCCCTGCTATTCCTGCTATCAAAATAGCAACGTAGCACACTACCGGTCGGTTGGCTCCGCAAGTCGATCACACGCGCAATGCTTGTACGCACCGACGTCCTGGACAGCGTTTCAACAACGCGAGTTGTCACGCCCATGCACTGACCGGCAGTAATCCGGCCAGCGGCCTATTCGCGCCCGCGCCACAGAAAAAGTGAGACCCATATGCCCAACAGTCTGGCCTCCGGTCCCGACGAGGTGTCGATTCAGGTCAGCTCCAACCGGTTCCAGGGCTGGCAGACCGTCAGCATCAGCAAGTCCTGTGAGTCGATGCCGAATACCTGGTCGGTCACCGCCTGCACCGAGTTCCTGCAAGGCGCGGCACTGGCCGGAACCCGCCCGGGCCAGTCGTGCCTGATCTATATCGGGTCCGACCTAGTCATCACCGGCTGGATCGATCGCCGCTCCATCCCGATCGACGCGCCCAACCACCAGGTCACCATCAGTGGCCGAGGGATCACGCGCAACCTGGTGGATTGCTCCGCCGACCTGGTCAACGACCCCGGCCTGCGCGGCGGCATGATCAACGGCGCGAACACGCTCGGCGTGGCGCAGAGGCTGTGCAAGGCGTACGGGATTACGGCGCGTTCGGCGATGGCCGACCTCGGCGTCCCAATCCCATCCTTCCAGGTCCCCCTCGGCGAAACGCCCTACCAGATCATCGAGTCCGTTGCCCGCTACGCCGGATACCTGGTGTATGAGGACGCAACCGGCGCCCTCGTCCTGGACCGCGTCGGCACGCAATCGCACGCCTCCGGCTTCACCCTCCCGGGCAACATCGAGGCGATCAACGCCGAACGATCGGTCGATCAGCGGTTCTCGGACTATCTCGTCGTCTGGTACGGCGTCGATCAGCTTGCCGACCTCGGCAACCTCGCCAACCGCCGAGCGAACGTGTCGGACGCCACGCTGGGCGAGTATCGCCTGCGCATCATTGTCTCCGAACAGATCGCGCCATCGCCGGACCCCACCCAACAGGCCACCAACAACGATGTCGTCGCCAGCCAACGCGCCAACTGGGAATTCGCCCGCCGGCTCGGCCGCAGCCAGGCCGCATCGATCACCTGCGACTCCTGGCGCGACAGCAACGGCAGGCTGTGGACCCCAAACTGGTTGGCTCCGATCGAGGCACCCAAAGCCGACATTACTGGAGCAAACTGGATCATCGGTTCGGTCACCTACCGCAAGGATATGTCCGGCACCCATGCCGACCTGGTGCTGATGCCCCCCGATGCATTCAACCCGGAGCCAAACCCTTTGAACCTGTTCGACAACGAACTCCTGAACTCACCGCGGACCGCGCAGTCCCCGGCGCCACCATCCACCTCCGGAGGCCATGCCTGATGTCATCGATGCTCGAAGCAAGGGTCGCCATGCTGGAGCGACAGCTCGCGGCCATGATGCAGCGCCGAGGCACCCCCTTTGCCCTGGCCAGATCCACCATGGCGGTCAACGACACCGGCCCGGTGCAGACCGTCCAACTCCAACTCGACCCGCTTTCGACGCGCGACAACGTGCCGATGCTCTATGGCTATGGCGTCACCGGCTCGCCGCCGATCTCGGCGGACTTCCATGTCGCGTTTCTCGACGGCGACCGCGCGAAGGCGGTGGCAATCGCCAATGGGCATCAGACCTATCGACTGCGCGGCCTCGGCCCGGGCGACGCTGCGCTATACGACAGCCGGGGCGCCCATGTATGGCTGACCTCGGCCGGCCCGTCGGTGTACTGTGGCGGGCAGCCGATGACGATCACGGGCGACCTGCACGTCACCGGCGCGGTCATTGCTGGATACGGCGGCGCCGATCAAGTCGCCGTGCAGACCCACAAACACGCCACCATCGCCGTCGCGCCAACCGCGGGCACCTGAGATGGGTGATATCCGCATCGTCTGGGACCCGGCCACGGGAACCGGCGACTTCAACATGTTCGGCGCCGGCCTGGAGTTGGGCCACGACCTGCAGACCGCGTCCCTGATCAGCATGTTCACCGACGCGCAAGCCGACCCGGGCGACATAGTGTTCGGCAACGACCCGCACGGCTGTTGGATCGACACCTACGCCGCCCTCGAAGATCCGGCCCTGACGCCGATACCCGACGACCGGATCGGCTCGAAAATCTATCAGGCGTTTGCCCGGCCGCGCACGCAGGACACCCTCAACTGGCTGCGTGACGAGGTGATCCGCTGCCACGGCTGGATGCTAACCGATGGCGTCGCATCGGCGATCGACGCGCGGACCTTCTTCACCAGCTCCGGCGGCATCGGCGCGATCGTCACCATCACGGCGAACGGTGTGCCGACAGTGTTCGATTACGCCTGGTCGCAGGAATCCTGATCCATGCCATTTCCTCGACCGACGCTGACCGCGCTTCGCACGCAGGCGATGCAGGATATCACCGCATCGGATCTGCCAAACGCCGATGGCTTCCTGCGCCGAGCGGTGCTGCGCGTGCTGGCCTGGGTGCAGGCCGGGCTCGCCTATCTGCATTACGGGTATCTCGACTGGATTTCGCTGCAATCCACCCCGTTCACCGCGACCGGCGAATACCTGGAGGGCTGGGCCGCGCTGGCGCCAACCCCGGTGCTGCGCCAGGCCCCAACCTTCGCCTCCGGCCCAGCATCCTGGACCGGCGTGGCCGGGCGGGATCTGCCCGCCGGCACGGTTTGCGCCCGCGGCGATGGCGTCCAGTTCGCCACCATGGAGGACACGACCGTCGGCGGAGGGGGCACCGTCGCCACGACCGTCGTCGCCCGGGTGGCGGGATCGGCCGGCAACACCGACAGCGGCGCGCCGCTGACCTTGGGCACCGTGATCGCCGGGATCGCTTCAACAGGCGCGGCGACCGGCCCGATCACCGGCGGTGCGGACCTGGAACGCGACGGCCCAATGCACACCCGCATGCTGGAGAGCTACGCCGCCCCGCCACACGGCGGCAACCAGGCCGACTACGTGACCTGGGCATTGGCGGTGACCGGTGTCACCCGAGCGTGGTGCGCGCCGCAGGGCGCTGGGCCGGGGACGGTCTCGGTCTATTTCATGATGGACGTGGCCGAGGCGGCGTATGGCGGCTTCCCCCAAGGCTCCAACGGCGTCGCGACCTTGGAAACCCGTGACATCGCCGCCACGGGCGACCAGCTCGCGGTGGCGAACACCATCTATCCGCTGCGCTCGGTCACCCCGATCGTCTATGCCGTCGCGCCGAGGGCGGCGACGCAGCCGTTCACCATCGCCGGGCTGTCAGGCATTTCGACGGCACAACAGGCGCTGGTCTCGGCCGCGCTGGCCACGCTGTTCCTGCAAAAGGACACGCCGCTCGGAACCACGTCGATTGAGCAAAGCGACTGCGCCGCGGCGATCAGCGCTATCGGCGGGCTGCCGCCGTTCGCGATCACGACGCCATCGTCGTGGCCGATCACGTCGGGCGTCGGATATATCTTCACCCTGGGAACGGTCACCTATTCCTGATGCCGACGCCCCCCGCATTCGGCGACCGAGACTACCAGCAGGCCATGCTGCGGTTGCTGCCACAGGGCCGCGTCTGGCGCCGGGATGCCTCGTCCACCCTGTCCGCGACCCTTCACGCACTGGCGCCAACCTACACCCGCAGCACGGAAGCCGCCGCACAGGTCTTGCTCGACGGCAGCCCCGCAACGACCGAGAACCTGCTGGTGGAGTGGGAAGCGTCCCTCGGACTGCCCGACCCCTGCACCGCGTTGAACCCGTCGATCGAGCAGCGGCAGGCCGCGGTCCGGACAAAGTGGGGCGCGCGCGGCGCATTGACGATCGGCTACTTCACCGCCCTGGCAGCGGCGCTCGGTTTCACCGTCACGATCACCGAGTTCCGCCCGTTCTGTGCCGACATGGCGTGCGAGTTGCCGGATTACGACGCGGCGTGGGCCTTCGCGTGGCAAGTCAACGCGCCGCAGATTACGACGTTTTACTTCGCCGCCGATGACTCCAGCGCGGACGATCCGCTGGCAACCTACGACGCCGGTGAGCTGGTTTGCCGCATCACGCGCGACGCGCCGGCCGAAACGACGGTGTTTTTCGTCTTCTCCTGACCAGGACATTTCATGCAACGTATCTACGACCCGACGGCGGCGGCAACGCTGCCGGCGCCGCCTTCGCTTACCGGAACGGCCGGCTATTTCATCGGTGGCGTGCCCGGCATCTCGGCGGCGACCCGCGTGCGCTATTGGTTCCTCAACATGCTGCAAGAGGAGCTGATGGCGCTGCTGGCGCTTGCCGGCATCGCGCCGGACACGACCGCGACCGTATTCACGCAGGTTGGGTCGGCGATCCAGGCCCTGATTGCGGGCATCCCGCACGGCGTGCAAACATTCGCCGCTTCGGGGAGTTTCACCGTGCCGGCAGGGGTAACCGCGGTTGACGTGGAGCTGTGGGCCGGCGGTTCGGGATCATGGGCGTCCGTCAGCGGGATAACGGGGGGCGGGGGGTCCGGGGGCGGTTACGCGCGCAAGCGGATCAGCGGTCTGACAGCGGGCGGCGTGGCGACGATCGCCGTCGGCGCCGGGGGCTCCGCCGGTGTCGCGGGTGTGGCGCCCGGTGCCGGCGGCGCGAGCTCGGTCACCATCGGGGGGACGATTGTGCTGTCCGCCACTGGCGGTGTGATCAATCCGCTGGGGTCTGTCTCGGCGCCGAGCCTTGGGAACCTCGCGGGCGAGGGGGCTGGCGGCGATATCAACCTGTATGGCGGCGATGGCGGGGCTGGGGTGGCCAACCAGGGCAGCGTCGTCCTCAACCTGGGCGGCTACGGCGGCGATGGGCCGCTGTCCGGCGGCATCGTCAACTCCGGCACCACGGGCAACGCTGGCCGCTTCCCGGGGGGCGGTGGCTCCGGCGCCGGAACCGGGGCGGTCGGGACGACCGCGTATGCCGGCGCGGCGGGCGCGGGCGGTTTGTGCATCGTGAGGTGGTAGTTACGGATTTGTTTCTTGATCGATTGAGTTGCCGGGTATGTCTTCTGCCCCGGGATAGTGCGACCTGTCGATGATGAGACACGATTCCCAGATCGAAATACAAACGGGGTCACTCATGAGGCGCTTTGGCAGAGCCCGAATATTTCCTGCTGGTATTCTGACGTAAGTCGGCCACGGCACCCCTTCCGCCGGAAGCACGATGGGCTTCTGCTCAACTTGGATCCAAAGCAGAGAGTCCCTAAAGCCGATAAATATCGAAGCGTTGTCGTTTATCGATGCCAGTCGATCCGCGAGTGTTTTCAACGCCAACCGCAACCAATCGCGCCCCGTTATGCGCTTTCGGCGAGCAGCAAAACGAACCTCGCGAGCGGCATTACGGGCCTCATCCTCCGCCCATTGACGCCGCCAGGGCAGTAAGTCTTGTCGCTGCTTCCCTTCGTCCAGCCACCAAGCCTCACGATCAAACCGAATACCATAATCCCTCAGATAATAAGCAAGTAAAGCGCCACACTGTTCAGGCGACTCCACCTGAGGCGGCATTTCGAATTCAATCATGGCTATTGTTCGTGGCGTACACAAATTTCCGGACAACATAACCATGTGTTGGTAAGAACGAGTTAATCCCAGATTTGCAGCTAAACGGAAAGTGGCAAAATCAAAGACCAAGCTCTCATCGAAACCATAATCAAGCCCGTCGTTGGGCTTGAAGCCGAAATCTCGGAGTACGTCCATCGTCGCAACGGGAGCCGGGGGGTTCATAGACTCACTCCCCCACGGTAGCCCGAACATCGGCTTTCACCGCGTACTGCCGGGCGAGGCCTTCAAGGGTCATATTCTCGGCGATGGCATCGTGAGGAATGAGCACGTATGTCCAAGGCTTTCCATCGTAGCTGGCGGCGTGATCGGTCGCGTGGCGACACCATTCGACGGCAACGTCCCGCTTCGCGATCACGTCCGGATCTGCCATCTGGTTCGAGGCCTTGGGCTCGAACATGAATGTCCGCGTCTCGGTCTCAGCGACGAAATCCGGCTGGTATTCCAGGTCCTCGATGCCGCTGCGATAGAAGAGCTGAAACTGGCCTTTGGCCGGCTTGAACCATTTGAGCGCTTCCCTCTCCAGAATCACCGCGAGCTTTCGCTCGGCATCGGACTGGAACTTCTGATACTCGTAAAGGCAGCGCGAGAACCCGCCGAACAGGTAACGCGACATGTTGCTCTTGTCCGAAGGCGAAATGCGGAAATCTAAAGGTGCCTCGCCGGCTGCCGCGGTGTACGCGCTGTTGCGGAGCTCGGTGAACCCGCGCGTGATGACGACGTCGTAAGTGACCTGCGTGTCCTGCCAGAAATGCTGCTGCATCTGGGCATGGACGAAATTGGCGATTTCCTTCTGGTGAAGCCGCAGTACCTTCCGCGCATCATCCTCGGCGAGATACGCCAGAAAATGACAGGTGACCTGCTCGGCAAGGTCATAGAGAAGCTCTGCGTGCTCATCGTACGCAACGTCGTCGAAGTCGATGAGGCCGCTGACCACGTAGTCTTCGAGCCGCTGTTCGTCGATATTGCCAGCACCCAGGCCAATCCGATCAATCTGACCGGTCCGCAAATGGGCGGCCCACAGCGTCTCATTCGGCGCTTCGTACCGCATGCGAGAGAGATCGAGCGTGAAGGACCGGAACCCTGACTTCACCTCGCCCTTCGGGACGACGAGGATACGTGGGATATTGATCGTCTGCTGCACCACGAGGTCCGCCGTTTTGGCGACAATAGCAGCCAGGTCGGGCTGCTTCGTGATGCCGTCGAATTCAGCCTGCGCGGGCTGATATTGGCTCTGCACCTCGCGAAGCACCGCGGCTTGCACCTCTGGATTTTGGAGATACCCGACGCACGGCATCTTAAGTGGTTGGGTTTCGAATTTCCGCATGACATCGTACGCGATCTTGACGATCTTCTGCTCATCGGCGCTGAACACGGACTGCGCGGATTGATAGCCTTCCGTACCGGCAGCGTTCCCTCCCTCCGGTCGGAGGCCGAGCTTCGAGGCAAGCTGCGGTTGGGATACAACCGTGACCGTCTTTTGCTGAAGCTCGTCGTTCGAGAGGATCACCTGCTGTAGCCGGATTGCGGAATCAGGCTTCTTCGCGTCGTCAACAATTTCCTGGAACCGATCGTGGGCCACGATATTGAGGCGATCCACAGCGGTCACCCCGGTGCGCTTGCCATAGGGCAGTCGAAGGCCGCGTCCGATCGACTGCTCGATGAGCGTGCGAGCATTGGCCGCGCGCAGCGGTACGATGGTGTAGAGGTTGGTGACGTCCCAGCCCTCCTTGAGCATGTTGACGTGGATCACGATCTCCGTCGGCTCGTCCGTGTGCTCGACCTTGAGCAGACGCTCGATTGTTTCCTCTTCCTTCACGCTGGAATCGACCTGGATGACCTTGTCCGTGTAGCGGCCTTCAAAAAAGCTCTCGGACTTAATGAGCTTCATCAGTTCGGCCGCATGCGTTATGTCGCGGGCGATGATCAGCATGAACGGCTTGACGATGCGCTCGCCGATCTGGCGTGCGTAGGTTTCCAACTCGACCTTGACGGCCTCATGCAGCCGCACACCGTCTTCGAGCTTGATCTGCTGGATGGACTCTGGGGACTTCCCGACCGGGGAGAAATTCTCCCGCGTGATGACTGCCGGCTCTTTCACGAAGCCATCGGCCATCGCCCGCCCAAGTGGATAGTCGAAGATCACGTTCTGAAATGAGACCGGCCCGCGCGATGTCTCGACGAAGGGGGTCGCGGTGAGTTCCAAACCGATGACTGGCTTCAGCTCATTGATGGCGCGGATGCCGGCCGATGCGCGATAGCGGTGCGACTCGTCCATGATTAGGACGAGGTCATCGAGGCCGGCGAGATACTCGAAGTAGCTCTCGCCGATTTCCTCCTTGAAGCTGCGGATTTTGGGCGACCGGCCGCCGCGAACCTCGGCATTGATCTTTGAGATATTGAAAATGTTGATCGTGGTCGGGAACAGGTTTCCGCCGCTCGCGATCTGCCGCTCATAATTCTCGCCATGAGTGATCACAGGTGGAGAAATGGCAAATTCCGCAATGCCCTTGAGGACGTATTTCGGCGTGTTCTGTCTGAAGTCCGTGATCAGCTTGTTGTAGATGGTGAGGTTGGGTGCCAGGACGAAAAAGTTGTTCAGCCCATGCGCCAAGTGAAGATAGGCGATGAAAGCGCCCATCAGACGGGTCTTCCCGACCCCCGTCGCCAGCGCGAAACAAAGGCTCGGAAACTCGCGCTCAAAATCGACGACGGTCGGAAACTCGCTGCGAATAGCGGCCAGAGCTGCGTCCAAATCCGCACCCTTTCTCGGAGGGACGATCTCGGTGATCCGGTCGAGAATTTCGAGCGAACGCCGCTGCGGCGGGCTAAGGCTCAAGCGGCCAGCGATGGCGTTGACGTGCCGGTTCATCACTTGCGTCCCTTCTTCGCAGGCGCCGGGCGCTGGTGGTGTACCGCCGTGGCCTGTTCCGCGATGCGTTTCAGTTCGTCCAATTCGTCTGCTGACTCAGAGGCCAGTCGTTCAGCCGCTTTTCGTTTTGTATCGAACAACGTATAGCGGCCATGGGCGATTTGTTCCGCCTGCCTCGCCGATACGCTTCCCGCGTTGCGGAGAAGCGAAAGCTCGTTGCTCTCGATGAAGCCATCAAGGATCGCTTCCCAGTCAGAAAGGCGAATTTCCTGGCGACGCCTTGAGCGTAATTCGGCGGTGTCGAGGAACATGCCGACGATCAGATTGAGTTCCTTAACCTCTGCTTCGCCAAGATAATTCTTGGCCGTGGTCACGTCGGCCTTGCGGACACGCCCACCCTTCCAACTCGTCAGGCCCATGTTCGGGGCGTTCTCGTTGGCCCGCGCCGCGATCAATTCCGCTGCCGTGTGGTGGGTGACGGCATGGAGCATCTTGTTCTGAATGGTGGCATAGAAGGTCGGCGCCGTGTCGGCCTTGGCGTCGTAATCGACGCTCAGGGCCAGAATATCGCGGACCTTCTGGTAAAACCGGGCCTCCGACGCGCGGATATCCCGGATTCGCTCCAAAAGCTCGTCGAAATAATCGAATTTTGGATCCTTCAGGCGTTCGTCGTTCATGACGAAGCCCTTGAGCAGGTATTCCTTCAGGACCGTAGTCGCCCAGCGCCGGAACTGTGCGCCCCTTTCCGAGCGCACCCGGTAGCCAACGGCCAACACCACGTCCAGGCTGTAGAGCCTAACCGGCTTGTCCGACTGAGGAATGTGCATAATTTGCACATTGCTCGCCTCGGCGAGTTCCCCGCCGCCGAACAGGTTGCCGATATGTTTGGTGATGACCGACCGCTCCCGGTCGAACAGTTCGGCGATCTGCTCCTGCGTCAGCCACGCGGTTCCGCCGCTCGACCGGAGCTGAAGATTAACCCGTCCATCCTCGGTGGTGTAGAGGATCAACTCGCCCTCGCTCATCGCCCATTTTCCTTGCCGGCGAACAGGTCCTGTTGGCCCGGTTTGGGCGGGGCCTTGGGCAGGTTCTCGACGTTGAGGCTGTAATCGTCATGGCCCCACTCGCAGCGGGCGCGGACGTGGTTGGGAATCTTCTTGACAGTGAGATTCGGGAAACCAGCCAGGTTGCCCCGAAACGCCGAGCAGAGGACGAGGAGGGAGCGATCCGGCCCGACCTCGTCGCTCAAATGAGCAAGCTGCTCTTGGCCGAGCGTCTGGGTCGTCACATAGATGAAGTCGCGCTCGGTCGAGGCACCGTGCTGCCAATAGAGGTTGTCGCTTGGGGCATAGGTGAAGCCCTCCAGCTTGCAGAGCGCTTCGGCCAACATCTCGGCGTTGTAGGCTTTGCTGATAACCTCCCGGCCATAATGGTCAACCTCAAGCAGAGAGGGCGCGAGCTTGAAATAGCGGAACCCTCCACCACCCTGCCATTCGACAGCGTCGGTGATACCGCCTTTGTCCTCGCCGTCTATGATCTTCTTCAGGCGCGGGATGATGTGTGTCTGGCAATGCTCCCCCAGCTCCACCATGACCCAACGGCGACCCATTTTATGAGCGACAGCACCCGTCGTGCCGGAGCCTGCGAAGGAGTCGAGGACGAGGTCTCCAGGGTTGGTGGCTAGTCGCAGCACTTTGTGAATCAATTTTTCAGGCTTCGGTGTACCAAACAGGTCAGTTACGGGCACCTCAGGAAACAGATTTTTGAGTTCATACTTAGCTTGCCGGTTGTGACCGGTTTCGGTTAGGTCAACCCACAAAGACGAGGGGGGAAGACCCCTTTCCATATCCGCTAGATATGTCCGCCTAATAAGTCTCTTGCCATCCTCTGAAAATCTAAGCTCACCGGTTCTTAGTTTCTCGTCAATCGTCTCGCGCGACCACCTCCAACCATTTGGCGGATGCTTTATGATGTTCCCTTTTGGCGAGGTGATGTTGAACTGTAAATTTGGCCTAAGACCCGGATTGTTGACGGGGTTACCATCAAACCAAGGGCCCTTGGGGTCATTGTCTGGGTTCTTAAAATGTTTCCTTTTGCCAGGGTCGTCGAGAAAATTAGGCTGCCACTCAGGTTTCTTGCCATAAACAAGGATGTTATTATGATCTAAGGAGAACTTGGTAACATTGTTGTTGCTATTATCCGAGGTTCGCCATGCAATATCGGATATAAAGGACTTTCTGCCAAATACTTCATCGCAGAGCACCTTCAGATAGTGAGCTTCATTGTCATCAATCGTGATCCACAGCGATCCGTCGTCCGACAACAGTCGGCGAATCAATTCAAGCCGATCCCGCATTAATGATAACCAGATGGAGTGCTCGACTCCGTCATCGTAGTGCTCGAAGGCGCTGCCAGTGTTGTAAGGGGGGTCGATGAAGACGCATTTCACCCTGCCAGAAAATTCCTGCTCCAGCGCTTTCAGCGCGAGGAGATTGTCTCCGAAGATCAGTCGGTTGTCGAAAATATCATCATCACTGATTCGGTGCGGCGCATGATAAGATTTGGCAGGCTCCTCCAGCAGGATACGCGGCTCCAGCCGAGGCCGAGTCTCCTTGCCCACCCAGGTCAGTTCGAGCTTCTGCTTCTTTGTCATAGTGTGTCCACAGCGGGTTGCACTGGTGTGTCTGCCAGAACGGCGGCTGCTCGGGCGGCAGCCTGCTCCGCCAGCCGATCGAGCACGGCGTCAGCGAGGGGTTGTGAGTCTGTCAGATTTCGAAAAATAGATAGGTACCCCTTGAATGTCTGCTGCGGCACGGATTGGGCATATACCAACTCTGCAAGCTCGTTCGTCTGTTGCGAGATCATTCGCTCGTCGTCCATTGAAATCACCAGATGCGGGCGCCGCAAGACGTCAGGCAGTTGGTGCGCCAGGAACGCCATCACGAAGTACCGGCCATGGCGGAAGAACATGCGGCGATAGTACGCCGCTTCGGATCGCTCGCTACCTGCAAGAATACGATCAACCAGCCTGTAGATTCGGACGAGGCGGCACGCACGCAGGCCGGACAAGGTCGCCGGGAAGATATGCCCGTACATTGTCCCGCTCTGCTCCCATAGCCTCCCGATTTCCTTCTTCGCTGCGACTACGAAGTCGATCGCATTGTGGACCGGGCGCGTTCGCGAGCGGCTGTGAGCGACCGAGAAAGACAGGCACGCGAGAGCCACGGCAGCTTCTTCGAGCGTGAAGGCATCATCATGTCGTGTCCGCGCCTCCGCCGATGGTCGGTAATGGTACTTGATACCGACGACCGCCAGCTCTTGCCGCAATCGCTCTTGATTGGGGTCAAGCGCTGCAAAATAGACGCCCCGCACCTCGTTCTGGTGGTTTCTGGCTCGCGTGATCTTGACGCCGAGATCGTCCGCGGCAGCGCCGATTTCAATCACCGTAATCAGCAGCTTTGCATCTGGCGAGATGGGTCCGGAGAGCGAAGCCGTGGTGATCGAACCCGCGGTCTGAGCGCCGTTAACGATCGAAACCTTCTTAAGGCCGAAAACACATCGTTCACTGGTTCCTGCCGCCGGTGTGATTTTCTCCGCAACGGCGGTGATGCCATTGTTCAAATAGAAAAATTCGCCAGGCCTCCGGCTAACAGTTTCCTCAATGGCGGCGTTAACACCGATGGAGCCAAGATAGAGGCGGATGTTGCGCTCAAACAGTGCTGTCCCATGAGTGCTGACCAGTTGAGCTAGTTCTTCCCCCTTGATCTGTCCATAAATCGCTTTGCGTGGAGTAGTAATAGGTGCCCAATGTTCGAGCGTTATTTCAATATCAATGGTATTCGGCGCTTGCTCGGAAACGAACCAATCGTACGTGCGCGATAAACCCACGATTTCGAGACTCATACGTTCAGCAAGCCTGTTCGTGTCTGCGACCAACACCGCTAAATCATCATTTGCGTGGCGATCCAGGGCCTCTCCCAAGAATGTCAGAACGAGGCAAATTTTCACGCCCGGCGTGTCGAGCGCTTCCTCGACCTCATCAAGGCGATTGCGGATCGCAGCATTGAAGCCATCGAACCGCCGCTGTATCAGCGCCTTTACGCCGTTCGTGAATTTGAGGGTCTCGCCCTGGTCTGGCCCGGCGCCCTGGGGGTTTGCAGGGTCGCGGGGACGTTTGAACTTCGACTGAACTAGGATGAGGCGGTTTCCGACGCGGTCATACAGCAGGGCATCGATACCGCCGTCGCCGCCGCCGTCGACGAGCGACCCAACCCCAATCGCGTCTTCTGAAGCGCATAATCCGCAAATGGCATAGGCAGCCAACGCACGCGAACACCGATCAGTATCGTGTTGCGCATCGGGCCAGTTCTGAACACGCTTTGGGACAAGCGGAAAAAATCGGCGCCGCAGAGCGTCTTCGATGTAATTGAGTTTCTCGGCAGGTGTTGGCATCGGCTCAGACCAATGACCAGCGGATGGTGAAGAGCGACGTAAGGTCGATCTTCTGCTCCAGTTTCGCTTCGATCTGCGCGATGAGCTCGGTGCGCTGTCTGTCGATTTCGTCCTGTGCCTCAAAAAGATTGCGGCGCTTGGCGTTGCGTAGCGCCTCCAACGCCTTGATCTGTTTTTGGCCAACGAGCTTCTCTTCCAGCGTCAGGGCAGCGGTCGCGGCACGTCGGGCCTCCTTGATCTGCCGATCCACCTCCTTGATCTCCCGCTCCAACCCGACCTTCAGGTCGTCGGCCCAACCGTCAAGCTTGTCGGCCTCGGCGCCAAAGAATTGCGCATTGCGTTCGGCGACGGCGCGCTGGATATTCGTTGCGTTATGTCCCAAACTGCCATTCAAAGTCTGGACGAGCGCGGGCGGTGTCTCCACCGGATCGCCGTCATCCGCCGGGAGGGTGAGCAGGCGGGTCGCCTCGTCATCGCCCAACGGGGTGCCGTCATCGTCTATGCCAGCCAGCAGGATATGATCCTCCGGCGTGTCGAGCGCCTCGATAGTCAGCACCGACGCGGTCAGCCACCCGCTCCGCCCACGCAGAGGTTCCAGGGCGCTGACCCGTCCTACGTGGTTGGTGTAGTCGAATGTCACCTGGATGGGTGTGAGCTGCCTTGCCTTTGCCCGCGCGACAACGGCCTCACCGAGCGGATGATTGAGCCGATAGAGATGCGCTTCCCCCGACCGCCTCGGCAGTTCGTAGAGACCGAGCGGGATATCGCGCCCATTTGTCCATGACGGACGCGATCGCAATTCGAACGTGCCAATATTCGGAAACTCCGCCTCAGCACGCAGTTCATGCTCCGTCAGGCGCATCAGCCGCCGTTCGAACCGATCCAGATACACCTTCGCGTCGTTATCTCGGACCTTGAGTTTTTCGCGAACCTCGTCGTCGAAATTTTCCAGCAGCTTCTGCCGGGTTTGGCTCATCGCCTCGTTGACTTCGACGCTCAGTTCAAGTTGTAGCTGGTCGAAGGCTAATTTGATCTCATCCTTCTGGCGGCATTTTTGATAAATCGTGCCGATGCGCTTCTCGAAATCGACCCCCGATTCAATCGCGCCAAGCACTTCGTCGCTAGCGCCAAACACGCCTTCGAAGAGTTTGAATTTCTCCGACAGAAGTTGAAAGACGCGCTTATCCGCTTCGTTTTTTCGATTGAGGAAATTCACGACGACGACATCGTGCTTCTGACCATAGCGATGACAGCGGCCGATTCGCTGCTCGATGCGCTGGGGATTCCATGGCAGGTCATAATTCACGACGAGCGAACAGAATTGCAGGTTGATACCCTCGGCGCCGGCCTCGGTCGCGATCATGATGCGGCCGTTGTCGCGAAAATAATCCACCAACGCAGACCGCATGTCGGCGGTCCTGGAGCCGGAGATGCGATCCGACCCCTGATGTTCGGCAAACCACGCGGCATAGATCTGTTTCGAACGCTCGTCCGTGTTGGTCCCGTTAAACAGTACGATGCCCTCGGCATATGGGCTGTCGGCCAGTACGCGAAGGAGATAGGCCTGCGTGCGGCGCGATTCCGTGAAAATGATCGCCTTCTTTGCCGCACCGAGCTCTTCGGCCTTCGCAAAGGCGACGCCAAGTGCTTTCAGCAGAGCCTTGCCCTTGCCATTCTGTTCAATGGAAGTCGCAAGCGTCGCAAATCCGGTCAGATCACCGATCTCGGCTTCGATCGCTTTTCGGTCGGCGGTAGATAGTGGTTCGAGCTTTTCATCCTCGGTCCATTCGTCTTCCGTCTCATCAAGCGCCTCGTAGTCCTCAGCCAAATCCTCTTCAGCCGAGCCGATAGAATCGTCGTCATCGAGCTTCAATTGCAACCGGCGCGAAATCGACGTCAGCGCCCCGGCAATCGCGAATGTCGAGGAGGCAAGCAGTTTGCGGAGAACCAACGTCATAAGCGCCCGCTGGCTTGCCGGAAGGGCCTGGAGGTTGTCCCGGCGGAGATATTCCGAGACCAGTTCGTAGAGCTTGTCTTCACCTTCCTCCGGGGTGAATTCCTCAACGATCGGATAGCGGCGCGTGTACGGCACGTAGGTGGTGACCTGGCGCCGCAGGGTGCGATGACAAATCGGCTTCAGCCGCTCTCGGAGAAGATTAAAGACTCGGTCGGGCGATGCGTTCGCAAACTGTTCCCTGAAGCTCTTGAGATCGCCAAACGTATATTCGTCGATGAAACTGACGAGGCCGAATAGCTCCAAAAGCGAATTCTGCAGCGGCGTCGCGGTCAGAAGCAGCTTCTGCTTCTGGGCGAGTGCCTGTTTGAGTGTGTTCGCGATGACGTTGGACGGCTTGTAAACATTGCGAAGGCGGTGGGCCTCATCGATTACAACGAGATCCCATGGGGTTGCATGGACATCAGCGGCTTTGCTCCGCGCGAACTGGTAGGAGCAGATGACGACCGTTCCATCGAGATCCATCGGCCGAAAGTTGCCGCGCTTTATGGCCTGGTTATATGACTTCGACTCCAGGATCGCGCATGGAAGGAAGAACTTCTCACTCAGTTCCTGGTGCCACTGCTTTCTCAGATTGGAGGGCACGATGATCAGGATGCGGCGTTTCCGTTCCGCCCAGCGCTGAGAGATGACAAGGCCAGCCTCGATCGTCTTTCCGAGTCCGACTTCGTCGGCCAGCAGTGCCCCCTTTGAAAGCGGAGACGCGAAGGCAAATAGCGCGGCATCGACCTGATGCGGATTGAGATCGACCTGAGCGCTGGCAACCGCACCGGCCATTCGTTCGGCACTGTCAGGGGCATACCGACGCGTGAGGTCATAGGCGAAATATTTTGCCTGGCAGTCCGTCGTCATCATGGCCGGCAACCGTCGGGGACAGGTCGGTTCATCCACGCCCCCCGTCAGGTTTGTCGTGGTCGCGTTGAGATAGCTTCTGCTGTTCGATCCATTGGTCGAGATCATCACGCTTGAAGCGCCACTGTCCGCGGACCTTGAAGGCCGGAACCTCCCCACGCTGGACCATCGTGTAGACGGTTTTCTCGGCGACCTTCAGCAACGAAGCCACTTCCGCCAGGGTCAGTATCTCATCCGGCATCAAATGGGCTCCGAGTCGACGGGAGACCAAAGGATGCCAGACTTCACCATCAACCGCTAGTGATGGCTGCCGGCTTGGTTGGCACCATCCGGTAACCCGCCGCGCGATCGACGTGACTACCCCGCAATGGTCGGCCGATTGTAATGGTCGAACAGCAGGTTCACCGCCTGGATCAGCAGATCGTGGGATGTCGTGCCCTGCTCGATGGCGAGCATCTTGAGCTGCCGCCATGCCTCAGGTTCCAGCCGCAGGGTCTGGCCCCGGCGCATGCGATCGTCTCCGCCGGCGGGTCGTTTGCCCTTGGCCGCGGCACCTTGCGCGCCCATGACCGGCGCGGGGGCTGGCGGCGTGCGGGTCGCCGCCAAATCGTCGAGCGTCAACGGGGCGCGGGGGCGGGCCATAGAACCTTCTCCATCTGGTTGAACAATTTGCGGAGCTCGCCGGCGGCTTTGCCGTTCGGTTCGAACTCGGTCACCGCTCGGCCGTCGATAAGTGCGTGCGCGAAGGCCGTCCGGTTGCCGATCGAGACGTCGGCGATCGGCAGGCGATAGGCATGAAGGGCGCGGCGGGCCTCCGCTGTCAGGCCGTTCTCGCCGAAGCCACGCGCGGCCGGCACGCCGTTCAGCACGACGATCGTTGCGGCTTTCGGCAACTGGACCGCTCGCACCGCTTCGGTTGTGGCGGCGATCGCGCGCAGGTCGAGAATCCCCGGTCTGGTTGGGATCAACACCATGTCGGACAGCCGAGCGATCTCCACCGTGTCGGCTTCGACGCTGGGCCGCGTGTCCACGACAACCAGGTCGATCCCGTCCTTTCTCGCGGCACGCAGGACCTCGCGGACGCGCTTCGCCGCGCATTCCACCAGCCGGGGGCTGTCGGTGTTTCTGGCGCGCCACCAGTCGCCGGCGCTGTGCTGCGGGTCGGTGTCCACCAGCAAGACGCGGCGCCCTGCCTCTGCCGCCAGGACAGCGAGGTGGATGACCAGGGTGGTCTTTCCGGTGCCGCCCTTCCGGGCGAGCAAGGCGACGGTTCGCATAATGTGCTACCTTGCTATCAAGATAGCGACATAGCACGCTAGTCGCGTATCAGGTCAAGGCCCGGGATTACACCGTCACCGAATATGCGTGGATATCTTCGCGGCTTCGGTTCAAAGGCGCCCCCTGATGAAGCGTGGGAAACAAGAGGACCTGTGGCCTTACCCGGACGCTTGTTTCTCCGGCGCCGCGCAGGCAGCCTCCGCTGCCGCCATGTCGTCTGCATGGAAGTTGGGCCGCTCCACAAACGCGCGGAACTCGGGCAGATCGACGTCCACGGGCGTGCCGGCCGCCCACCAAGCCTCCTGAGCGGTTACCCATCGCAAGGCGTCGGCAGGTTTCCATTGTACGCAGAGACGGTCGTATTCCGCACGCGTCGGTGGACGTCGTCCGGATGGCGCTTCTGTGTAGCGATGCGCGAGGGCCAGCAGCCTGGCGTCCAGCGATTGGTCCGCTACCGACCGGGTCGGCACGGCGGCCATTCCGGATTTCCCCGCCGCGCCGGCGCGGTTGGCCGTCGTTAGACGCTGCTTCTCGCGTTCCTTCGCGGCGGCTTCGCTTTTTCTGATCTCGCCGATGATCTTGTCGTCGAAATAGGACAGCGACGGCTCTAACGGGAACTTCGGCCTCTCCATTATCACGCGGATGATCCCGCGTATCGTCTCTGCGTCAAAGCCGTTCAGCCATCGCTGTACAAGGAGTCCTTCGGCTACGGTTGGCGGGCGGCTCAGGCCAACCAGCCGAGCGAGTTCAGCCGCCACGGACACCCAGGCTGGTGTGATTGGTGGGGCAGCGGCGACGGCATCCAAATCTTCCAAATTTTGGCGGTCTACCAAATTTTCCAAATTTTCGGGGGCTTCCAAATTTTGCCCTCCCGCGTGGCCTTGGCTACCATTACCACCACTACTACCAAGAGAATCAATAACTTGATTAGTAGTGGTAGTGGTACTGATTGCCGCGCCTGAATCCAAATCTTTGGTGGGGATTTGGCGGGAAATTTGGCCGGACACCAAAATTTCACCGGCAAAATTTGGTCCGGCGCCAAATTCTTTACCTTTGGCGACCGTAAAATTTGGTCCAAAAATTGGGTTCGACGCATCCTTAGTTCCGTCGGTCGCCCCGCCCAAGATCCCCAGGAGCATCGACCTCTGAACGGGAACGGAGGCTTTCCCATTGGATCGTGACGCGACCGTAGGCATCACGGGTTCGGGCTGGCGCTGTGGGGAACCCCCCGTCTTCTGACGCGGCTTCAATCCGATGTTGGAGGGAAGGTCGATGCCGTCCTCTTCCAGGTCCACCAGAAGGCCCCGATCCATCAGCGCCTCCAGGTCGGCGTCGCTACCGCCGAGCGCGGCTGCGAACTCGGCGCGGCTTTTGAAACCGTCGCCCCGCTGGCCGAACCCGAGGCCGTGGCCGTCGCCGAGGACATGGATCGCTTGCACGGACTTGAGCCACAGGAGCTGTTCCGCCGGTGGGGATGATAGCAACCGGTAATCGGTGCGCATTGCCAGGAGGGCACGGTGAACCAGCGTGCGTTCCGTCAACCGCGGGTTCGGTCGGCGGGCCGGAAATGAGATGGTGGCGCCTTCTGGCTGATCGGATACGAGCCCGACGGAGACGGAATCGGATGTCGCGAGCTTCAACAACTGCCGCACACGCTCCGGCGTGATTTGTTCGCGGTCGGCGATATCATCCTTCGACAGACCCATCCGAGTCATTGCGAGGATGTCGCGCGCCCTTGCCAGCGTCGTCTGGCGCGTCCGCGCGCCTATGACGGCATCTGGGACTCGCCGCTGCTCCATCGTCGCGCTTAGATGTGCGCTCATCCCCTGGGCCCCTTCTTTGTCGCCGCGTCTGGAACAGTTGGCTGTTCGCGGGTGTCGGCGATGTCTGCCTTTTTGGACTTGTCCGCTGCGCTCATTTTGTGATCCGGCCGTCTGTAGGCTCACCGATATGTCGGGTGCCGCGCCGCGCCGCGATCATGGTCAGTGTCGGTGGGTTCCAGGACGGTTGGGCCGGCAGCCGTGCATAGATGTCTTCGTCCCGCTGCTGGGGCATGACGGCGGTCACGGGAACGCCTGACGAGTGACGACTGCCCTTCGCATGCAGCTGTATGACTTGTATTTTACTTGGAATAGCAACCTCTGGTGGCAGTATGACCGATCGCGCACGCAAATGTATTCAGGCCAGAACGCTGAACCGTCACCAGTTTGCAGCTGATTTCCCAAGAACACACTTGATAATTCGGGCCGTATCGACGATACTGCTGTTGTTGTCATTTACTTGCCTATCGGCCCTGGACAGTTGGCGCTGTCCGGGGCCATTTCATTTTAGTGGATTCATAGTATCCCGTTTCCCAAGCGGTCAGCCGCTGCCACCGAGAGGCGGCGGCCCGCGGGGCCACCCCATCCAGGGCGTGCCACCTCCGCTGTCCAAGTACTCCGGTTTCGCAATGGGCACGCGACACAACGCAGGCGCCTCGTTAGGGCGTTTCCGTCCCGGCGCCGTGTGACGCGGCGCCGGGGGTGGCCGCTGCGCCGATAGGGAGAACCACCCTGCTGACTTGATAGAAAGCGAATCGCAAGGCTTGATGTGCTTCGTCGATAAAAGCTTCGGGACGGGTGAAGGGTGGATCCAGCCGGCAACGATCAGGTATTGAGGCTCCGGCCATGGCTTCTTTGCGAGGCGGGTGCGGGAGCAACGCGCGGTGGGGCGCCGTCCAGGCAGCGAACGGGTCCCATTCATCGCTGTTGCGCCGTTGGCAAGGAGCGCGGTCGGCGCCGTGGGTGTCCAACCCTTGATCGCGGCGGCGGCACCAATTTGATTACGTCTTCGATCGGCAAATCGAGAATGGCGCTGATATGCGCCACGCGATGGCCCGGGATAGTGTTCGTTCGAACCCAGCCAAGAATGGTGGTCCTGGCGACCCCGCAAAGGGTCGCCAGTTGCCTTGGGCCACCGGCCTTCTCGAGGAGGGTGCGAACGTGCATTCGCCAAATGTCTAATTTTACAACAATTCTGTCAATGGATTCGTGTCAAAGAAATCGACACACCACATGGCCGGCCCCGATAGACAGCCAGTGATGTCCAATACAAAAAACATCGGTCGCCGTATCGTCGGGCTTCGTAAGGACGCCGGACTGACGCAGGATGAACTGGCGGCCGAGATCGGCCTGTCCCGGTCAACGATCGCCGGCATCGAATCGGGCGGGGCGAGCGCTGGGTTCCAGTCCATGGTCGCGATCGCTGATTATTTTAAGGTGCCTCTGGACTGGCTTGTGGGCCGGCGGTGCCCACCGGGTGGTCCACTGGTGACTCAGATCATTGATGATTCCGACGAACTTTCCTGGCTGGCTTTCTGGCGAGCTCTGGACGACCGGCGCCGGGAGGCCATTTCGATGACCCTGCAAATTCCCGCCGCCAAGTCGCAGGGGCGATAAGGGTACTATCTTGCACTTATACATCTGATCGACCCCCGGCCATGAACCGCGCCGGCGGCCCCATATGAGGGAAGGGGGTGGCGCTCTGTTAATCCTTGTCGAAAAGATCGAACTTTATCCCTTGCAATAATTGTCGAAATATCAGACAATTTACCCCTGGCGCTAGGGAGGCGTTTACGGTGCTCAGCCAAGTCATCATCTCCAAGGAAGGGTTCCGAGGATTCGTATCTGCCAACCAACGGTTGTGCGTCAACCCACCAAAACGGGTTTCGTGTCAAATTAACAAGGATCCAGAAATATCTCCTTTCCGGACCAAACTGCGTGGTGTCAGGGCTGTGCTCGGCGATCTTGGCGCTGGCATTGCGATCGAACGAGCCATTGCAATCACGCATGGACCGCGTCACTCTCCGCCAGCAGGCGTGAAGACGTGACGGATGTCTGAGCGCCGCGCGCCTTTGGCCGCACTTCCCTTTTGGCCTCGCTATCTCTCTCGCGACGAGGCGGCCCGCTACGTTGGGGTCAGCCCGGATGTATTCGATGACGAGGTTGATGGAGAGCACTGGCCTCAGGCGCGCCGACGTGGTGGAAAGGGTGGCCGGTTGACGTGGGACCGTCTGGCGCTCGACGCGGCGGCGGATCGGGACTCCGGCATCGGGCAGCTCGTCGAGCCAGAGGCACCAGGACCGAATCCGTGGAGAGGTAGAAGCAATGGCGAGGCCGAGAGGAAGCGGGCTTAAAGTCGTTAAGAAACGGCGCGCTGACGGCACTGAGCTGGAGTATTTCTACGACCGTAAAACCAAAGCATTTCTCGGTCATGATCGGGAGATCGCGATCGCCGCGGTAAAGCCGCCGGACCAGCGCGCGGGGGAAGACGCAAACAGTGTAAGCTACCTCATTACACGCTACCTCGCTCGGCCCGAGTTTAAGACAAAGCTCGCGCCCCGCACCCAAAAGCTCTATCGCGGCTACCTTGACGAGATGCGGATACGCTACGGCGATCTGCCGTTCCGACGATTCGGCCCCGAAGCGATCGAGGACATCAAAGCCGGCTTCGCCAGTCAGCCCCGGAAAGCCAATCAAATTCTGGCGCTCTTTCGAATTCTGCTGGGCTATGCGGTCAAGTTGCGGTTGATGCGCGACAATCCGGCATTGCGGCCCGAAATGCTTGCTACACCGTCCCGGACAGAAGTTTGGTCCCGCGCGGAATGTGCAGCGTTCTGTGCCGACGCATCCGCATCACTGCGATTGGCGCTGATGCTGTTGGTGTACACCGCCCGGCGCCCGGGCGACGGGCTGGAGATGACGACGGCACGTATCATGGAGCGTGACGGCCGATTGTTCATTTTGCTGCGCCAGCAGAAGACCGACGAGCTTCTTGCGGTCCCGCTTCATACTGACCTTGCCCCGCTCGTGCGCGACAGGATGGCAACCCGCGTGACGCGGCGGCGGACAGCGGCGGATGGTCAGACCCAAGATGTTGAATCAATCCTGCTGGTGCCAAGCCCAACCGGCCTGCCATGGGCCTATCGAAATTTTGCCCGGGCCAGGGACGCACAACGCAAAACCGCCGGGATCGAAGGTAAGCAGCGCCGCGACCTGCGCCGCACCGCCGTCGTGCGGCTGGCGGAGGCCGGAGCGACGGTACCGCAGATCGCCGCCGTAACCGGCTGGTCCATCGATTACTGCCAAAGCATCGTGGACGTTTACCTGCCCAGGCGGACCGAGGTCGCCCTCACAGCGATTGAGTTGTGGGAAAAGGCGCCGCAGGTGGATTCGAACGTGGTTAGCCTCG
>JAKBAU010000234.1 GCA_021808875.1 Pseudomonadota bacterium | reverse complement strand
CCTATCCCACGCCGATCGAGATTGCCCATGCTTGCATGGTGGGCCGCATGATCCGCGCGCCAGGAGGCATAGGGTGTCAGTGTAAGAACCCCCAAAACCCAGCCGAGCATCTCGTTCGCCCATCTCTGTTCAAAGAACGAACCATGGCCGCAGTCATGCTGAAACATGAACAGCCTTACCAGCAATATCGCGCCTACAGGGAAAAGCAGCATCCCCAGCCAGATCCCGTATTCAAGCAGGAAGAACATGGCCGCCATCACGGCGAAGAAAGGCAGGCAGGTCGTCAGCAACTGAATGATCGCCCGCCGCCCATCGGCCTTAAGATAGGGCGCCACCATTCCCCGCCAGGTAGAATCCTTTCCCAGGGGGGCCGTTGAGGTAGCCGGTACTGCCGGTGTCAGGTCCGCGCCCATGAAAACACCGCCCGCAGCGTCTAGCGCCAATCCTCTCTCCGTCATCATTAACTGTGCTCTGCTGTCCCGAATATGCGCTATTGCCGCCATTTGGACGGTATGAAGGGCAGTCTATCAGAAAGTAGCTGCGGACGACAGCATACCTAAGACGACGCCGATTTAACTCGGACAGATCAACTCGGACCACAAAGTGGTATCGACCCGGTGCTTCATCAGCACCCTGAGGGATTTCACCCGGGAACACCCTGAGAGACAATTATGAGGCAAAAAGCAGTCATTTGCCGATGGCACGATGTCTCCTCACGGTCCAGCACGAATTTCCGCGCAAGAAACGGAGCGCGCAAAGCGCCTCCGTACGCCATCTGTGTTCCGTGATTTCAAGGATCGGGTGACATGGGACGGAGCCAAATCAATCCGGCGGACCTGGCAATGGGCCGGCGTGAATGGGCGATGCTGGTATCGCTGGCAGCGATCTGGGGTGGTTCATTTTTCTTTTTCAAGATCATGCTCGCGGCACTGCCGCCTTTCACCGTCGTCTTCGGCCGCGTCGGTCTAGCCGCCGTGATCATGAATCTCTGGCTTTGGCTGCGCCGCGATTACATGCCGGCCTCGACTCGCACATGGGGAGCCTTCCTGGTCATGGGCCTGCTGAACAACGTGATCCCGTTCACGCTGATCGTGATCGGCGAGACGCGCATCTCGGTTGGACTCGCTTCTATCCTGAATGCGACTACGCCGATGTTCACCGTGCTCGTCGCCCACTGGCTCACGGCGAGCGAGAAGCTGACTCTGGGCAAGCTTTCTGGGGTGGTGATCGGCCTTGCCGGGGTTGCGGTATTGATCGGGCCCAACGTGCTGTCCAGCATTGGCAATGAGGACTTTGCGGGCGAGATCGCGTGTCTGTCGGCAGCGCTCAGCTATGCCTTTGCGGGCATCTACGGGCGTCGTTTCAAGGGGCTGAATCCGATTAAAGTGGCCACGGGCCAGATCACCGGCAGCAGCCTCGTCCTGCTGCCCCTTGTCGCCTTTATCGATCGGCCCTGGGCCCTGCCGATGCCGGGTAGCGACATATGGTGTGCTATGATCGGCATCGCGGTGCTCTGTACCGTGCTCGGCTATGTGCTTTATTTCCGAATCCTGGCCGTCGCCGGCGCAACCAACGTCCTGCTGGTGACTTTCCTGGTGCCGGTCAGCGCCCTGCTGCTGGGGTGGCTGGTGCTGGGGGAAAGCATCACGCCACGTGCTCTTGGCGGCATGGCTGTCATCGGCCTGGGGCTTGCCTGCATTGACGGCAGGATCGCCAGAATCGCTCTAGCGAAAATCCGAAGGCCAAGCAGGGGCACCGCTTGACCGGAAGAGGTTGTGATGCATCTGTTCAACAATGGCGATGGAAACTGATCGGCAATGGCCCTGTCCGTCCCAACCTTTGCCGACGGGCGGCTGTTCGCGTGGTCGCCGGTCGGACCCGATTGCACCGCAAGGTTCGAAGTGCGGTTTTCGGCGGGCCACAATAGATGAACACTGCAAGGCGGCCCCTTTTGTGGAGAAACAGGAAATGCCAGGCATATCGAACCCCGATGCGATTATCGCCGATCCGCGCTTCGCCAGGGTCCGCGCGCGGGACAAGGCCGCTGACGGCCAGTTCGTGTACGCTGTCGCGACAACCGGCGTGTTCTGCCGTCCTTCCTGCCCGGCCCGGCCCGCCAGGCCGGAGAACATGGCATTCTACGTCACGCCGGCGGAGGCGCAGGCAGCGGGTTTCCGGCCGTGCAAGCGGTGCAGGCCAGCAGAGGCCGCGCGGCCGGACGGTATCGTTGAGCGAGTTCATGCGGTTGCCGCGCACATCGAGGCACATATGGACGAACCAATAACCCTCGACCGGCTCGCCGGATTTGCCGGGATGAGTCCGTTTCACCTACAGCGCCGTTTCAAGGCGGTGACGGGTGTCAGCCCTAGGGAATACCACGCCGCCAAGCGCCTGGAGGTGTTGAAATCGGGCCTCCGGGCAGGGGAAAGCGTGCTCACCGCCACATTTGACGCCGGCTACGGCTCAACCAGCCGCCTCTACGAGCAGGTGGATGGCGGGCTCGGGATGACGCCGTCGACCTACCGGGCCGGCGGCGCTGGCGAGACGATCGTGTATGCGGTCAGGCACACTGCCCTCGGTCCGCTGATGATGGCCGCGACCGGACGCGGTGTCTGCTTTGTTCAGTTCGGCGACGATGCCGGCAGCCTGCTGGAGCGGCTCGCCGTCGAGTTTCCGAAGGCGGAGCTTAAAGCAGCGCGGGTCGAGGGGAACCAGGCGTTGGACGACTGGATGGAAGCGCTCGACACGCATCTGGCCAGAGGCGGCCCGCGGCTGGAATTGCCGCTCGACCTGCGCGGCACCGCGTTTCAGATCCGGGTGTGGCGGTTCCTGCTCGGCGTGCAGTCTGGCGAGGTCGTCAGCTACGCAGAAGTCGCGCGCGGGATCGGTGCTCCACGCGCGATCCGGGCTGCGGCAAGTGCGTGTGGCGCGAACCGGATTGCGGTTCTCGTTCCATGTCATCGCGCCCTACGAGGCGATGGTGGGCTGGGAGGCTATCGTTGGGGCCTGGAGCGCAAGCGCACCCTTCTCGACATGGAGCGCCTCCAGAAGGCGGCTGAGGTGGCGTCGTAATCACCGCCTCAGCCGCCCACCAAGCGGTCACGCTCGGTCGATGCGTGCAGCGTAGCAGCCGCGCTTCGCGTAGTGGGCGTGGAGGTAGGCGACCTCCGGATTGGCGAGGAAGCGCTCGATCAGCACTTCCAGTTCGCTACCGTCGGTAAGGTCCGCGTCGACCATCTCGCCGGCCGCGTTGAAGGCGCGGAGCGATATCGGCCGCAGGCTGAGCGTTTCGGGGATCGTGTCGACCTCGTTGTACACACGTTCAGCGCCTTCGCGAACGAAGATGGCGTGACTCGCCCTGTAGGGCGTGTTGGCAGCGCGGTGTTCTCGAGCTTGGAATGGCCGAGGAGCACCTGGATGACTCGGATATCGACGCCATCTTCGAGCAAATGCGTGGCGAAGCGCACCCGCCGTAACCACGCCCCGGCTTTCAAGGCCAAAGTGGCGTTGGCTGCCCTGAAGAGCGAGAAGACGCTGGCCGAATTGGCGCAGCTATATGATGTTCACCCGAACCAGATCACGGCTTGGAAGGGGCAGCTCGCGGAAGGGGCTGCTGGGCTTTTTGGCGGGGCGCCTGCGGCCGAGGCGACGCCGGCGGTGGATTTGAAATCCCTGCACGCGAAGATTGGCGAGCTCACGCTTGAGAATGATTTTTTGTCCGGTGCGCTCGGCAAGGCCGGGCTTCTGAGCGCAAAGCGATGATCGACCGAGGCCATGAACTTCCACTGACCCGGCAGGCGGCGCTGCTGAGACTGGGCCGGAGCAGCCTGTATTACGCGCCCCGGCCTGTGTCGGCGGGGGAGCTTGCGGTGATGCGCCGTATCGACGAGCTACACCTGAATTATCCGTTCGCCGGCAGCCGGATGCTGCGCGACCTGTTGCGCGTCGAGGATATCGTCATCGGCCGCGAGAAGGTTGCGACATTGATGCGGCGGATGGGGATCGAGGCGATGTACCGCCGGCCGAATACGTCAAAGCCCGCTCCAGGCCACAGGATTTGCCCATACCTGCTGCGCGGCAAGGTGATCGACCGGCCGAACCAGGTGTGGGCGATGGACATCACCTACATCCCGATGGCGCGCGGCTTTGTGTATCTGGCGGCGGTGGTGGACTGATTCAGCCGGCGGGTGCTGGCCTGGAAATTGTCGATCACGCTGGAGGTGGAATTCTGCATCGAGGCGGTTGAGGAAGCACTCTCCCGGCACGGCAAGCCGGAGATTTTCAATACCGACCAGGGCAGCCAGTTCACCAGCGGTGACTTCACCGGGCTGCTGCTGGAAAACAAGATTGCCATCAGCATGGACGGCAAGGCAGCCTAGCGCGACAACGTCTTCGTCGCACGGCTCTGGCGCTCGGTGAAGTATGAGGAGGTGTATCTGCACGCCTATGCCAGCGTCGCCGAAGCCCGGGCCGGGCTTGGCCGGTATCTGAATTTCTACAATGGCCGGCGCCCGCATTCGAGCCTCGGTGCCCGCACGCCGGACCAAGCCTACTTCACGCAGGCCCCGCTGCTTGCGGCCGCCTGAAAATTCGTAACCGGTGTCTGGGCCTCTCTCCAGTCGGGCTACGCCCTCCTTGCGCGACGCCCAGACACCGGAATACTATCAAACAACCCGGCAGAGCTTCCACTTATACAAAGCGAAACGGTGTCCAGACAAAGCCAGCCACCTCATTATACACCGTTTCGCGCAATGCCAACAACATCAGTTCGATCGGTCGGTTGCACCCCAAAATGGACTAGAACCTGCCCGATAAACGCCTTCACGGGCTGCAACCTTTCGGTTGTCGGTCCGTAGGCGATTTCAAAGGGGGCCGTATAGGTTAATTCTTCACCCAGTAATGTCCTCATCTCGCCCCGGGCTACCCATGACGCCGCATAATGCGCCGGCAAATAGCCGAGATATTCGCCCGACAAAATAAGGTGGGCCGCGGCCTCCATGTTATTGACCGTCGCGTTGCCGCGCTCAGACCTGATATGTTTGGTGTCGTGTGATCCCCAATAGCCACGCGAAATTAAACGTTGCTGCGAGATGATATCCTGAGATATCTGCGCGTCCTGCATTGCAAATAATGGATGTCGGCTGCCGCAATAGAAGAAATGTGGCTCGTCATAAAGCTTTACGTAATTGAGACCAAGCAGGATTTTAGGGAAACTACCTATGGCAACATGGATTTTATCATCGAGCAGATTCCGTAAAAGTTCATTTGGAGATTTTACCTCCATTGTGATCTGAACGTCTCTTATGCTCGAACAAAATTGCTTGAGCAGGTCAGCAATCTTGGCATTCGGATCGGTGATCATGCTATCGACGAAGCCGATCACGATGTTGGAGCGGATCCGTGCGCGCAACGCGCTGGCGCGCAGATCAAAACTGTGGATGGCGGAGAATAGTTTCTGGGCCTCTGAGAAGACCTGCGCGCCGTCTTCGGTAAGTTTGAATCCCGCTCGTCCGCGCTGGCATAGTTTTACGCCTAGCCT
>JAKBAU010000233.1 GCA_021808875.1 Pseudomonadota bacterium | reverse complement strand
AAGCAGCCAGCACCAAGCTGCCAGGAGCGGGTGATCGAAGGGCTGGGGCGACTGCAAACGGGTGGCGTCGCCGCGCGGGGAGATCGTTAAAGGATTGAAGTCAGGGTACTTTTCGTTAAGGGGGGGCATATGGTGCCGCCCAGCCGTGTTTGTTGACATTACCAGGGCCGCGGGCCATTTTCCGCGGCATTTTCCCCGTGCCTAGCAGAACGGAATTTCTGAGCAAAGATGCACGTTTATCTGGACTTTGAACGCCCGATTGCTGAACTCGAAGGTAAAATAGTCGAGCTACGCCAGCTGGCCGAGCAAGACCCCTCGATGAACATCGAGGAGGACGTTGGACGCCTGCAGGCGAGGGTCTCGGGGCTGATTAAGGAGACCTATGCCAGGCTGTCGCCCTGGCAGAAGGCCCTGGTCGCCAGGCACCCGGCGCGGCCACATTTTTCGGATTATCTGAGCGGATTGATCGACGAGTTCACGCTCCTGGCGGGCGATCGCCAGTTTGGGGAGGACCAGGCGGTGATGGCTGGTCTCGGGCGCTTTCGCGGCCAGGCTGTCGCCGTGCTTGGCCATGAAAAAGGTAACGATACCCAGTCGCGCCTTAAGCACAATTTCGGCATGGCCATGCCGGAGGGTTACCGTAAGGCCGTGCGCCTGTTTGACCTGGCGGAGCGCTTTGGTCTGCCGGTGCTTTCCTTCGTTGACACGGCTGGTGCCTATCCTGGGGTGGGGGCCGAGGAGCGGGGGCAGGCAGAGGCGATCGCGCGTGCTACCGAAAAGAGCCTCAACCTGAAGGTACCCTTTATTGCGATGATCATCGGCGAGGGCATGTCTGGTGGTGCACTGGGCATTGCCGTGGCCAACCGCGTATTCATGCTGGAACATGCCATCTATGCGGTAATCTCGCCGGAAGGTTGCGCGTCGATACTGTGGCGCTCCGCTGACAAAGCCCAGGAGGCGGCGGCGGCAATGCGTATTTCGGCTCAGGATCTGCTCGATCTGAAGCTGATCGATGGCATTGTATCCGAACCATTGGGCGGGGCACACCGGGCGCCTGATGAAGCCATTCAGGCGGTGGGAGAAACCATCGCGCGGTCCCTGAACGAATTGAGCACGCTGCTGCCGGCCCAGCTCAAGCAGCAGCGCCGTGACAAATATCTGGCGATGGGACGTGATCTCATCTGACGCTCAGGCAAGCTTTGGCCAGGTGTCGGAGAGCTTGTAGCCCTCGGGCCAAGGATCGCTCGGGTCCAGCATCAGCTGGTGCGTGCCGGTGATAAAGGCGCGGCCCTGAATGCTGGGAATGATAGCGGAGCGGTGGCCAGCCTTGGCCACATCCTCGATGCGGCAGTGAAACACACTGTCGATGATCGAGCGTCCAATGAATCTGTCGCCTGTCCTCAAGATGCCGCGCGCATGAAGCACGGCCATTCGCGCGGAGCAGCCGGTACCGCAGGGTGAACGATCCAGCTTACCTGGCTGTATGGCGACGGTATTGCGGCCGACCCAGCAATCGCCCTGCTGCGTAATGGGGGCCGCCAAAAGGCAGAAGGAGATATGATCCCAGTCCGGATTTTCCGGGTGGCGGAAACCCAGCTGCTGGTTGGCAGCTCTGGTAATTCGGATGCCAGCTTCCGCGAGATCGCGCGCTTCATCGGGGCGTAAGGCGAAGCCCAGTGCACGGGCATCAGCGATCACAAAGCTGTCGCCGCCATAAGCCGTGTCGACGGTGAGTGTGCCCAAGCCCTCCACCTCGAGGGGCGCATCCAGACGATCAGCAAAGGACGGAACATTACGGATGCGGATCCACTCGACCTTGCCGTCACGACAGGCGGCCGTTGCCTCCACTACACCGCCAGGCGCCTCGATATGCAAGATGGTCTGGGGTTCGTACATCGGCAGGATGCCGGTCTCCAATAACACTGTGGCCACACACATCGAATTGGATCCGGACATGGGCGGCGTATCTTCCGGTTCCATGACGATCCAACCCATGTCGGCGCCAGCTGTCTTTGGCGGTACAAGGAGGCTGACATGCTTGAATACTCCGCCGCGCGGTTCGTTGAGGACAAAGCTGCGCAGCCGTCCGTCCCGGGCTATGAAACGTGACTGCTCCCATACTGTGTTACCAGGTGGCGGCGCGACCCCACCGACGATGACCTCTCCGACCTCCCCTTCAGCATGACAGCTGACGATGTGAACAAGTCGCGCACTGCGCATTTAGCCTAATCCTTGGGCGAAATTCTGTATATCGTATACGATATCGTTGGGACGCTCAAGCGCGGCAAAATGGCCGCCCTCGGCAAATTCGCTCCAGCGAACCACATTCATGCTGCGTTCGACCTGGCTGCGTGGGGGAAACGGGATGAGATCGACCGGGAAGCGGGCGATGGCCACGGGCCGTTCGATCCTCGCTCCTGGCGGCACAGGCTCGCCACTTAAATCCTCGAACAGGCCGCGATAAAGCCAACTTGCCGTGTTGAAGCTGCGCGACACCAGGTAGATCATGACATTGGTGAGCAGCTGATCCTTGGAATAGACGGCCTCAAAATCACTGCGGATGTCTGACCAGCCGTAAAATTTCTCGACGATCCAGGCGCAGGCTCCGACCGGTGAATCCATCATCGCATAGGACAAGGTCTGAGGTTTTGTGGACTGTTCGCGGAAATAGGCGCCCTCCATGTTGAACAGCTGTTCCGCGCGAGCGGCATGCTCCCTTTCTTCTTCGCTCAGCGGCGTGTCACCGGGCGTACGCCAGCCCATCATGTTGAGATGGACTGCCCTGCAACCCTTGCCTTCATAACCCATCCAGCCCGAAATCGCCGAACCCCAATCACCTCCCTGCGCGATGTAGCCCGGCAGGTTCAGTACCTCAGTCATGAGGCGATCGAACATACGGGCAATCGTTCGCGGCGAGATCGGTCGCTGGGGCTTGCCCGAAAAGCCATAGCCCGGAAGCGAGGGCACAATCACAGTAAATGCGTCGCGGACATCTCCGCCATGGCGTTCAGGATGAGCGAGCTGATCGATGATGTGAAGGAACTCAAATACCGAGCCTGGCCAGCCATGACTGAGGATGAGAGGGCGTGGCGCGGGCCCAGAACCCGGCTCATGATAGAAATGAATGGATAGCCCCTCGATTTCAGCCCGGTATTGGGCAAACCGATTGAGCTGGTCCTGCCAATGAAACCAGTCGTAGTTCTCAACCCAATAGCGGCACAGCTCACGCATGTATTTGAGGTTGGCGCCATAGGCCCAGCTGTCATCAAGTCCGGGCCCCTGAGGTGCTTCGTGCCACTCAAAGGCGCGGACTTTGCGCAGGATGGCATTGATGGTGGGCTGACCGATTTCAATACGAAAGGATTGCGGCATGCTGGTAGGTCCCTGAGCTGCCCTGCCAGCTTGCGCCGCAAACCCAGTTGTTGAAAAGCCCCGTCTGCGGCGCCGTCGAGCTCAAGGTCCCGACGACCGCAAGACTTAAGATGGGACGAACCTTCTTGCCTGTCTCAGGTTTGGCACCGTCAAGAGCTCGCTGCATGACGCCACGTCAGCAGCTCGGACAAAGCCTGTTGGGGCCAGTCGCCTCGCCTACACCAAGGCTCCATGGCAGTGCTTGAACTTGCGGCCTGACCCACAGGGACATGGTGCGTTACGCTGCACTTTGCCCCAGGTTTGCGGATTGTTTGGATCGACCTGCACATTCTCGTTGCGGTGGACGAAGGGAGTGTTGGTCCTGGCAATGGCGGCACCATAGTCGGCGCTGTCGAACTCATTTTCCCCGGTATAGGGGTCCACATGCAGTGCCTGAAGTTGTTGCAGACTGGGCTCCTCCAGCGTCGGTGGCGCCTCGACATTGATCTGCAGCTGCAGCAGCTGGCTGACCACGTCGGTACGCAACTTGGAGATCAGAGCTTCAAAGAGGGCGAAGGCTTCCTGCTTGTACTCGTTGAGAGGGTCGAGCTGACCATAGCCGCGCAGTCCCACATATTGGCGCAGATGATCAAGGTTGACGATATGCTCCCGCCAGTTGTGGTCCAGGGTCTGCAGTAGAACGGTCTTTTCGACATAACGCATGATGTCAGGCCCAAAATTGGCAGCCCGTTCCGCGGCCCGTTCCTCCACGGCTTTGGTCAATCGCTCGTGGACCTCTTCTTCTGCAATTCCTTCCTCTTTGGCCCATTCTACCACCGGCAATTCCAATCCGAATATGGTGCGGACCTCCTCCTCCAACCCGGCAGAATCCCACTGTTCCGCATAGGCCTTTTCCGGAATGTGGCGGGCCACCAGCTCGTCGATCACTGTCGCACGAAATTCCTTGATCTGATCGGCGACATCGTCACTTTCCATGATCTCCTTGCGCTGCTCAAATATGACACGTCGCTGATCATTGAGCACATCATCATATTTGAGGATATTTTTGCGGATCTCGAAATTGCGGTCCTCGACCTTCTGTTGTGCTTTTTCTAGAGCCTTGTTCACCCATGGGTGGGCAATGGCTTCATCTTCTTGAAGACCGATGCGCTTGAGCACCGATTCCATGCGATCCGAACCGAATATGCGCATCAGATCGTCCTGCAGCGACAGGAAAAACTTGGATGCTCCTGGATCGCCCTGGC
This sequence comes from Pseudomonadota bacterium, assembly GCA_021808875.1. The sequence continues at coordinate 939 of JAKBAU010000233.1, read as the reverse complement.
GACCGGAGCGACCACGAAGCTGGTTATCGATACGCCGGCTCTCATGGCGTTCGGTTCCGACGATGTAGAGGCCGCCGGCGGCCAGAGCCTTCTTCTTGTTTTCCGCAACTTCTTCGCGGATCTTTTCCGTCATGCGCGCTCGTTCGGCATCATCGGTGATGGCACTAAGTTCGTTCTTGATGCGCATATCGGCGTTACCACCGAGCTGAATATCGGTACCTCGGCCCGCCATGTTGGTAGCAATGGTGACCGCACCGCAAACGCCTGCCTGGGCCACGATGCTGGCTTCCTGCTCATGGTAGCGAGCATTGAGAACGCTGTGTGCGATCTTCTTTTTTTTCAGCAAAGCAGAAAGCTCTTCGGATTTTTCGATCGAGACCGTTCCAACTAGGACTGGCTGGCCACGGCTTTGACAATCCTGAATGAGTTTGACTATCGCATTATATTTCTCTGGCACAGAACGATAGACCTCATCGTCATGGTCTAGGCGTGCGATAGGAAGATTGGTCGGAATTTCAATGACATCGAGCTTATATATGTCCATGAATTCCGCCGCCTCGGTCAGCGCCGTTCCGGTCATGCCGGCAAGCTTCTTGTAAAGGCGGAAGTAATTCTGGAAGGTGATCGAAGCCAAGGTCACGTTTTCCGGCTGGATCTCCACGCCCTCTTTGGCTTCCAACGCCTGATGCAGTCCCTCCGAATAACGCCGACCCGGCATCATGCGGCCGGTGAACTCGTCAATGATCATGACTTCACGATCCTTGACGATGTAGTCGCGGTCCTTGAAGAACAGCTTGTGGGCCTTCAGCGCCTGATTGACATGGTGCAAGAGGGTGATGTTTTCGATATCATAAAGATCACCTACGGTGAGCAGCCCCACATCACGCAACGCCGCATCCATGCGCTCATTGCCGGATTCGGTCAGCGTGACCGTTCGCT
>JAKBAU010000232.1 GCA_021808875.1 Pseudomonadota bacterium | reverse complement strand
TCAGCGGCACAGGCGTGCGGCGCCTGTCCGACCAGGGGCGGCTGCACCTGCGCCAAGGCCTGTGCCAGGACCGCTTCGATACGCGCCATACCCTGCACCAAGGTGGTGCGCATGGGTTCTGACAGATCAGCGACCTCAGCCGACAGCTTGACCGCAAAACAGCCCTGCATACAGGCGCGTTCACGCATGCGCTCGACCCAGGCGGCAAAATAGGCGATCAGTCGCTGTCGTCCGGCCGTCGCGTCGTCGCCGAGCAGACGCTCTTGCAACTCATCGACATAGCGATCGAAATAGCGCTGCAAGAGCGCCACACCGAAAGCCTCCTTGGAGGCGAAATAATGATAAAAAGAACCCTTCGGCACCTGCGCTCTCTGCAAGATCTCGGCCAAGCCACAGGCGGCGAAGCCACGACCACAGATCAGCTCTTCAGCCACGGCCAAGAGATGTTCACGAGTATCTTGATAAGATGGGTCTGCTTTCATGGCGCCATTGTAGTAGACCGTTCGTCTAGAAGCAAGCTCAGCGACGAGAATATCCCGCAACATGGTATGATGCGAACATGGCAACCCCTTTGCAAACCCTACAGCGCGTCTTCGGTTATGCCTCGTTTCGTGGCCAACAAGAGACCATCATCGAGCACGTCCTGGCCGGACGGGATGCTCTCGTCCTGATGCCGACCGGAGCGGGCAAGTCCCTCTGTTATCAATTGCCCGCCCTCCAGCTGCCGGGACTGACCGTCGTCGTTTCCCCTCTCATCGCCCTGATGCAGAACCAGGTCGACGCCCTGCACCAGCTCGGCATCGAAGCCGCCTACTTGAACTCCGCTCAGGACTGGAAACAGACCGAGGAGATCGAAAGACAGATCCTCGCCGGCGCCATCAAATTGCTCTATGTCGCTCCGGAACGCCTGTTGCAGGCACGCTTTCTCGACCTGCTCGATCAGCTCCACGCCAACTCGGATCTGGCTCTGTTCGCCATCGATGAAGCCCACTGTGTCTCACAGTGGGGACACGACTTCCGACCCGACTACCTGCAGCTGACGACGCTGCATCAGCGCTACCCCGACATTCCCCGCCTGGCCCTGACGGCGACCGCCGACCTGAGCACCCGTGACGAGATTCTGCAAAGACTGCAGTTGCCCGAAGACGGCGTCTTTATCAGCAGCTTCGATCGCCCCAACCTGCGTTATGTCGTGCAGGAAAAGACGCAGGCGCGCGTCCAGATTCTGGAATTTCTCCGCCGACATCGAACGGAATCGGGCATCATCTACTGCCAATCCCGGCGCAAGGTCGATGAGCTCGCCGCCTGGCTCTGCCAGCAAGGCTATGCGGCGCAGCCCTATCATGCCGGCCTCGATAGCGCGACACGAGCCGCGCATCAGCGACGCTTCCTGCGCGAGGAGCAGCAGATCATGGTCGCGACGGTCGCCTTCGGCATGGGCATCGACAAACCCGATGTGCGCTTCGTCGTCCATCTCGATATGCCGGCCTCTATCGAGGCCTATTATCAAGAGACCGGACGCGCCGGACGCGACGGCGATGATGCGGAAGTGCTCATGCTCTATGGCCTGCAGGACGTCGTCCTGCAGCGACGGCGCATCGAAGAATCGGCGAGCGAAGCGCCACGCAAGCGCATCGAGAAGAGCAAGCTCGACGCCCTGCTCGCCTATTGCGAGAGTGCTGGCTGTCGGCGCGTCGCCCTGCTCGCCTATTTTGGCGAGTCGGCGCAAGCCTGCGGACGCTGCGACACCTGCCTCAACCCGCCAGAAGTCTGGGATGGCAGCGAAGCCGCGCGCAAAGCCCTGTCAGCCGTCTATCGTTCCGGGCAGAGATTCGGTAGCCTGCACATCATCGCTATTTTGCGCGGCGAGATGACCGAAGCGATCCAGCGACACGGTCACCATACACTGTCGACCTTCGGCATCGGCCAGGATCTGGATGAACGCGCCTGGCGCAATGTTCTGCGCCAGCTGCTCGCCACCGGCCACCTCTACGCCCAGCCTGAGCGCCACGGCAGCCTCGCCCTGAGCGAGAGCGCCCGACCGTTGCTGCGCGGCGAGACACGCATCCATTTCCGTCGCACAGCGCTCCGCCGCCAGCACAGCACGAGTCAAGAAAACCAGCTCGACGCCGGGCAGCAGAAACGCTTCGATCTCCTGCGCGCCTGGCGACGCCTGGAGGCGGAACGCCTGGGCGTCCCGCCCTACACCCTGCTGCATGACAAATCTTTGCGCGAGCTGGCACGACGACAGCCACGCAGCGTCGACGACCTGCTCGACATCCACGGCATCGGTCAGGGCAAGATCGAGCGCTTCGGTCGCTCCCTGCTACGTCTCATGCAGCAGCTTTAGATCGACGCCCTCAGTCAGCGCCACCTGCTTCCTCCAGCAGCCCCTGGATCAGTCGCGTCAACACCGTGTACAGCCCCGGCTGCTGGTAATCTTCCGGTGTCAGACGTGCGCACAGGCCTTGCCACTCGCGCAGACGCTCTTCGGGGAGCAGGATCTGGCCACAGCGCAAAGCCTGCAGGAGCAAGCTGCGCCGCAAGTCACGCCAGGACTCGATGGTCGCCTCTCGCGCCTGCGCCTGCCAGGTATTGAGCACCGTCTGTTCCTGCAGCTTCTGCTGCAACTGCTGCAGGCCGAGCATCTCCTCCAGCTGATCCAGCAGCGCTTGCACGCGATCCGCCGCCACCCCGGCAGTGCGCGCCAGATAATCGAGCTCGAGCAGATGCACCGCCTGCTCAAGGGCCAACTGACAGCGCGGCCGGGCGGCCCCTGCCGCCTGCCAAGCAGCGAGACGTTCGGCGATCGCAGGGCGTTGCAGGAGGATGTCGAGAAGAGCGTCGACGTCGATCGACAAGGGGATGCTGCTCTCCTCGCCCATCAGCCAGAGCACCGCCTGGCGCGCGCAACGCTGTGCCTGATCGGCCCAGTCCTCGGGCGCACGACAGGCCGGATCGAGCAGGTCATGCCAGATCTCCTCCAGGGCAAAACAACGGCGTATTTCGATGAAGGCGCGAGCCTGTAGTGCAAGCCGGACATGCCGGCGCTGACTCAATCGTTGCAAGCTGGTGATACCGAGCTTGTGCACCCAGTCATTGGCGAGTTCCGTCGCCACCAGCGCGTGGCGCAAGGGGTGTTTGAAAAGATCCTCCGTCGCATCACGACACAAGGACGCCGGAAAAGCCCGTAGCAACTCATGCCGACAGATCTCGTCATCGGCCAGGCGCAGATCGGTGAGCTTGAATTTCAGCAGATTCTTGGCGTAAGCGAGGAGGATGGCCAGCTCCGGCCGAGTCAGCCACTGCTCCTGCACCAGGCGTTTTTGCCAGGTGCGCAGGTCCGGCAAGGCTTCGAGCTGGCAATCGAGATCAGCGTACCGTTCGAGATAACTGATGAAATCGAAGAATTCATGATGTCGACTGGCTTGCTGCGCCGCCGCGACGCCGAGCAGGAAGGCCTGCATGCGGTTATCCGCCAGAACCCGCTCGGCGACCTCATCCTGGAGAGAGCTCAGCAAGGCGTTCCTCTGCGCCAGAGTCAAACGCCCTTCGCGCACCGGCGCTTGCAGAAGGAGCTTGATATTGACCTCACGGTCGGAACAATCGACGCCCGCCGAGTTGTCGATGAAATCAGCATAGCACAAGCCGCCCGTCAAGGCGTACTCGACCCGTGCCCGCTGCGTCATACCCAGGTTACCCCCCTCACAAACGATGCTGGCACGCAAGCGGCAGGCATCGACGCGCAGTGCGTCATTGCTGGGATCGGCGGCATCAGCATGGCGCTCGGCGGCGGCTTTGACATAGGTGCCGATACCGCCATTCCAGATCACGTCGACCGGAGCACAGAGCAAGGCCTGAATCAGAGCGTCGGGCGTCATCACCGTCGCCGGCAGATCGAGCCGCTGCCGCGCCGCCTCGCTCACGTCGATCGACTTGTCGCTACGCGCATAGATGGCGCCTCCCGGCGACAATCGACGCCGGTCGTAGTCATTCCAGCTCGACCCGGGCAGGGCAAAAAGACGCTGCCGCTCTGTCCACGCCGCCTCGTCCGGCGCCGGATCGATAAAGATGTGCGCATGATTGAAGGCGGCCAGTAGTTGCATCTTGCGATCCAGCAACATGCCATTGCCAAAGACATCTCCTGACATATCACCGATGCCAAGACAGGTATAAGCGCGGTCCTGCCGTTGCAGCAAGAGCAGATGTCGTTGTAGCGAAAGCATGGCGCCACGGGCGGTGATTCCCATCTTCTTGTGGTCGTAACCATGCTCGCCACCCGAGGCGAAAGCGTCTCCCAGCCAAAAATGATGGGCTTCGCTGCGCGCATTGGCCCGGTCGGAAAAGTTCGCCGTGCCTTTGTCCGCCGCCACCACCAGATAAGGATCGTCGGCATCGTGGCAGAGCAGGCCCTCCGGATGCTGGACTTGGTCCGCCACGAGGCTATCGGTCAGCTCAAGGAGGGCGTCGATGAAGCGATCATAAGCGGATGCCCCGGCCTGTTGGCGCGCACGCGGATCCAGGTCACGACGGCGCAGGACAAAGCCACCTTTCGCCCCGACGGGCACGATCAGGGAGTTCTTGACCTGCTGCGCCTTGACCAGTCCGAGCACCTCGGTGCGGTAGTCATCGCAGCGTTCCGACCAGCGAATACCGCCACGCGCCAAGGGCCCAAAACGCAGATGAATTCCCTCGAAGTCCGGGCCGTAAACAAATATTTCCTTCCACGGCCGTGGCAGCGGCCACAAGCCTCCCTGTGGCGCCAATTTGAAAGCGAGCACCACCGGTGGCGGTGTCTGCAGGGCATTGCTGCGCACCGTCGCCGCGATCAACTCGGCGTAGGCGCGAAAGATGGCATCTTCATGCAAATTGCCGACCTGAGCCAGCGTCTGCGCCCAGGTGACATCGAAACAAGGCTCACGACTCGTCAGGCGGCGAACAAAAGCCTGCCAAAGCTGGCGCGTTAGTTCCGGATAGCGCAGCAAGACATCGCTCACCCCCTGTTGGCTATACGGTAAGCGGATCTGCTGCATATAGGCGGCGTAAGCGCGCAAAACCTGCACCGCCTGCAAGGGTAGTTGTGCCGCCAAAAGCAGACGATTAAACGTATCGACATAGGTCCGCCCCTGCCAGCAAGCCGACAAGGCAGCGGCGATCAGGGTCAGGTCAGTCGCGTCCACCGGAGTCGGCCACTGCACCCACAATTCATGCAGATAGGCGCACGATTTAGCATCGACGAGACTGAAACTGGTCTCGCTGATGACGCGCAGTCCCATGCTTTCGAGGGCCGGCAGCATCTCCGACAACCACATGGCCTGCGGCTGATGCAAGACGCTGACCCGCACCTGCGCCTGCTCAGGATCGATCACTTGGCAACGCACCTGCGTCCCTGTCGCCTCGCGCCAGAGTTCCCGCCACAACTGCAGGTCAGCGGCCATATCTGCAGCGGTGTGGGTGCTGCGGTAGGCGGCATTGAAAAGACTTGGCGGCTCATCGACGGCTCGCGCCAGGTGTACTCCCTGCCCAGTCGTCCAGTCAGCGGCGAGACGCTCACGCATCGCTGCATCGATGGCACGTCCGGCGACCACGACATAATCGAGGCGGACCCAGAGGTACTCCGATATCAGGACTTTGCAGCGC
>JAKBAU010000231.1 GCA_021808875.1 Pseudomonadota bacterium | reverse complement strand
AACACCCGTGTAAGGAACTTCTGGTCACAGGAGAGGGGATAGTATCATGACATCTATGTCGCGTCGCACGCCTGGCAAGGCGGCATTGCTCATAGGCCTAGGGGCCATGAGCCTCTGGGCTGCCTCGGGCGGACCGGCGGCCGCGGTACCCAGCTATGCGCGGCAGACCGGGCTTGCGTGCGAGGCCTGCCACACCGTGTTTCCCGAACTGACGCCCTTTGGGCGCCGCTTCAAGCTGAATGGTTACGTCATCAACAATCGCAAGCAGGTCCAGGACACGACGGCACGGCATCGCAGTCTCGAGCTCAGCTTTTTCTCACCGGTTTCGGCGATGTTCGTCGCCTCCTACCTGCATACATCGGCGTCGCAGCCTGACAGCAATGGTCTGGGGCACGCTCAAAACAACACGACGTCATTTCCGCAGCAGCTCAGTCTGTTCTATGCTGGCGAGATCACGCCCCATATCGGCAGCTTCATCCAGCTGACCTATGATCCTACCAGCGGCTCAGTGGGAATGGATAACACCGACATCCGCTATGCCAACAACATGATGTGGCAGGGCAACAAGTTCAATTGGGGCATCAGCCTCAACAACAACCCGACGGTACAGGATCTGTGGAACACGGTTCCTGCCTGGTACAACCCCTATATGACAGGGTCTGCAGCCGCGACGCCGGAGGCCGCGACGCTCATCGACCAATCTCTGGCCGGCAACGTTGCCGGTGTTACCGCGTATGCCATGCTCAATGATATCTGGTACGGAGAGTTCGGCGTTTATACCTCTGCGCCTCAGGGTGTCGGCCAACCTTACGATACGGCTGCCCAGACGCTGATCAGTGGTGGCGCTCCCTACTGGCGCTTCGCTGGTGAGTGGGACTGGGGTGTCAACTCCTTTGAGGTGGGAACCTATGGCATGGCAGCCCAGACGCGCGTTGCAGGTGCCTGCAATGTACTCACCCAGTTGACCAACGCGGCCGGCAATCCCGTGGATGTCTACACGACCTCCTCGGGCCCCTGTCAGACGTTGTCCGCAGGTCCGACGGACAGCTACGTTGATGTGGCCCTCGATACCCAGTACCAGTACATTGCAACGCATAACATCTTTGCGGTTGAGGCGACCTGGATCCATGAAAACCGGACCCTCAACAGCACCATCAATTCTTATAATCTTGCCAACAGCACGAACTTCAAGGCGTCCGGCGATACCCTGAACACCGCCCGGGCGAGCTTCTCATACTTTTATGACCGCATGATTGGTGGCAGCATCGATCTCTTCGATACCTATGGTAATCCCGAACCGCTTGTCTTTACGTCAGCAAACGGGAAACCTGACAGTAACGGTATTATCCTGGAAGCCGACTACCTCCCCTACCTCAATACCAAACTCGGTTTAGCCTACACCATTTATGGCAAGTTCGACGGTGCCACCCATAACTACAATGGCCTTGGAGCCAATGCTTCGGACAATAATACGCTCTATGCCTATCTCTGGCTGGCGTTCTGAGTGGAGACTCTGACTATGAAGAAGATCGCAGTTGCTCTGCTTGCGGGCACAGCCATCCTGGGCGCCCAGGCTGTCGCGGCACCAAAGACGAAGGTGCCGCCGGAGCCACAGACTGTCTCCCAGGTCTGCAGCCAGTGCCATGGTGACCGTGGGATCTCCACCTCACCCATTTTCCCCAACCTCGCTGCACAGAATGAACAGTATCTCGTCCGGGAGTTGCATAATTTCCGGGACCGCAAACGCGATGACCCGCATGCGCAGGCTTATATGTGGGGCATGGCCAACCGGCTGACCGATGAAGTGATTGACAAGGTCGCCAATTACTTCTCGGCGCTGCCACCACCACCTCCCGACCTCGGTCAGAATCCCAAGGAAATTGCTGCCGGTAAGGAGATCTTCGAGAAGGGTATTGCCTCGGAGCAGGTTCCGGCCTGTCAGCTCTGTCATGGTCCAACGGGTGCAGGTAGCGCGACGATACCGCGTCTCGCCGGCCAGCACCGTGAGTATCTTGCTACACAGCTACTCGCGTTCCGTGACAACGAGCGGCAGAACATGATCATGCATAGTAACGTCGCGCACATGACCGACCAGCAGGTGCGGGATATTTCTGCCTATCTGTCCTCATTGTGAGGCTGGATAACCTTAAGCAAACGCGATAGGAGGCAGGAAGACGGTTTTGCCCTTGAAGGTCCAGCGCGCAGTTCGTGACAGGCCATTGGGCACGTCTTCCTCCTCCATCCGTTCAGGCGGGCGCGCCCATTTCGTCCGCATCTGATCAAGCCGCTCCTGCCTGGCATCGCGGTGATCATCCTCTGCCGGCCCGAGTGCGACGCACGCATCCTCCCTTAGCCATCGGCGTCGGCGCTGCTGCTGCGCCCAGCTGCGCGGCAGCAAGGTGAAGAAATATCCGGATGCGGACCTGGTTCCGGCCCGGGTCATCGGTAATCCCGGTTGGGATTTGCGGGCCAGTACCCGTGGTGGGGGCAGGTGACGAAAACGGGCTTAATTGGGGTGATCAGGAAGAAGCACTTCACGCTGGCCCTTGTGGTTGGGCTTTGAGATCACGCCTTCCTCTTCCATCCGCTCGATCAGCCGCGCCGCGCGGTTGTAGCCGATGGTGAGGCGCCGCTGGATATAGGATGTAGATACCTTGCGGTCGCGCGCGACGATGGCAAGCGCCTTGTCATACAGTTCGTCTCCGGCGTCACCATTGCCGCCGCCAAACACGCCATAAGGATCGTCGCCAGTATCGCCGTCCGGCTCCTCGGTAACAGCATCAAGATAGTTTGGTGTGCCCTGAGACTTGAGGAAACGCACGACGTCTTCGACCTCATGGTCGGAGACGAATGGTCCATGCACGCGGCAGATGCGTCCTCCAGCCATCATGTAGAGCATGTCACCCTGTCCTAGCAGCTGCTCGGCTCCCTGCTCGCCAAGGATGGTGCGGCTGTCGATTTTGCTCGTAACCTGAAATGAGATTCGGGTCGGGAAATTGGCCTTGATCGTTCCGGTAATAACATCGACCGAGGGCCGCTGTGTGGCTGCGATCAGATGTAGTCCAGCGGCGCGTGCCATTTGTGCGAGCCGCTGCACGGCACCCTCGATCTCTTTGCCGCTGACCATCATGAGATCTGCCATCTCATCAACAACGATCACAATGTAAGGCATGGGCTCAAGTTCGAGAATTTCGTCCTCGTAAACCGGCCTTCCGGTTTCCCGGTCGAACCCGGTCTGCACCGTGCGTTTGAGGACTTCTCCCTTGTCTTTGGCCTTGCGCACCCGATCGTTAAACGCCTCAATGCCGCGCACACCCAGCTTGGACATCTTGCGATAACGTTCTTCCATCTCGCGCACTGCCCATTTGAGCGCGACCACCGCTTTTTTGGGATCGGTGACGACCGGTGACAGAAGATGCGGAATGCCTTCATAGACGGACAATTCCAGCATTTTGGGATCGATCATGATCAGTCGGCACAACTCCGGCGGCATGCGGTAGAGGAGCGAGAGGATCATGGTGTTGATAGCGACTGATTTTCCCGAACCGGTAGTGCCTGCAATCAGAAGGTGAGGCATCTTGGCAAGATCGGCCATGACCGGTTCGCCACCTATGGTCTTGCCAAGCGCCAGAACCAAAGGTGCTCGAGCCTTTTCATATTCCCCGGCCGACAACAGCTCGCGCAAAAACACTGTCTCACGGTCCTGGTTGGGAAGCTCAATGCCGATCACGTTGCGCCCTGGAATGCCGGCGATACGCGCTGCGACAGCGCTCATGGAGCGGGCGACGTCGTCGGAAAGGCTGATAACGCGCGAGGACTTCACCCCGGCAGCAGGCTCGAATTCATAGAGTGTGACCACCGGGCCTGGACGAACCGCCACGATGCGTCCGCGCACCCCGAAATCCCCCAATACAGCCTCGAGCATGCGGGCATTTTCTTCTAGGGCCTCGTCGGAGAGCATACGGTGATCGGCATGCTGCACTGGCTCGGCGAGAAGACCGAGAGGAGGCATCTGGTATTCACCGGCGGACAATGCGAGTGCTGGCTGACGGGTTGGCTTCTGCTTTTCACGGCGAGCGGCATCGCGCTTGATGCGATTTTCACGGCGCTCAGCAAGTCTGTCCGCAGCGATCGGCTCGGGACGAAGATCCAAGCCGAGATCCTCTGTGTCCTCGGTCTCTTCCTCCCCGTCGTCAGCCGGCCCTCCATCGGCGAGGTCTTGCGCTGCCGGGCTCTCATCCGTGGCAGTGCCGAAACCCGGAAGCTTCAGTTTGGGTAGTCGCGATGGGCTCAGATGCGTTACCAGCCAGAATACCCCGACGGCCAGCCCCGAGGTGCCTCGCAGCAGCGTCCTGACGCGCAGGCCTGTAGCAACGAAGCTCAAGGGCAGGCCTATGAGCAAAAGCAGCAATGGCAGTGCGATGCTGACCCAGGGCTGAAGATAGACGGCACCGACATGACCGGCGAGACCGGCCGCGGCAATGCCGATCAGTCCACCGGCTCCGGCGGGAAGTGCTTGGGGTGCCGGCAGGATTCCCAGACCGGCGGCAATCAGTATCGCCCCAATGGGCCACGACAGCGCACGCCAGGTTGCTTCGGGGGGCGGCTTGCCAGCCAGGGCCTTTACGCCCCACACCGCCGGCGGCGTCAAGAGAGCAAGTGCGGCAATGCCGAACGTCTGCAGCATCAGGTCGGCGGCCACGGCGCCGAAGCTGCCTAGCAGATTGGTAGGCGCAGCTCCGGTGGCATTGTCGAGGCTTGCATCAGCCGAATTGTAGGTAACAAGGGCCAGAAGCGCCGCGCTCGTGCCGGCGAACAGTAGCAGGCCGGTCAGACGCATGGTGAGAGACCGCAGGAACCGAGCCATCGCCAGCCTGGCTTCGGCCAGCTGGTCCGCGAGGGCATTCTTGCGCGATCGCGGTTGATAGACGCCAAGGCTGCGACGGGCTGGCATGCTCACGCTCCCGGGGTGAAAAGAAGTTCACCCAATGTTTCAATAGCTGCCTTAATGGTTGACAAATCACTAACGAGCGCAACGCGGATGTAAGGAATGCCTGGATTGGAAGAGGGATCGGTGGCCACCGCCGGCCGGCCCATATAGGCGCCAGGGACCACCCGTATGCCCGCCTCCCGCCACAGCTTAACGGTTGCCGCCTCGCCATCACCCGTCTTGAGCCACAGAAAGAACCCGGCGTCGGGTATGCGCGCGCGATTGCCAAGAATACGCCGCGCCGCAGCGAATCGCTCCGCATAAAGCGCCCGATTCTCCGCAACGTGAGCCTCATCGCTCCAGGCCGCGGCGCTGGCCATCTGCAAGGGTATGGGAACCTGAGGACCTGCATAGTTCCGCCAGGCCGTGAAGGCCGCAATCAGCTTCGCGTCTCCGGCGACGATACCCGACCGCAGTCCCGGAAGCGCAGAGCGCTTGGATAAGGAGTGGAAAGTAAGCAGGCGCGCGAAACTTCCGCTCAAGAGATGACGAACCGAGAGCGCGCCCTGGGGGCGGGTGCCCCAATAGATGTCCGCATAACACTCATCCGCGAAAACCGTGAAGTCGTAGCGGTCAGCCAGGGCGAACAGGTTCTGCCAATACAGGTGGTTCGCGACCGCTCCCTCCGGATTGGACGGCGAGCAGATGTAGCAGCCAACCGTGCGGCGCAAAACTGATTCGGGTAGCTGATCGAACGC